>JAIPFV010000074.1 GCA_021736475.1 Spirochaetia bacterium | reverse complement strand
CATTGAGGGCAACCTGCGGTGATTTCCCAGGTTTTATTCGCACAAAGCTGACACCGATTATTGAGGCAATAATGCCGATAACGGCCAAGACCAGCGGAAACAGCAGTGTGCGGTACTTCAGCTCGATCGGGCCTGCAACTGCCACTCCCAATATCATTGACCCCACAATAGAACCTACATAAGACTCAAACAAATCGGCGCCCATGCCGGCTACATCGCCCACATTGTCACCGACGTTATCTGCAATAACCGCCGGGTTGCGGTGGTCATCTTCCGGAATACCGGCTTCTACCTTACCGACGAGGTCGGCCCCTACATCGGCGGCTTTAGTAAAGATACCGCCACCGACTCTAGCGAACAGGGCCATTGAAGAGGCTCCCAGAGAGAATCCCGAGAGTACCGGTAGTATCGTCTTCTGCACAATCGGTATCGAGTCGCCAAGCAGCGCAACTCCTAACAGCATAACCAGACCGATGCCCATCAGCGCTAAACCGACTACACTCATTCCCATGACGCTTCCGCCGCTAAAGGCGATCTTGAGGGCTGGGTTGATGCCTTCTTGTGCAGCGTGGGTGGTGCGTCCGTTCGAAGCGGTGGCTACTTTCATGCCTATATACCCGGCCAGTGCCGAAGCCCCGGCACCGCCCAGGAATGAAAATGCCTGAAACCGTAGTGCACCCTGGTTGGCCAAAAACAGCATCAGTGCAACCACAATAACGAATGCTATTAAGGCCCGGTACTCCCGTCCCAGAAAGGCCATTGCACCTTCCTGCACGTAGCCGCTGATTCGTTTCAGCTTTGCATCTTCTACCGGTTGTCTATAAATCCATCGGGTTTTGTAAGCAGCATAGGCAAGCGCTAAGATACTGCCCAGCAATACTATTAAGAGAGTCAGTGTTGTATTCATAATAACTTCACATAATGTACTGAAAACGCCGCTATGTCAAATTCTCTATATAAGTTTTCTATGTCAATTTGTGTGCGCTGTAGACCGCGCTGGCGCATAAAGTAAGGAACTTGGTCATATCATTATCGCTGCGGCTGGTAATGATAAGCGGCACCTGCGCTCCCAGAACTACATTGGCTACATCCGCAGACATAGTCATTGCCCAGGCTTTGTATAGGAAATTACCCCCGGAAATATGAGGTACAATTAGAATATCGGCTCTACCGGCCACCGGATTGTCGGTTATTCCCTTATGCCGGGCCGACTCTTCGTAGAGTGCCAGATCATACGAGAGTGGTCCGTACACCTCCGCTTCATCCCACTCCATCTCCGACAGCTCTTTTGCTATCATGCTGGAGGGAACCCTTTCCGAAGGTACTTCGTTTGCATCAAGGATGGCCACCTTCGGATGGTGAACCCCCATGCTCTTGGCTACATCGATTGCATTGAGGATGATGTCCTTGCTTGTTTTTATGTCTTTTTTTCCGGTAAGTGCCGGATTGATTCCGGGATCTGTAAGGAATACCAGACGACTTAGTTTCGGCAGCTCGAAAATACTGACTAATGAGAGACGGCGTCCGGTGCCAATTCCCTTTTCCTTATTTAGAACAGCTTTCATGAAAACCGCAGTATTTATATTGCCCTTCATCATCATGTGACCCTCGCCGGCCCGAATGAGTTCTACCGCCTTCTGAGCGCAGCGCATCTCAAAATTCTCACCTGTCTCAACATCAATTATCTGATAACGATCTTTGTGAGATTTATGCTCAGCTGGTATCTCGGCACTGTTACCGACCAGTAGTGCCTCGCTGATTACCTGCTCTTCGATAGCCCGATTTACTGCTTCTACTGCAGTGTCGTTCGGCACTACTATGACAACCTTCATGCCGCCGAGGTGCCGGGCGGCAGTGATAAGATCGTTCATTTTTTGACTGCGGGTTACATGGGACATTGAGGTGGAATGATAAATAGCTGCTAAGAGTTTGGCTTTGTCGCCAATAGCCGAAAGCGCATGGGGTAGGGAGGAATCGAAATAGATAGAATCTCCCTGATTGAGACGGTGTTCCTTCCCATCTACTATAATTCGCAGTGCCCCCTCCATTACATAGTGAAATTCCTCTCCCTCGTGGGTTGAGTATTCGAGGGCATCCGCTTTGACCGGGTATACATCGACCAGAAAAGGCTCCATATGGCGTCCGCTGTAGTAGGGAGCCAGATTTTCATAGTCAAAATCCCGTTTTCGCTCTACCTTTACCCGTGAATTTTTATCTGTGACCATGACCGACTTTTCTTGAAACTCCTTCCCGTATATCAGAGCCGATATGTCCGTCCCCAGTACCGACGCAACTTTCAGCAGTACCGAAATCGGTGCCTCATATTCATGTTCTTCAACCTGTTCAATAAACTGCGGTGTTTGGCCCACCTCGTCGGCAAGGGTATCTCTACTGATTGATTTGGCCTCGCGCATGGCTTTGATATTTTTCCCGGTATGCATTGCTTATCCTCCTAATTAGTCAATTAGTATGTCCCATTATACCTATAAAATTTCAATTTGTTAAGTAAATTAAACTATATTTGATATCGTGAATTATGAGTGAAATACTTTCATTATTTGCCTCTCACATTGCTTGCGGCGGCTTTAAATGAAAAAACTTATTTTGTAAACTATCGATACTACAGATAGAAACGAAAAGGTGGGCTTATGTTTGTCAGCATTGAACCAATTTTAAACTCAACGGTGCAGAAGAATCCTTATGAGGCTGAATTTCACCAGGCGGTGACAGAGGTGTTCCGGTCGATCGAAAAAGTGATGGACTCGTTTCCTGATTTTATCTATCACAAGGTGCTCGAGCGAATGACCGAACCAGAGCGGGTGGTCATGTTCAGAGTTCCCTGGGTTGATGAAAATGAACAGCTGCAGATTAACAGAGGCTACCGGGTTGAGATGAGCAGTGCCATCGGTCCGTATAAGGGCGGGCTGCGTTTCCACCCGTCGGTAAACCTGAGTATCATGAAGTTCCTAGCCTTCGAACAGGTGTTTAAGAACAGTCTGACCAGCCTCAGTTTAGGGGGAGGGAAAGGCGGTTCAGATTTTGATCCGAAAGGTAAAAGCGACCTCGAGGTAATGCGCTTCTGTCAGAGTTTCATGAGTGAGCTCTATAGGCATATAGGTGAAACCACCGATGTACCGGCCGGTGATATTGGTGTTGGCGGGCGTGAGATCGGCTATCTGTTTGGACAATACAAACGTCTTAAGAATCAATTTACCGGAGCCTTAACCGGGAAAGGTACCGGATGGGGCGGATCTTTCCTCCGACCCGAGGCAACCGGTTACGGATTGGTTTATTTCGCTGCCAGAATGCTGGAGACAAGAGAAGAGAGCTTTGAAGGAAAAACCTGTTTGGTTTCCGGCTCCGGAAATGTAGCCCAGTTTACAGTAGAGAAGCTGTTGGAACTAGGCGCAAAGGTAGTTACTCTCTCCGACTCTTCCGGTTACATATTTGATGGTGACGGCATAGACCGGGAGAAACTGGAATTTGTGAAGGAACTGAAGAATTTCCGGCGTGGTCGAATTGGAGAGTACAAGGAAAAATATCCGAATGCCGAATATCATCATAACCCGGATGTAAGCGAGTATAATCCACTCTGGAATCATGCCGCCGACTGCGCATTTCCCTGTGCTACACAGAATGAAATCAACCTCACAGATGCTCAGAACTTGGTGAACAATGGAGTGCAGCTGGTAGCCGAGGGGGCTAACATGCCGACCCGCATAGAGGGGGTGGATCTGTTCTTAGAGAAAGGGCTTCTGTATGCTCCTGCAAAGGCGGCCAACGCCGGGGGCGTAGCAGTGTCTGGGCTGGAGATGGCACAGAACGGATCACGAATTGCATGGTCCCGCCAAAAGGTTGACGATGAGCTGCTGAAAATTATGACTCGGATCCACAGTATGAGTGTCGAACATGCCGAGCGTTACAGTGAAGCCCATAACTATGTGGACGGGGCAAATATTGCAGGCTTCATCAAGGTTGCCCAGGCTATGATCGATCAGGGCTATGTGTAGAGCAATTGCTGCTATGTGGAAAAATAAGTTGTACATATACAACTTCGGTGCTACTATTTGTTAGAATAATCTGAAATTTAAAGTAGCTAGGGGGTGTGTACAGTGAGGCAAAGGCGTGTGTTATTAGGGACGATGCTGATTATAGCGGCACTATTGTTGCTAAGCAGCTGTATGTCTGTTTTCGATTCTATAAATTCTACTGCTGACTTGGTAAACAACAAGGTGTCCCAGACAAAGGCATCAGCAAACCAGGCGGTTGCAGACGCAGTGGGGATAGGTGCCTTAGAAGACGGTATGGTAGCTGCGTTGGTTTATTCACAGGCCTTTTTTGCAGGTGGTTACGCACAGGGGTATTCAGACTTCTCAGAGGGAGAGGGCGTAGTCTGGAAGGTCACAGCGATAGATGCAGATAATCCAGAGGAAGAAGAGAGTATTGAAATTGAACGTGCTTTGTTAAAGCGGACTGCAGAAGGAAACACCTGGTGGCTGCTGCGCTACAGTGATGAAGAGGGCAGTGAATTGGTATCCGAAAGCTTACTCGATGAGAACTATGAAATGCTCATATTCCGCTATCGGGACCCGGAAACTCAGAAGATGCGCGAATGGAAGCCTGATACTTCTGAGGAGGCTGATGAGAGTGAAAAAAGCGAGAATACTGAAGAGACAGAGCAGGCTTCCGAGGTAAATACATATGAGGCGGCCTTCTACCGAGGCGATTTTCAGGACTATATAATTGGCACAGAAAAGATAAAAGTTCCCGCTGGTACCTATACGGTGGACCACGTACGCATTGTGGATGCATACAGTACCGAGGACGCCGAGGGTGAGAGTGAAACCTACGAGGTCCGGTACGAATGGTGGATTAATAGTGATGTTCCGGGGGATCTGGTAAAGTACGAGTGGACTAACAAAACTGAAGGTTCAGGCATAAAAGGGGAACTGCTGGAGCATAAGCAGGGATACAGTACTCAGCTGTCTTCTTATTAAACTCGTTGATTTTTGAAATTGCCTTAAGTACCTACAGGGTGCTTCTGAGCCCCGGTATTACCATATCGGGGCTTTGTTCGTAAGGAGCTGTGTGAATGGATCTTGCGCGCGACTTTAAGCAGTACCTACCACTTGGACAGTGTTTCAGCCCTTATACTCCCAAGCCGGGAGCCCATGATGACGGCCCGTTCAGCGGACCGTTTTATGGAGGTATAGGAGCTCCGGCCTTCAGTCGCAGTTTTACCGGCAGCTTTAACCGATGGCATCTGCAGCCGGGGTATCATGCCTGTCGTGATATTCGTGCGGCGGCGCTGCTGGTGTGGTGGAAGGTAAAGGGTCATTCCCCTCAATGTCGGGTGCTGTCGATGCAGGACCCTGAAGTGAAGGGGATACAGGCGATGACAGAAGCCGATCTTCAAATTGGGGTCTTATTCCCTGTTACTATCGAACACTACTCAGCTGCCGATATGCCGATGGAATTGTACATACGGTTTTTTTCTCCCATTGTTCCGGAGAACCCCGAAGCAGCGGCGCTTCCGGTAGTGTATATAGACGTTGAGCTTCATAACCATACCGATTCCGAGCTCGAAACAGGGGTGGCCCTTTTTTGGCCAAACCAGCTTGGTTGGCGGCAAACTCTGGATGCAAGTGAACAGCAGACGGTCTGTGCGTGGCCGGCCCGCAGTAACTACGGCAATATCAATCTGCCCGCCGATGTTCCAGCTGAAGTTTCCTCTTCAGGGGGTGATGGCTTCAGCACCAAGCTTCCTAGAAACGAGCTTCTCAGCAGCGTGGTGCTGCAAACCAGGAATCCCGACAGGCCGGTGGAGCGTGATATGGAGGGCGAGGTGCTTCTCTGTGCCTACTCCCATAAGATTGACGATGAGGAGAATATCCGAGATGGGGCTCCAAAAACTGTTTTCTCCAGGGAACTTACCTTTAAGACAGAGGCAAATGGAACCGGGGTGGCCCCCGAAGCTCAGCTGTATACTTTTCCCTGGGTGGTGAAGTATTTTACCGACCACGGTTTTCTGCCGGAAAGTGAAGAGAGTTGGACTGCCCGCTGCCACGAGGGAATTGGTTCGGCGGTGGCAAGCCGCAGCACAGTGCAGGCACAGCACACAGGGCAAGCACATTTTTTACTGGTTCAGGATTTACCGGAGGTTGAGTTTGGCGGAAAGCGAAGCTGGAGGCGGGCTTACTGTAGTCAGTTCGGCAAGGACGGACGCAATGCCGCAGACATTGCAACCTTCGCAATTAGCCGTAAAAATGAATGGCAGGGGCGTATTGAAAAGTGGCAGCAGCAGATCCAACAGCAGCTGGGCGGTGAAAACGACGATAAGGAAATCGCGGGAGCCCTGATTAATGACCTGTATTTTTTGGTGGGCGGTGGCACGGCTTGGGTGTCCGACGCCACAGGAGAGGCCGACCCGGTATTGGGGGACGGACCTCATTTTGCCCTGTTAGAGGGCTTTGATACCGGCTATTATTATTACAACACCTTTGATTTATGGATATACGCTTTTCCGTCTCTTTTGTCGGGATGGTCGGATTTAGCTGAGAGTGTGTTTGAGGATTACCTGCGGACAGTAGATCTGGAGGACGCGGCGACCCGTATGATTTACCGGCCCGCCGAAAGGCGCCGGGTGCTTACAGCGGGAAAGATTCCCCATGATCTGGGCAGCGCAATGGAAGATCCCTGGCATGATCTGAACGGTTATTCCTGGAGGGACGATCCGAATGTGTGGCTCGATCATAATCCGGCTTTTATTGCGAGTTTCTACCTCTTTCGCCGTTGCAGCGGGCGCAGGATCGAACGGGAAGAGTGGGAGATTCTCGCCCGGGCGGCGGATTACATGGCGGGTCAGGATTACGACGGGGATGGACTGCCGGAGCATGGTGAGTTCGGGGACTCAACCTGGGATGCCCTGTCCCTGAGTGGGATAGGCGCTTACAGTGGCGGCCTCTCGATGGCCGCATTAGCGGTGATGGCTGCCCTCAGCGACCGGTTTGATTCAGGTAAGGCAGCGGAGTACCGCCGGCTCCTGCGGACAGCGGTAGCAGCCTATCAGCGAGAGCTGTGGAATGGTGAGTATTTCAACAGCTCCAGCCAAGGCAAGTATCGGAAAGCCCTGCAGACAGATGCCCTGTTTGGAATTTACCTGGCCGAGCTGGCCGGTCTGCAGGTGCTGCCGGCAGACCAGGTGCGCAGTCATCTGCTGGCGGTGTACCGGTACAACTATTGCAGTTACGAAGAGGGGCGGGTGGGGCCGCTGTTAGTTTCTAATCCGTCGGGAGAAGAGTTTTCCCGGGATGGGGGAGAGGACCTGCAGCTGGGCGAAGTGATTGTGGGTTCGGCCTGGGCTTATGCGGGGATGCTGGATTATTACGGCCTCCCGCGAGAGGCTGGTGAGGTTGCCGGTGCGTTGGTGCATACCCTGTACCACGATTCAGGTCTGCAGTTTCGCAGCCCCGCTGCCTGGGACGGGCGAAGGCAGTTCCGGGCGCCTTTGAATATGCGGCCCCTGGCCAGTTGGTTTTTGTACTTAAATCGAATCTCAGGCTCACTTTCTTGCTCAAAACCCCTTTTTACTGCAGAATAGGCCCATGAACTCCGACCAAATTAAAGCCCTGCTGCTGAAGATTGAGCCCTGCGATGAGTATTTTTCCGTAGTTCTCTCGGGGAAAGAGAGCCGCAAGGTAAACGGCCTGTATAAACCGGAAGAGCGGGCGATTGTACTGCATAATAAAAACTTTAAGAATGATAACCTCCTGATCTACACCGCTATCCATGAATATGCCCATCACCTGCATTTCTGCTCTTCCCTTCCCCCAAAAAGCAGCCGCTCCCATACCCGCAGGTTCTGGAGTCTGTTTCACGGCCTATTGAATAAAGCCGAGCACCAGGGAATATATGTGAATGTCTTTGAGCAGGATCCGCGCTTTATCGAGCTGACTGCAGAGATCCGCTCGCGCTTTATTACCCCCCACGGAAATCTGATGCAGGAGTTTGGCAAGGTGCTGCACCAGGCGCAGGAACTGTGCGAAGAGTCGGGGGCCCGCTTTGAGGATTATGTAGACCGGGTACTCCAGCTCGACCGCCGCGAGATGAAGCGGATGGTCCAGGTTTCAAGCGCAGGACTGCCGGCGGAGATAGGCTATGACGGTATGAAAGCGGTGGCCCAACTGAAAACTCCAGAGGAGCAGCAGGAGGCCCTGCAGGCCCTTAAGACCGGCTATAGTCAGGATATGTTGAGGGAAGAGTTCTCTCCCAAGCGCAGTTCACCCGCGGCGGAAGATCCGGCGGAGGTATTATCAAAAGAAAAACAGCGAATTATGAACACTATAGCGAAACTGAATCGGCGTCTTGAGGAGATCGACGAGGAACTCGGGAGCTCCGAAAGCCCCTAATTCTCTGCTCTGAGGGCGTTTTCAGCTGCCTTTAAGATAGCTTTGCTGCTTACCGTCGCTCCGCTGATCACATCCACCTCCAGAGATTGTGCCTCCACTATGCTATCTACAATTTTTTCGGCCTCCGCCCCCCGGCCATGATCGTGGCGCAATAGCTCTACCGACTTAATATTCTCTGCATGAATGGTCACTGCCACTTCCGCTATCACTAGGCCCCCGTCATAGGCGCCCCGATAAGTTCCGTCGGGAAGCTTTTCATAATTGGGTGTGGTGATGGTAAGGGATTTAGTCTGGTCCATTTTTGCCATGGCACTGCAGGCGCCCAGCAGGGCTAGGGCAACTATGCTGAAGCTCAGTAGAAGGGCTTTTCTTAATTTCACGGCCTCGCTCCTATTCTTTTGTCGGTGCAGCAGCTGCGGCTGCCAGTTGATCGGCCGCTGCCCAGCTGAGACTGTGGATATCTTCACTTGTGCCGGTTATCTTTTTCAGCATCTTTCTAACGATAAGATTATGATCCTCCAGTACAAGCTCTCCCCCTAGCCATACCTTATGCTCGGCGTGCGAATAGAGGGGTTCCGGAAAGTTGCGGCTAAAGTACTGGTCGATCTGCTCTTCCATTAGGCAGCAAAGGAAAATATGTACTCTTTTACTTAGCAGTGTCTCTTTTTGCTGTTTAATAAACTTTTGGAGCGGTTTTGGTACCACGCCGGCCAGAATAGAGCCGCCCAAAATGACATTGTCGTACTCTGTCATTTCCGGGGCTGGTTGTTTTAGCAGATTCACAAGCTCCGCTTCGGAACCTATTTGACCGGCTATTCGTTCCGCCATTTTTTGGGTACTGCCGTTTCGGCCGGCATACGCAATTAGTGTTTTCATGTGTCCTCCTGGATTTGTAATCCCTGTTCAATGAACTTGAGAAAGTGGTCGATCAGCTCCCTACGCTCTTCATCGCTGAGGGTATCGTTGATTTTCAGCAGTGAAAGTGAAAAGCCACGGACTGAGGCAAAGACTATCCTGCTGTGGTTTTCGATTTCTGTATCCGTGGTACGTTCCGGCGGCAGGCAGCGGGCGATATCGTCTTTGGTCTGGTCGATAATCTTTTGCTGGGCCGGCCCCGGACTATACCCCTTATCAAAAATCAGGGTAACCACCGCCCGGTAGAAGTTGGGATGGGCGAGGGCGGAGGCAATATGGGCCTCTAAGCGCTGCCGTATCAGCGCGGAGGGGGAGGAAGGCACATGTTCCAGCCTCCTGGAACGTATCTCCAGGGTTCTTTTGAACCCTGCTTCAACTACCTCCTGCAGGAGGTGCTCCTTGTCGCGGAAATAGAGGTAAATTGTGCGAGGGGAGTACTCCACAGCTTCAGCTATCTGACGGATACTTACGTTCTCGTGTCCCCTTGCGGAGATCAATTCCGAAGCTGCCTTAATGATTTTGTGCTGCAAGGCAGCCTTTTCCCGTTGTTTTCTCTCTTCTATACTCATGATAGTATTTATAGTAAACAGTGTTTACTAAAGTGTCAAGAGCCAGGTTACAGATTAGAAGCAACCCCATCAAAAAAAGTAAGGCCGGTAACCGACGCTTTGGTTACCGGCCCCTATAGCTGGAGAATCTATTGATTGCCGGTCGGGCGTTCACCTACCTCTACGGTAGTGCTGCGCTTATCTCCCTCGCGGTAATAACTGAGGGTAACTGTATCGCCGATGGAGACCTCCTTTTCCAGGTAGCCGATGAGGTCTTTGTAGTTTTTCACCTCCTGTCCGTCGATTCCAACGATGATGTCTCCTCCGACCAAGAGGCGCCGGTTGCCGATTCGCAGCTGCCGCCGCCCGCCGCGAATTCCGGCGTCATCCGCCGGTCCGCCGTTAAGCACCTGGACAACAAGGAGCCCGCTTTCGACGGGTACCTCTTGGTTTGCCTTTTCAAGGAGCTGCACCAGACCGGGGGACAGATTTACCGGTTGTATTCCGAGCCACGGGTGGGGGTAGTGGCCCTCTTCAATGAGCGAATCGGCTACTTTCTTTACAGAGTTGGCTGAAATGGCAAATCCGATTCCGGCACTGGCACCGCTGGGGCTGATAATGGCGGAGTTGACGCCGATTACCTTACCCTCCATGTTGAGCAGAGGGCCTCCGGAATTGCCCGGATTGATTGGGGTGTCGGTTTGGATGGCTTCACTGATAAAACTGCCGTTGGGGCTTTTGATCATCCTGCCCAGAGCCGATACTACGCCAAAGGTGAGTGTCCGTTCGAAGCTAAAGGGGTTCCCCAGGGCTACTACAAATTCACCGACATTCAATCGGTCGGAGTTGCCCATCGGTAGAGGCTCCGGCAGGCTGTCGCCCTTAATCTTGAGTACAGCGATATCTGTCAGCGGGTCTGAGCCTACAACCTCCGCCTCGTACATCTGGTCTTCTCCAAGGGAGACGGTAATAGTTTTGGCATTTTGGATTACATGATAGTTTGTGACCACATGGCCGGCATCATCGTAGAGAAAACCGGATCCCGCCCCCTTTTGAGTAGTGGGCAGATTGAACATACCCATGGTCAGGGCCTTTGTAGTGATATTTGCTACCGAATGATTGGCAGCTTCGTAGACGTTTTCCACCTGGCTTTGCAGTTGTTCAGTTGATAGACTAACCTGTGCAACTGCTGCTGCCGCTGGGGCGAACAACAGTGCCAGCCCAATGAGTGGAATTAGGAAGTTTTTGTGAATTTTTTTCATATTCATATTTTACTCCTCCCGTGTTACTTATCTAAAAGCTAATAAGAGACGGGACAGAAGTAAAATTTTCGCAGGACTATACTATAACCCGGCTTTTGCCGTTTTCAAAGCCTGGGTGGCGGCAGATGAGAGAAACATCGCTTCCATTGCGATGGTGATGTAGTGAAAACCCTGCCGTGCCCGCTCTTGGGCAGCCTCTCCGTTGACTACAAATATGCCGGCGGCCTTTCCATTGGCTTTGCACACCTCTACTACTCGCCGCTCGGCTTCTTTAATGCGGGTATCTTCCACTTGCCCCGGTATCCCAAGAGAGTGAGAAAGATCGAAGGGGCCTAGAAAGATTACATCTATTCCGGGTACCGCAGCTATTTCGTCAAGCTGGGCTAAGCCTTCAGCACTTTCGATTTGTGCTGTTACCAGAGTCTCCTCTCGGCTTTTAGCAAAATAGTGGTCGATCGGCATTGAACCATAGGCGGCAGCACGGGGCATGGCTAATCCGCGATGGCCCTCGGGGTGGTAATGAGCGGCTTTTGCTATACAGCCTGCTAATTTGGCTGAGTTAACCTGGGGCACCTGTACGCCCGCCGCTCCGATATCCAAGGAACGTAAAATGGTTGAATCCGAGGGTTCTGTTACCCTGACAATCGAGGGAACGTTATGTACATCGGCCGCACGGATTAGATGGGTCGCTGTTTCAATTGACATTGCTCCGTGTTCGGTATCGATGACCAAAAAATCGAACCCCGCAAGTGCCAGAATTTCGGTCGTATCCGGGCTCCCGATGGTTACAAAACTTCCAATAACTGTGTGTCCTGATTTCAGTCTGCTTTTCAACTCCGCCTTCATTCTTTGCTCCTTTTCTCGAGAGTACCACGAGCAATTCTAAATTTGGAAGTCGAACGACTTCCAAATTTAGAATTTGCTTCATCTTCTTAGCAAAAATTTGTGTATCAAAAAGGTTGGAGGCATTCTAATTTTGAATAGTGCATTGCACTATTCAAAATTAGAATTGCTGGAATACCATGCCGCGATTTGACTGACCAGAGGGTGCGGGTGTACCATATTAATATCTACATACCATTTAATAAACGAGGGTACTTTTATGAACATCAATTACTATTTATTAGTCTTTCCTATGGAGGCTTTAGTGGCCTCTTCTCTTGATCCGGATAGTTTTGGCAGCTATATGGCCCTGGGGTCGAACAAGGGCTCGGCTGAACGACTTATGTTTTTTCAAATCAAGCATGAGTTCGGATCTTTTTTTGATTGGCAGTACGCCCATAGCATTTTTGATAAGCTACCAGAAGGAGAGGTGAAGCATTCACTGTACTTATCTGTATATCGAACGCTAGAACACATCGATCTCGGTGTTATCGGATCTCTGTTTCTCACCACAGCCGACGGAAAAACCCTGAGGTTGCAGCAGGGTGATTATAGAGAAGAGTACGGCCAACAGGAGTACTACCTGTATCAGGAGTTGTGCCCTATAAACCCGTTGGTGGTGAGCGTCCGTAACCCTCGTGAGCTCGTTGAATGTATGACATCTCCGGAAACAAAGGTGTGGGTGCCGAAAATCGTATTTACCGATCTTAAAGCGATCGATTTTGACCATCCCGAGCATACAGGTAATATTGGCGCCAGATACGACCACAACATCGGGCATCTGAAAGACTGTATTGATGAGCTGAAAGCCAATAAGCAGAAAAGCAATAAAACTCTCGACCGTTCACATGTAGAGCGTTTTTCCTATCAGATCATTGATAATGCCATTTATGTAGGAGACGGTAAAACACTGCTCACCTATCCCATGCCGAGTCCAGCTGAACTCAACCGGGATCACTTTCTGTGGGCAAAGTCGGCGGGCATTGTGTAGGGAGTTTTTAAGCACGATTTGACGACAGCAGGACGAGTCTTTATGCTTTATAGGTGAAGCTTGTTCATGAGGTCTTGTCAGGAGTGCGTATGGAAAATAGCGAAGAAAAGGAAGGCTGGCTTGCAGTAGATATTCATCCGTGGGTATTTTTTACTTCAGCCGCAATAATAATCGGTTCGGTATTGATTGCTATTCTGTTTCAGGCTAGTGTCGGAGATATATTTACGACTATTCAGGAAGGAATCGCGACCGGCGCCGGGTGGTTGTTTATTATGACCATGAATATCGTTTTGGTATTCGTACTGGTGCTAATGGTCAGCCGCTACGGTGATATACGCCTTGGCGGCTCGGATGCCAAGCCTGAATTCTCGACCCTAGGCTGGTTTTCGATGCTCTTCAGCGCCGGGATGGGAATCGGCCTGCTGTTCTACAGCGTGGCAGAACCGATGTTCCATTTTGTAAGTTATCCGCTGACCGAGGTGGGAACCGCCGAGGCTGCGAAGTCGGCCATGGACCTTACTTTTTTGCACTGGGGTTTTCATCCTTGGGCGGTGTACACCATGGTTGGATTGGCATTAGCCTTTTTCGCATTTAACAAGGGCCTGCCGCTTTCAATTCGCTCGGTTTTTTATCCTGTACTCGGTGAGAAAATTCATGGAGCCGCCGGCAACGTGATCGATATACTGGCCACTGTAGCCACGTTGTTCGGGGTTGCTACCTCCCTGGGACTGGGCGTGCAGCAGGTGAACGCCGGTCTGGATCATCTGTTCGGCATCGGCCAGACCCCGTTGATACAGGTGTTTCTGATTGCCGGTATAACTATGCTGGCTACCTGGTCGGTATTGGCCGGTTTGAGTGCCGGTATCCGCCGCCTGTCCGAGGTAAACCTGGTGCTGGCCGGTATGCTGTGCCTGTTTGTGCTGCTGGTAGGACCGACCCTGTTCATCTTCAAATCTTTCGGCGAGAACCTCGGCCACTACATTCAGTACCTGCCGGTACTGGCCACCTGGAATGAGACTTACGAGGCTACCAACTGGCAACACAGCTGGACAGTGTTCTATTGGGGCTGGTGGATTGCCTGGTCGCCCTTTGTCGGCATGTTTATCGCCCGAGTTTCCTACGGACGGACTATCCGCGAGTTCATCATGGGAGTTCTTTTTGTCCCGACCTTGATAACTTTTGCCTGGCTGACTATCTTCGGTAACAGCGCACTGAATGTAGAGATGTTCGGCGCCGGCGGAATTGCGCGGGCGGTACAGGAGAACCTCCCGGTAGCCCTGTTCGAGCTGCTGCAGAATTTCCCGTTTAATGCGATTACTTCCGGCCTGACGGTGCTGGTGATCATCACCTTTTTTGTAACCTCTTCGGACTCAGGCTCAATGGTTATCGATATCATCACCGCCGGAGGAAATCCCGACCCACCCAAACTGCAGCGCCTGTTCTGGGCCCTGCTGGAAGGTGCGGTAGCTGCTGCGCTGCTGCTCGGAGGGGGACTGGTTGCGCTGCAGACAGCGGCTATTACCACCGGTCTACCCTTTGCGCTGGTGCTCATATTTATGATCTACAGCCTCCGTAAAGGCTTGTCGACTTATACCGAAGGGCCCGGTTTCTCCATGCCGCCGTATGAGCATGGCCACGTGTTTAAAACCGTATCCAGCCATCCGGAGCCAGAACTGGTACACGGCCAC
This sequence comes from Spirochaetia bacterium, assembly GCA_021736475.1. Taxonomy (GTDB): domain Bacteria; phylum Spirochaetota; class Spirochaetia; order DSM-16054; family Sediminispirochaetaceae; genus DSBN01. The sequence continues at coordinate 1,908 of JAIPFV010000074.1, read as the reverse complement.
GTAAGCTGGCTCGGAAAACAGCGGCCTTCGCGGCGAGTAATGAGCGAGGCCGAACCGGTAAGGGGCGGCAAACGCGGTGTCAGACGCCTGTTTGGCGGGAAAAAGCAGAAGAGCGCAAAAAAAGATGAAGGAGGCCAGCAGTGAAAAATTCAGTTTTAAAGAACCCCCTTAAGTCCGGACTACTGGTAGGTGCAACGCTTCTCACTACACTACTGCTGGCGGCACTGTTGATCGGCTGTGGGCGTGAAGACAGCGCTGAGACTATCGGCGGCTCGCAGGATACAAGTCGCGCCGATACCGAAATTCGACTGGTTTACCCGGAATGGTCCTCGGAAATTGCCAGTGCCCAGCTGATACAGGCGGTGCTGGAGGAGCGGCTCGGTTACCGTGTGAGAATGACTCCGGTGGAAGTAGGGGAGATGTGGCGGCGGGTTGCCGAAGGCGAGGCTGATGTGCTGACCGGGGCCTGGCTTCCGACCACCCATCAAGGGTATTACCAAGAGTTCCGCGGTCAACTCGAAGACCTCGGACCGAACCTGGTGGGGGCGCGGATTGGCCTGGTAGTACCGACCGTGCGTCCCGGACGGCAGACTGATGCAAGCGGCAAGACCGGCCGCGAACTGGTGACTATCCGCTCCATCGAAGAGCTATCCGGGCATGTAAATAAGTTTGATGGTCGTATAACTGGAATCGAATCCGGCGCTGGAGTCGTGGCCAGGACGCAAAAGGCGCTTACCGCTTATAACCTGCAGGCTGAGTACCATGTGATTACAGGTGACGAAGCGCGCATGCTTAGTCGGTTGAGAAGAGCGGTGCAGCAGGGAGAGTGGATTGTTATCACCGGATGGAGGCCCCATTGGATATTCGAGCTGTACAATCTCCGCTTTCTGGAAGATCCAAAGGGGGTTTTTGGCGGCGAGGAATCAATCCATACCATGGTGCGGCCCGGTTTGCAGGAGGATGCTCCGGATGCATATAGAGTTCTCAAACAAATTTCCTACAAACCGGAGGATCTAGAGCGGCTGATGCGTTGGATTCAGGAAGATGATGCCCAAGACCCCTACGCTCAGGCGGTACGCTGGATAAAGCTCCACTCGGAAATGGTAGACAGCTGGGTTAAAGCAGCTGAGTAAACACGATAGTAAAGGAAGGTAGCATGTTAGAGACGGTTAGTCAGCGCTTTCAAGGCAGTTGTATGATGGTGATGCGCCAGGTAGGGGGCGCAGTAAACTTTCTCGGTAGTAGTTTCCTGGTGCATCCGGACGGATATTTAATTACTACTGCCCGGATTATTACCGAAGACAATGATCTAGTGGTAGTTCCTCCGATATCCAACGAGGCCTTTATGCCCGTGACCCGCGAGGAGGTAGCACCGGTACCGGTCAAGGTAGTTGCCAGAGATACGGGCAAAGATGTGGCTCTGCTGAAAATGACTCCTGAGTTAGAGATAAATATGCCGGAAGGTATCCTGGGCGAACCGGAACACGACCCCCGCGGTGCAATGCTCATGTCATTAGGTGTACCCTTCGGGTATTACCGGTTTCACGGAGTTATTGCTGCACAGTCGGTCCTATCCGGCCGGGTAAAATCGCGCACCGAAACCAATCTGATTATCTTCGATCGGCGTGTACAGTACGGAGATATCGGGGGGCCTTTGATCAGTGTAAATGACCGGCAGGTAATTGGTGTGATCGGAGGAGTATTTGACCCAGTGGAACTGGAAGGAGGACAAATTCCGGATGGGGTCATGCCCATTAACTCTGACCTCTCCTACGCTACTTCGATTGAATACGGAAGGCAGCTTTTGGAGAAAGCGCTGGAGGATTCATCCGGCGAGTAGGGCAAGTAAGACTATTAAGGCCCCGTCATCCGACAGCAAAAAGCATTCCTGTAGCTCTTCAAAAGTCG
>JAIPFV010000073.1 GCA_021736475.1 Spirochaetia bacterium | reverse complement strand
AGGTTCCCGAATAGTTCTTACTAAACCCGGACGCCCGCCAATACACTTCAAATCGAGGGCATTATGCTCTTTTAAGTCAAGATCGAGCAGATCTAAAACGCTAAATGAATCCATAGTTAAGTTAACTATACCAAAAAGTAGGGATCAAGGAAAGATACTAAACCCATACTCCGGCTATTCTACTCGATCCGCCGGCTCTCAGTGTTCGCGTACTTTCTTTTTCTCCTTCCGGACAACATGCTCCAGCTTATCGATCATCAGTTCAATTGCCTGATAGAGCTCATGGCTCTCGGCTCCTACATGGGAGGAATGGCCCCAGCGAAAATTTATATTGCTTTCGACCGAATAACGGGGTTTGTTTTGGGTAATAGTGATGAGAAGATCCATAATATATTCATTGGCAAAACTGATTTTTTCGAGTTTTCTGTCAATGAACTCCTTAGTTGCATCGCTTAAATCGTAGTGAACGCCCTTGATTTCAAAGTTCATGCATTTCCTCCTCATATGTATGTTCTTCTTAAAACATATTTCGCTCCGCATGAACTGTCAAATTTTTTGGATGCTTAGCGATACATGCTTAGCGGTATGTGCTTAGCGGTATGTGCTTAGCGGTATGTGCTTAGCGGTAATAAGAGGAGTCAATTGCCAGCTCTTTGCGGTACTTGGTGACAGTACGCCGAGCGATGGAGATGCCGCGTTTTTTTAGAATATCAGAAATCTTTTGGTCGGAGAGGCTCTTCCTATCCTGTCCATGCTCCTCAAGGATCTCTTTTATGATTTCTTTTACTGCTCCCTTTGAGTAGCGGCCGCTCCCGGTGCTGGAGACCTGGTTTGAAAAGAAGTACTTCAGCGGAAAAATGCCCCATTCGGTCTGGATATATTTTGAGTTTACTATTCGCGATACAGTGGTCTCGTGCACCTGTACTTCCGCCGCCACGTCTTTTAGGGTTAGTGGTGCCAGTTGCTTGGGACCATACAGAAAAAATTTACGTTGAAATTCGAGGATGGTGCGGGCAATTTTGATGAGAGTCTGATTACGTTGATTTATACTGTACATAAACCAGCGGGCATCCCGGACACTCTGTTTCACAAACTTCTTGGTCTGCTTTTCCTCGGTCTTGTCCTTCTCCTCTGTTTTTTTCTTTTCCTCCAGCTCCTCAAAAAATGGGTTTATCCCGAGCTCCGGGATCTCTTCATCGTTGAGATACAGCTTGAACTCACCCTCCTCGTGGCGGACTACTACATCCGGGATGACGTAGGTAGTGGAGGTGTTAGAGTACAGACGTCCCGGGTAGGGGGTCAGTGTCTTGATGAACTCGATAATCGACTCGACTTCAGCCTCGCTGTTGCCGGTGATTTTGGCAATTTCCTTAGTACTGTTCCGCTCGAGGAGTTCCATGTGCTGCTCAATCAGTTCTTCGGTATGAGCGGGAGCCTCCGGTGAGAGCTCAGCCTGTACGAGCAGCGATTCCCGGTAGTCGCGGGTGCAGACTCCCGGGGGGTCAAACTGCTGAATAAGACGGATAAGCTCTTCAAGGGCTGAATACTGCTCCTCGTCTACCAGGTTTTTTGGATCCTCGAGGTGAAATCCGTTTGCATCCAGATTCCAAATCAGCAACTCTCCAATTTCGAACCATTTTTGCGGGATAGGCTGGACCCTCAGTTGCCACATAAGGTGCTCCTGCAGCGATTCCGGACGTGATAAAGCCCCCTCCATAAATTTCTGTTTTGAGTCGGAGGACTCCTGATCGTACCCGGTGGTATAGCCCGGGTCGGAACTGTTTTCAAAGTAATCATTATCTTCACGGGTGTTAGAGCCGATTTCATCCAGGGAGACATCACTCTTCTCGCTGACCATCTCGAGGGCCGGGTTTTTTTCGAGCTCTTCCTGGATTTTAACTTTGAGTTCCTGCAGGGGCATGGCCATCAGCTGAATAGACTGGTAGAGCTGAGGGCTCATTTTGAGTTTCTGTTCCTGTATTAGTATAGGCCTTTGATACTGCACGTACTTAAAATAATGTACTTGTTAGGCCCCTTTGTCAATTGGAGTCAGCAATTCTCAATTTGGAAGTCTTTTGACTTCCAAATTGAGAATCGCTGAATTGGAGTGACTATTCCAGGGGCATATCGAAATCCCGTCCCAGATAAATCTCCCGGGCGATGGGATTGGCTAAAATTTCATTGCGGCTGCCGTGGGCGAGGATTTCTCCTAAATGAATGATAAATGACCGGTGGGTGATCGACAGGGTATGCTGAACATTGTGGTCGGTGATAAGTACTCCGACTCCACGGTTCGAGAGGTCGGTTACCAGCTGCTTTATCTCCGATACAGCGATGGGGTCGATACCGGCAAAAGGTTCATCCAGCAGGAGAAATTTTGGATCGATTGCGAGGCTGCGGGCAATCTCGGTTCTCCTCCGTTCGCCGCCGGAGAGGGGGTGGGCTTGCTGATGGCGAATAGACTGAATATTGAACTCATCCAGCAGCTCCTCCAGCCTGGCCCGTTTCTCATCGTGGGTCAGATCTCTGCGGGTCTCCAGTATTGCCCAGATGTTGTTTTCCACTGACAGCTTGCGGAAGACCGAAGGTTCCTGGGGCAGGTAAGAGATGCCCTCCAGGGCACGGCGGTACATCGGTCGTTGGGTGATGTCGGTTTTGTTCAAGTAAATTCGTCCGGCGGTAGCTTTTATAAAGCCGACTATCATGTAAAATACGGTAGTTTTGCCGGCACCATTTGGGCCAAGCAGGCCAACTATCTCGCCGGTATGCATGGAAAAAGAGACATCTTTGACTGCCTCCTTTTTACCGTAGCGCTTCTTTAAGCCTTCCACCCGCAGAGCAGCGGGTTTATTGTTCTGCACTGTTGTTTTCGGCTCCATCCGCCGGCTCCTCTTGGGTTTTGGAGGTAAACTCTCCCTCCACGTTTCCCTCCATTTCAATTTTATCGGTTTCAAGGTTAATTGTAATCCGTACGGCACTGTAACGGTCGCCCTTCCAGTGAACTACCGGACTGCCGCTCAACTCAAGTGTATCGGCTTCACGGTCGTAGCGGGCGTAATCGGATCGGCACACCATTCGACCATCCTCAGTAGCTTTGAGAATGCGGACTCCTATTTGGAAGACGGAATAGTTCTCTTCGTCAAAGTGTTCCATATAGCCGCTTTTTATCACAATCTCGTTTTTCAGGTCGACCATTTCGGTATAGGAGGGGCTGCGCAATTTGTTCAGTTTCCGGTCAAGAAACAGGTTATCGCCGGTAAGCGATATTTTCTGTGCACTGTTGCGTACTTCCACAGCCCCCTCGCAGCGGGCGTAGCGAAAGTCATCACCATACAGTTCGATGCGCTCGGCCTTGATTTGTAGATCTTCGCTGCTGATGCGGGCATCACCGTTTAAAATGGTGCGCCGCCGATTTTCGCTCATTGAAATGATGGTGCTGTTTCCGGAAAAAGTGAAGGTTTCTGTTTCTGCCCACAGCTGTGTGAGCAGTGGTCCGGAAACAGCCATTAGAAGCAGCTGTAGACTAAGGGATATACCCACAAGGCGGGCATTATTCATCATTTTGGACATAGACCCCTTCTACCGCCTCTGAAAACTCTACCCTTTGGCCGGCGGCGTCGGCGCTAAACCCTTTGCCGCGGATGCGGGTTCCGTCTGCTTTGATAATTGTAACTGTATGGTCCGGATTTCCTTCAAGGCGCCGCTCCTCGTTGTTCCAGAACAAATAGTCGCTAATGATGGTCGCTTCCTGAGCGGATCCGCTAAAACTGATATCACCGTGCATCTCGACATCATCGGTTTGGGTGAAAATGGTTGCTCTGGTTGCCTGTCCTTCGGTGACTACCTTTCCATCGGGATTGATTTCCTGAAAGAAAATATCCTTGAGCTGTGTCTCGTGGGCTTTATGGTACATACGGGCCTCGGCCGCGTATATCCGGAAGGAACTGCGGCCGGAGCGAATGTCAACAAAACGGTAGCTGCGAATGATGCTGTTGGGAAGTTCCTCCGACAAGCTCTCCGCCATTTCAGCTTCACTGTAGTTAAGTGAACAGCCGCCGCCCAGCAGGACGGCGGTAAGCAGGCAGATTAACTGTAGAGAAATGCGGTGTTTAGGTTTCATTCCTGTTTCTAAAATCCAATCCGGCTTTCACAAATCCAGCGAATAAGGGGTGGGGATTTATCGGGGTGGAAGTGAACTCCGGGTGAAATTGGACCCCCACACCCCACGGGTGATCGGGCCATTCGATCGATTCTACCAGCGCCCCTTCCGGAGTTACTCCACTGATTACCAGGCCCGCTTGGCCCAGCTCTTCGCGGAAGGTGTTGGAGACTTCGTAGCGGTGGCGGTGGCGCTCATGCACCACCTTCGCACCATAACAGCGGTGGATGTGGGTCTCTTCCTGCAGCACGGTCTCACTGCGGCCGAGGCGCATGGTACCCCCGTACATCTTTACATCGATTTGTTCTTCTAAAAGACTCACCACCGGATGAGAGGTCGAGGGGCTGAACTCGGTGCTGTCGCCATCACTGTAGCCAAGTACGTGACGGGCGTACTCGATGACCATAATCTGCATACCCAGGCAGATACCGAACATGGGAATCTTATGCTCCCGGGCGTACTTGGCAGCTTGTATCATACCTTCTATACCCCTCTGACCGAAACCTCCGGGGATTAGGAGGGCATTGAGCGGGTCGAGTTGCCGGGCCAGCTTTTCCTCTGTATCCAGGTGTTCCGAGTCTATCTTCTCCAGGTGTATCCGGGTTTTATGGGCAATCCCTCCATGGCAGAGAGCTTCATAGATGGACTTATAGGAGTCGTGCAGCTCAATATACTTGCCTACAATTCCTATCTTAATCTCTTGTTCGGCATTTTTGATAGTGTCGACCATCTTGCTCCACTGCTGCAGTTGAGCGGGGCTACTCTGCAGATTCAGCTTCTCAAGTACTATTTCATCCAATTTCTGCTCGTGAAAAATGAGCGGAATTTCGTAAATGGTGCTCTTTACATCGTAGGCAGAAATAACCGCCCGTTTTTCTACGTTGGTAAACAGGGAAATTTTGCGGATAATATCCTGTTCCAGGGCATACGGGGCACGGCAGACAAGAATATCGGGCTGGATACCGATAGCCCGCAGTTCCTTCACCGAGTGTTGAGTGGGTTTGGTTTTGAGTTCTCCTCCGGCAACCTCCGGCAGGAGGGTCAGATGAATAAACAGCACCTGTTCCTTGCCGAGCTCCTGAATCAGATGTCGTGCGGCTTCCAGAAAGGGGAAGGATTCGATATCGCCAACAGTTCCCCCAACCTCGATAATCGTCACATCGACTTCCGGATCGTGGCCGGCTAAAAAGATGCGCCGCTTAATCTCGTCGGTGATGTGGGGTATGACCTGTACGGTTCGGCCCAGATACCGCCCTTCCCGTTCTCGCTTAATAACTTCCTGGTAGACTTGGCCGGTGGTGATTGAGTTTACCTGACCCAAGGGTGCATTGGTGAAGCGTGCGTAGTTTCCCAGATCAAGATCGGTTTCCGACCCATCGTTTGTGACGTATACTTCTCCATGCTGATAGGGGCTCATGGTACCTGCATCGACATTGATGTAGGGGTCGATTTTTACCATACGGATTTGTAATCCGCGGCTTTCTAACAGATTGCCGATTGAGGTAGCGGCAATTCCTTTTCCGAGGCTGGAGCAGACACCCCCGGTCACGAATATATATTTCTTCATGTAGGTGGATTATAGACCAGTAGGCTTAATTGCGCAATTGGAGAGTGGGGGTGTCTATTCGAAAATCTCACTGCCCACAAACAGAAAAGACTGGGAGGGTTCATGAGAGTACTCATAGAGCGGGTTAGCGACGGTTCCGGTAATAATTGCCTCCGGTGTCAGGAAAATTGGAACATCCAGTCGTATAGCCAGGGCAATACCTTCGGCCGGCAGGAGTGACATACTGTGCTGCCGCAGGAAACTGCGGTAATGCAGCTCCGCCTTGGCCTCGGCTGAGCTGAGGTGGTGTATTTCCAGATAGCTGGGCCGTAGGTAATGGCGATTGAACAGTTTAGCAATGGTATCCTGGGGGCTGGGAATTGGAGAACCTGCACTGCTCATGTGCAGCAGCAGGGTGTCCGCCTCTGATGCAGCCACCTGAAATGTGATAGTGTCATTTTCGCTTCGATTCTCTAAAATAAGAAAAGGAACACGACTCTCTTCGTGCAGAGCCAAGCCCCTTACAAAATATTGGTGCATTTCATGGTTCATACTACTCTTCAATATAACACAAGGGTGCTGAAAAACCCTGAAAACTAGAATTGAAGTGTAGAAATTTGTTTTTATGTTGACACTGTATTCAGCAGTTCATAGACTTTAGCATAACGTAACACAAGGCAAATACTAACGTATGGATAGATTTTTAGACGAGCAGAGTTTTAAACAATTTCGTGACCTCATTTACGACGAAAGTGGTATCCATTTTTCGGAGTCCAACCGGTCGATTTTAGAAAGTCGGTTGAAGGAAAGATTGCGGAAAACACAAATAGAAACACCTCAAGAGTACCAACGACTTATCATCAGTGATAAAGCCGAGATGAAGACCCTGCTCGATACTGTTACCACCAATTTAACTCGCTTCTTCCGCAATACTATGCATTTTAATACTCTGGAAAATTATGTAATTCCAGAATTGATTGAGTGGAAGCAGTCCAAAAAGCAGAATACGGTTCGAGTGTGGAGTGCGGGGTGCTCAACAGGCGAGGAGCCTTATTCGATTGCAATGGTTATGAAGGATAAGCTTCCGGCCTCAATTGGAATTGAAGTAACCGCTTCCGATCTCAGCTTAAAATCCCTGATGACCGCCAAAGAGGGGTTTTATCCTGAAAATAAGGTAAACGGGGTTCCGGAGAAATATCTGCAGCGATATTTCGAGAAAAAGAATAACGGCTATCAGGTGAAAGATGAGATTAAGAAACTGGTCAAATTCGACTATCATAATCTAAAGAATGACAGCGGTCAGCGTAACCTGGATATTATCTTCTGCCGCAATGTAATTATCTATTTCGATGAAGTTGCACAGAAAAACGTAATTGGAAAGTTCTATGAGGCGCTAAATAACCATTCGTACCTGTTCATAGGACACTCTGAATCATTATTCGGTATGAAGACAAAGTTTGAGTTTCTTAAAACCGACTGGGCGGTTATTTACAGGAAATTTTTTGATTAAAGAGGGTGTTTCAAAAACTGTAAAAACATAGGATATAGAAGGTGAATGAAAAAGAACAGATTTCGGTAGTTGTATGCGATGACTCGGCCCTGATGCGCAATCTGGTTGGTAAAATGGTAGAAAATGCCGACGGATTGGTGCTGGCCGGGAAAGCTATGAACGGCCGGTTTTTACTTCAAAAATTACCGCGGCTTCAGCCGGATGTGATTGTTCTAGATTTGGAAATGCCGGATATGAACGGTATAGAATTCCTTAAAGAACGAAAGGCCAGGGGAATCGAAATCCCGGTTATTATCCTCTCCTCGATTGCACGCAGAGGTGCGCAGGTCACGATGGAAGCTCTCTCATTGGGTGCCTCTGATTTCATTCCCAAACCTTCCGGTTCAATATCTGAAGATATTCATGTAGTAGAGAAGCAGTTGGTGGAACTGCTGAGGGGCTATGGCCAGAAGTATCGCCGCAAGGCCGGCCCGCGCGGGGATGGAAGTTCCGGCGCTACAGCCGCTCCCCCCAAAGAGCCCGCCCCACCCCCTCGCGAGAGCTCCGGAGGAGCTGCTGCCGACACCGCTGCCCCGCCGAAGGCTGTCAAAGTGAAGTTAGAGCCGACGGCTGCACCGGTCCCACGGGCCGAAGCGGGCCCGGTTGAAATTTTAGCACTTGGTATTTCCACCGGCGGCCCGAATGCGCTGCGACAAGTTTTTGCCCACCTCTCTCCTGACCTGGCGGTGCCGATAGTAGTGGTGCAGCATATGCCTGCCGGCTTTACCACCGAATTTGCCAAGAGCCTTGATCGAATATGCCCACTGGAAGTGAAGGAGGCGGCGGACGGCGATATTTTGAAGGCCGGACGCATACTCATCTGCCCCGGGAACTACCACATCGCAGTCGAGAAACGGCGTTTGGCGGGAGTGGTAAGGCTTTCCCAGGACGATCTGGTCAATGGACACCGCCCCTCAGCGGATGTTCTATTTGCTTCGGTGGCCGCCCAATACGCCGGGAGGTCGATGGGGGTAATCATGACGGGAATGGGCCGTGATGGTGCCCGCGAGATAGGCTCCATTCATAGAAAGGGCGGTATAACTCTAGGGCAGGATGAGGAGAGCAGCATAGTGTACGGCATGCCTAAGGTTGCAGCTGAAATGGGGCATGTGCAGTATATCGTCGCTTTGAAGGATATGGCCTCCACTATCTCCCGTCTGGTACAAGAGAATCAGTAGCAAGCTTTTAAAGCTGCAGTTTAATCCAATTTTTTAGTAACTTCCGGAAAATTACGGTGTGCGGTAAGGCGGCTGAACAGTATACTGATTCCAAAGCCGGCGGCTAAGCCGAGAACCCCGAACAGTGCCTGGGTTCCTTCGTCGCTGCCCGGGAGAAGCCTTCCGGCCAGGGCAAATGCTCCGATAAATGTCAGCAAAGGAAAAATCAGGATTGTAAAACCCGAGAAGATGGTTTTACCCGGGGGAAAGTAGATTTCAATTGCATCGCCCGTCTTCAGGCTAAGGTTGTGGCTGTTATGGGCTGCAGTCTCTCTCTCACCGGTCTTGCAGGATGAGCCGGCGGAGCAGCTTTTGCAGGTTGCAGTTGTTCCGCAGTCAAGATAGATAGTCCGCCCTTCGATTCTATTGATCGTTCCCGTTTCTTTCACTTTCTGTTCCTTCTACGGGGTATTTAAGGCGCTCTATATGTTCGGTTTTTCCCTGCTCGTTGATATCAAAAATCACTCCCTGCAGCTCAAGCCTTTCCCAGTACTCCTTAGAGCGTTCGGGAATTTGAGTCAGAAACTGTCCGATTTCAATACTCGGATCGAGGCCCCCGACACTCATAAAACTGCCGGTGCGCCCGCTGTCGCAGATAACTCCTGTTCCCTTTGCCTTAATATGCTCATCCGCAGACAGGACTTTGGTATGACTCCCGATAACCGCCGAAACCATACCGTCGGCATGGTGAAACATAGAGTATTTTTCGGCAGTGGTGGAGGCATGAAAATCAACAATCACCAAATTGGTTTCTTCTTTGACCCTTGTCACCAGTTCGGGTAGAAAGGTAAAGGGATTGCTCAGGTGCACCCGGTTAAAACTGGATTGGCCTAACAGCGAGATAACCCCGATTTTCTGATCCCCCGCCTGATATACACGCCAGCCGCGCCCCGGATTAGAGGGCGGGTAATTGGCGGGGCGGAGAATGTAAGGGCTCTTGCCGATATGGGGGACCATATCTTTTTTAAAGTAGATTTTTTCGCCGGAAGTGATTACGTCTATACCGAGTTTGTGCAGGTAGATAGAATGGTTTTTACCGATTCCAAAGCCGCCGGTAGCTCCCTCCCCGTTGGCAATCACAAAGTTGATGCCGAGCTCCTGCTTTAACTTTGGAAGCGCCTGCTTCACACAGTATACTCCCGCCTTTCCTACAATTTCCCCGATATATAAAATGCGAATGCTCATGATATCCTTTCCATAGTGTAAATGGAGCATAGCAGATTGGAGAGCGTTAATAAAGCGGCAATCCTGAATTCTATCACTTAATTTGATTTCAACCGCTGATAGGGGGTATAGTGAAATTGAGGTGGGCTTATGAAAAAAAATGTGGGTGCTTATATTTTTGCAGTTGCCTTGTGCCTGGTACTCTTGCTTTGTATGACGGATCAGGCTGCGGCACAGAACCGCGCGATCCAGGCTTCGACAGTGTTAGGCCCGCCGTACCCTGCGGGTACGGACTGGAAGCAGGTTAGCACTCCCCACCATCGGCTTATTTTTCCAGAGGGCTATGAAGAGGAGGCTTTGCGCGCCGCCGGTCTTACCGACCACCTGTGGGCTCCGCTGCAGAAGGACTTCGGGATACGGGTGCCGCCCTTGCCCCTGGTGCTCAATACCCACCGGCAGGTATCCAACGGCTATGTGACCCTGGCCCCCCGCCACTCCGAGTGGTACGCCTTCAACAGCCAGCAGCAGTTCGCCGGACCCGTGGATTGGTATAGTCTGCTGGCTCTGCACGAAGGGCGCCATGCTGTTCAGTTCAGTGCCCTGAACCGGGGTTTTACCCGTTTTGCACGGTGGGCGGCCGGTGAGTATGGCTGGGCCTTTTTCTCGATGTACTCTATGCCGTTATGGTATTTTGAGGGGGATGCAATCCTCAGTGAAACCGCCTTCTCCTCAGGAGGGCGGGGCCGCAGCGCTACATTCCACCGTGAGTTACGAGCCAGTGTGGGGGAAGATCGGCCGGTCTCCTACAGCCAGGCTTACCTCGGCTCCTACCGTAGCCATTTCCCAAACCACTACCACCTTGGCTATCCCCTGGTAACCTATATCCGCCTTACCTACGGAGAAGATGCCTGGAACAGGATTATTGAAAAAACAGCCCGTTTTTCCTTCTGGCCTTTGCGCTTCCATTCGGCGGTTAAGCAGGTCACCGGCCGCTCGCTGCGCCGGGTGTACCGCGATGCCCTGGAGTATGTGGACGATTACTTTGCGCTGCTGGAGGCAGCCGGTGGTGAGCGCGGGTATACTTCCGCCGATGTGCTGCCGACCGCCGATGATCAGGGCTCGGTCTGGACTAACTACCTGCCGGTTGCCGTGGAGGGGGGCGAGCTGTTTGCGATTCGTTATGGCGACCGGGATGCGAACAGCCTGGTACGGCTGGAGCTGTCTTCCTCCGGTGATCTCCGTGGGGACCACCACGCTTCGGAGAAGCCGGTTGTGTCGATCCCTGGTGGTCTGCGCAGGATATCCCTGCGCAACGGGGTAGCCCTCTGGACTGAGGAGCTGCCCCATCCGTTGTGGTCCAAGGTCTCGACCAGCGAGATTATTCGCTACGAGCTGGAGAGCGGACGGCGCCGGAGGCTTACCCGGGGCGGGGCGTACCAGGCGCCGGCCCTGTCGCCGGAGGGCCGGCGGATTGCGGTAATCCGGGCCCTGCCCGGAGGGGGAGGGCAGCTGGAGCTGCTGGATGCGGAGAGCGGCGAGCGACAGCGTACTACCGCACCGGAGCTGCCATGGACAATGGCGGGCCAGATGGCCCAGGCGACGGGTGCCGAAGGGCCGCTGTACCTGCGGCAGCCGGCCTGGTCGCCCCGAGGCGATCGAGTGGCGGTAATCGCGGTGCAGGGCGGCCGCAGCCGGCTGCTGGAGTATGAGCTCGGGACAGCTCGATGGAAAACGGTGTTGGGCCCGGTGGATTACAGCATATCGATGCCGGTGTATATGCCGGCATCCGACGACCCAGACGAGGCAGGGGAGTATATTCTGTATGTCTCGGAACGCAGTGGCACCGAGGCCCTGGAGGCGGTGGCCCTCCCAGGGCAGCCGCAGGAGCATGAGCAGGAGCAGGAGCATAGGCCGCAAGGGCAGTACGACCAAAGCCGAGGCCAGGAAGGCCAGGGGTATCGGGTAGTCTCGCGGCCCTACGCCGCTGCCTATCCGGTAGTGGATGTAGGGCCGGCAGGCAGCGACCCGGGGAGCCGCACATTGGATAGTGCCGGGCGGCTCTATTTTGCCGATTATACGGTAGATGGTTTTAAGCCGGCGGTGATGGATCTGCGGCCGGAAGAATTTGAGCCGTTAACGGAGGCTGGACAGCGGCGGATTGACTATGTAGGGCCGATTGCCCGCAGCTGGGGTGGTCCGAAGATTGGTGCTGGGGGGGCACAGGCCTCCCCGACAAGCCGGGAGAACAGGTATGAGGTTGGGGAGTACCGTCCGCTGACGGGGCTGTTGAACTTTCACAGCTGGGGGGCGATTCCGGGTGCCGACGGACGGGTGCAGCTGTTTTCCCAGTCGGATGATGTGCTGGGGCGGCTTTCACTGATGAGTTTTACCGGTTTCAATGTCCGGCGGGAGAGTTACGATGCGGGGCTGCAGGGCAGCTACCGTGGGCTGTTTCCGGTGATTCGCTTTGGGCTCTCCGGTGACACGAACTCTCCGGGCGATCCCGGGGCGCGCTGGAACGGGGTAACGGCAAAGCTGGGCTTTGATGCGCCCCTGGATCTCTCGCGGGGGGTGTGGCTGCGGCAGTTGAGCCTGAGCAGTACCGGGTTTCTGCGGTACGAGCAGGGGCGTCCGGATGTGCCTACCGACACCAATGCCTATGTGCTGCCGGTGCGGCACGCAGTGACCTTTTACAACGCCTCGCGGGTGGTGGCCCCGGCGGATTTCGCCCCGCCCTGGGAGCAGTACCTGGAGCTTAGCGGGCAGTACGTGGCGGCTCCGGCCGCTGAATGGGGCAGTCGGTTCGGCTTGAACGGGCTGCTGACCCTGCCCGGGCCGTGGAGGCAGCACCGTCTGCAGTTGAGCTGGACGAGCGAGTCGAAGTCCGGAGAGGATGTTCCCCTGACCAGCCCCACGGTACGGCCGAGGGGCTACCCCTTTGACTGGAACGATACCTACAAGGCGGATGCGGTAGCAGCCCTGCAGTACAGTCTGCCCCTGCTGTATCCGGATATGGAGCTGGGCAATGTGTACTACCTGAAACGGATTCGGGGAACCCTGTTTGCCGACTTGGGGATTGGTGTGCCGGCGGCCGAGGAGGGCAGCACCGCCGGACTGCTGCCGGCCGGCGAAGAGCCGCCGCAGTGGCTCCAGGAGCTGGAGTCGGGGCTGGGGGCGGACCTTCACCCGGTGGGTGGCATTGAGCTGCTGTTCGAGCAGCACCTGTTCAACTGGCCAATTGCCCTGGAGGGGGGGCTGCGGTTCGTCTATAGTCTGCGGGACGGGCGGTTTCGGGTAGAGGATACTCTGCTGCTGTTGGGGCTGGAATGGTAGCGGGTTAGTTTGACCCAATTATAACTGAAAAGTGGCCGGAGCGGGTAATATTGATACAGCAGCGCTGCTGCAGAAGGAGCGGGCGGGGCGTCTGAAGCCGGGACTGGTGAGGTTGGGGGGGTGAGAAGGGCATAATAATTGCATTTAATATAAATAATTATAAAATAGATACATTATCTTTTGAGAAACGCCTTTGCTTGGCATAGTAGTTGCACTATTAGTAAGAGAGACGAAATGTCTCGCCGGTGGCCCTTTGGGCACCGGGAGAAGGCTGCCCGTATGGGAGCCGCAACACGCAGTAGAAGAGGTGTTATTATGAGAGACAAGATTGTCATCGACATCGGCCAGATTATGGACGAGATTTTCGAGGCAACCCGGAGTTTCGGTGAGAACTTTGGCGATAAGGCGCGGGAGCGCACGGCCGAAGAGTTTTACCGTTGGAATGACCAGGTTGATTATTATCCTTCCTATTCGTACCCTCCCATGAATGTGTACTTGACTAAGGACAAAGAGATGGTAATCGAGTTTGCCCTGGCGGGGTTCCGCGAGGACGACTTGAATATTGAGTTTCAAGGTGATTATATGGTATTTTCCGCCAAGGCCCCGCAGGTGGAACCGGGCGAGGAAGTGAGGTACTTTAAGCGCCGCCTGAAGTTCAAGGACATCGAGGAGCAGCGTTACTTTGTGCCGGAGGATAAGTTCGACCGTCAGAACGCCAAGGCGGTGTTCAAAAACGGTGTGCTAAAGGTTACAGTTCCACCCAACGAAGAGGTTCAAACCAGAGAGGGCATTAAAGTAGATATAGTGAAGGAGGAACAGGAATGATATTTTGGTTGATTGTAGGCGTTGCTTTAGGGTATTTTTTCAAACCGCAGCTGGATGTGCTGGTTGGCCGGGTTATCCGAGCGATCCGCGATAACCGCAAAAACTATCCCGACCGAGACGACCGCTTCTAAAGCGGGAGTCCATTAATATATCCGCCGCCGTCTTATTGTTATCGGGGCAAGGACGCACGAAAGTGCAGCCGCCCCGGACGTGGGACGGCTCTTTTTTTGTCAGGTGCTTTTTGAAACACTCAGACTGTATTTTTTTATTCCGTGTTCAACGACAGTTCTTTTTCGCCTACCAGTTTTTCTATATCCAGCAGTATGATTACCTCTGAATCAATTTTACCCAGTCCGAAGATATATCTCTTTTTTACGTCCTTTTCCTGAAACTTCGGGGGTGGGTCGATATTTTTGTCGGGGATGTCCTGCACTTCAGTGGCAGTGTCAATGATAAAGCCGATTGAGTTGTTATGCACATTCACCACTGTTACCACGGTACGGTCGTCATACTCCCGGGCTTCCATCCCAAACCGCAGGCGCAGATCGATAACCGGGATTACCTGTCCCCGCAAATTAATTACACCTTTCACATACTCCGGCATATCCGGCACTTCGGTGATCTTCTGCAGTTCGATGATGTCGGTTACGTTCTGGATATTGATGCCATAGACTTCGTTGCCGAGTTTACACATCAGGTATTTATTTTCCTGTAACTCCTCGTCGGATTCATCAAAAAGTTCATCCATTTCCGTGGTTTGATCTTTATCGCTCATGTAGCCTCCTTATTCAGTGCGGAATCTTCTAGGCCGTGAGGACCTGGGTTGAGTTTAGAAGCGCTCAAAGTTGTTGTTCTCCAAACCGTATTTCTGCTGCTCACTTAATGGGGTTATGCCGGTTTCGTCCTGCTGGCGGTCGAGATTATTCAGATGACTGCCCTGGGTGATCAGTTGAGCGTCGCGCCCCTCGTCTCCGCTACCGTCGCCGGTATAGCGTTCGTCGAGTTCGAACTGCACCACCATATTGCGCAGTTCGGTGGCCTGTCCGGCCAGCTGTTCGGAAGCGGACGCACTTTCTTCAGAGCTGGCGGTGCTCGACTGGGTTGCCTGGTCGATTTCGTCGAGGCCTTCGGTGATTTGTTCGATGGCCTGGGCCTGCTCACGGCTGGCCTGGGCGATCTCTTCAAGAAAGTTGGCTACCTTGCCCGAGCCGTCTACGATCGAAGTCAGCTGTTCGGCAGTGGCCTCGGCGGCTTCGGTTCCCTGTTTGATGTTGCTTACCGTGTCCTGCACCATTTGTGTGGTTTCCTGGACCGAATCGGCGCTCTTGACCGCCAGGTTTCGGACCTCATCGGCCACCACTGCAAAACCCTTGCCGTATTTTCCGGCCCTGGCAGCCTCGACATTCGCATTTAGTGCCAGCAGATTGATCTGAAAGGCGATATCGTCGATGACCTTGACCACCTTGTTGATTTCATCGGAGGAGGCGTTTATCCGTTCCATTACTTCGGTAAGCTGCTGCATTTGCTGGTTGCCGCTGTCGGCATCGCTAGTTGCCTGCTGGGCGATGGAGTGCGCTTCGGCCGCGTTCTCGGCATTCTGTCTGGCCTGGCTGTTGATTTCATTGGTAGAGCTGGTGATTTCCTGCAGGCTGCTGGCCTGTTCGGTTGCTCCCTGGCTCAGGTTCTGGCTGGCCTGGGAAACCTGGTCAGCTCCGCTGTTGATCTGCTCAACCGCCTTGTTCACCTGTCCGAGGGCATCATTAAAGGACTCTTTCATTACTATCAGGGATTTACCTAGCTGGTCTGCGGCAGAAGATTTTTCGACTTCGATTTTAAGGTTTTTATTGGCAATCTCATCAACTACGTGGGCCTTATACTTGAGGTTTTCCACCATCCCCTGCAGCTCTTCTGCCAGGGTTCCGATTTCATCCCTGCGCTGAATGTCGATACTGGCCTCCAGATCGCCCTTGGCAACCCGGCTGGCAAGCTTGACTCCCTGTTTGAGACCTTTCAGGATGGAAAGGGAGATAACAATGCCAACTGCGATGGAGATGAGCAGGATAGCTACTACTACTCCGATATACACCCCAATGGTAGTGCCGATGGTCGCTTCCATAGTGTTGGTTCGGGCCAACGTGCGTTCCTCCTGCAATTGGCCTAAGGTATCTATCGAAGCGCGCATTTGACTGAATGATTGTTCGTTCGAAGCAGAGATATTTTGAATCTGTTGATTGGTTTCAAACGTATCGACGGTAATTTCGAGAATCCGCCGACTGGACTGCTTCCACTGAGGAAAGTAGGTGTTGAAATTGGAAAGTAGCTGCTCTGCCGGCGCACCGACGATCTGTGCTGCCTGGGTGACTCTCTCCTGGGTCTGATTGATGTTTTCCAGGTTATTTTGGTTATGAGTATCGACTGCCTGACGGGTGTCGGCATCCATTGTGCGCAGCTGCTCAACATATGCCTGGTAGGCATCCCGGTCGCCGTTGAGAGTCAAAGAGAGGGCTTGTTCCAGCGATCTGCGCCGCTCGGGGGTAAGTTCGCCTGCAAGCTGTTCTTCGATTAACGCGCCTAGCCGATCAATATTCTCCCGCATGGAAGTAAAGGCTGTGACGGCCTGCTGCGACTGGGTTTCCCGTTCCTGCAGCGCCTCGGCAATATCGAGTTTATTTTGAAGCAGTTTTGTACCGCCGGTCTCCCACTCGTTATAGTACCCTTTGAACTCTGCAATGTGTGGCTGCATTTCCTGGGTAAAATTCTGCGATGGTCCGATAATATTATCCCAGGCCTGTTGTATGTTTTCATTGAAATCGGTTTGCAGAGACTGTAACTCTTCAGAATCGTTTGTTTCCATCGCCTCCTGCTCGGCAACAAAAGCCTGATACGCATCTCTGTCGCCCTGAATCATGGTTTCATAGTCGGTATGCAACCCGTTCAATCCATTAATATTTGTGTCCAGACGATTGAAGCTGTAGATTCCGAGTACAAAGATAATCGCCATCCCCAGAATGGGAATACCGATCATAAGGGTAAATTTTCCGCCTAATTTCATATGGTTCCTCCTTGCGGGGTTCTTTTCGTGAGCGTCTAAAGACCGGTGTTTGATGCTGAAGGGGTGGGGCCGATAAGAGGTGTGTGCTTTTGATGCTGCTGTGAATCGGCGCAGGTGCCGCCTCGGTAGATAAACTCTTCTGTACAAAGAACCGCGTAATATTTTACTTTCTTTCACAGCTGTCCAATATAAATCTGAGGGGGTATTAATATAGCCGAAATCCATTGTATGATATTGGTGACTAAACTAATACAACAAAAGGAAATCGGCTATGAGTCATCAGAATACAACGTTTCAGCAGATACTTCAATT
>JAIPFV010000006.1 GCA_021736475.1 Spirochaetia bacterium | reverse complement strand
TCATCGCTTACTTCGGTGGCCCACGCCCCGCTGTCGTTGATATAGTTAGCCGCCATCCGGCCGTTAGCCGGGCTGGCTACGCTGATGGAATCGGCCCGGGTGGTGGCCTTGTCGATAGTACGCAGGTTGCCGCTTTTCCAGGCGGTAGCGATAGCATTACTCTTGGTTGACTGTACGGCCACCAGCTTAGGCAGCTTGGGAATCAGACCGGCGACATGCAGGTCGTAGAAACCCTTGAAGACACCGGAATAAATAACTCCGTCGCCGACCGGCACGTACATCACATCCGGAATCTTGCGGCCGAGGTCGTTGAACAATTCGATGGAGATGCTCTTTTTCCCCTCGATGGTCATCGGATTGTAGCCGGTGTTGCGGTTAATCCCGCCGTATTTCTCCGTATACTCCAGGGAGAGGCTGAAAGCGGTGTCGTAGGTATCTTCAATCGGGACTACCTTGGCTCCGTATAACACCGACTGGAGTAGTTTGTTTTCCGGAGCAGTATGCGGAACAAACAGCACAATATCCAGGCCATAGGCGGCTCCGGCACAGGCCATCGCCGAGCCGGCGTTTCCGGTGGATGCCAGGGTGACTGTAGAGATGCCGAAATGCAGAGCCTGAGCTGCCACCAGCTGACTTGCCCTGTCTTTGAAGGAGCCGGAGGGGTTCATCCCGTCGTTCTTGAGCCAGAGGTCGGAACAGCCGCTTTTCTCGCGCAGCCGTTTAGGGCCGATAAGCGGGGTGTTGCCCACCGGGTAAGTGGCTGCGTGGGGTATTGGGTAGGGCATGAAGTCGGACGGCGCAACTTTCTCCCGTTTTGCCAAGCCCTTTAGGTAATCCGGATCTATATGCGTCCGCAAATTGCCCTTTTGCATCTCACCCGACTTTTCGGTTCTGTTGCACTCGGGACAGCGGTACATAATCTCCGTTGCCTTGTATTCCTTCCCACAATCGTTGCACACATATTGAAACTCCATTGTTACTCCCCCTTCAGTCATTGTATCGGTACTTACAGTGTAGGTACCAAAAAAAGGCCGGCGAAGCGCCGGCCCTTGTTATTTAATCCAGCAGACCGACTTCACGGTTAAACTGCTCTATCAATGTATCAATCTCTCCGGACTGCTTCTGGATGTTTGTCCAGTACTCTTTGTCGTACCACTGAGCGTTCAGTTCAGCGACATCTTTACCCTGCTGCTCGACCCAGGTGTAGTACTTCAGGTTGTGGATGCGCTTGCGGTCCTCGTAGCGCAGCTCCAGAAGGTTGTCGGTGCCCTGCTTCTCAAGGGCCTGGAAGTGCACCTTTGCCGCATCGGTGGCGGTAAACTCGCCGTGGTTTTTCCGCATTTCAGTCACCCGGGATCCGTACATCTCCATCGAGTCGGTCAGGACAGTCACAATCACATCATCCTCATCCATCTCGTAGTACTTGGCCATCTTTATTGCACCAATTACATTTGCGATACCAGAGATGCCCAGCAGGTTTGCTTTGTCGATAAAATCCTGGGAAACCCCCTGCTGCTTCAGATACTCCTGACCGGCGGGCTCGTTAAACAGGCGCATCACATTCATCGCATCGTTATCGTCAACCGCAATCACCATGTCGGTGTTCCGCACATTGTGAATCCAGGGCACATGCTTGTCTCCGATTCCCTCGATGCGGTGTCCGCCGAAGCCGTTGTCCAACAGGGTGGGGCACTGCAGCGCCTCTCCGGCGGCAAGCTTCAGGTGGGAATATTTCTGCTTCAGGTAATCTCCGGCTGCCAGGGTACCACCGGATCCGGTGGTGGTCAGGTAACCCTTGAAGTTCTCGGCGTTGGGAACCTCTTTTTTGATCATCTCTTCAATCGCCTCGGCGGTTACCTCGTAGTGCCACAGGTAATTCCCAAACTGGTCAAACTGGTTAAAGATTACAATATCGTCGCCGCGTTCGGCGTTCAGTTCGTTACATTTGTCAAAGATCTCTTTTACGTTGCTCTCGCATCCGGGAGTGGCGATAACCTCTCCGGCCACCTTCTTGAGCCAGTTAAACCGCTCTTCGCTCATCTCCTCGGGCAGAATGGCGATTGAATCACAGGCCAGCAGGTCCGAATTGTACGCACCCCCGCGGCAGTAGTTACCGGTAGATGGCCAGACGGCTTTCTGGCGGCTGGAGTCGAAGTTACCGGTGGTCAGGGCCGGGGCCAGACAGCCGTAGGTAGCCCCTACTTTGTGAGCTCCGGTGGGAAACCATTTTCCGACCAGGGCCAGAATGCGGGCCTTGCTGCCGGTAATCTCACGGGGCAGTTCAATATAGTTTACGCCCTTATAAGTGCCGCCCTGCAAGGTCGGTTCGTTTTTCCAAGTAATGCGGAAAAGATTCAGCGGATTGATGTCCCACAGTCCCACGTCTTTGAGTTTCGCTTTGATGCTGTCTGGGATGAGGGAAGGATCTTTCATCTGTGCAAAAGTCGGGTAGATTATCTTCTGCTCCCGGCATTGCTGTACATTTTTCTTTTTCACATCTTCGTGCATGGTAAGATCGATCATGTAAAATCCCTCTCATGTATGTATATATTTCCGGCCCGGCCGGATAACGGCTTTGCATTAAACCTGTTCTTGTATATAAAGCCTTCTAATTTTTATAATATAAGGTAGTGACAGTCAACCCAAAAGGGTTGAAAAATGTTGCGAATTGTTGCAGTTTTTTATTGACAACACTCTCAATCGAGGTACAATAGTTCAAAAGTACCCGCACAGAGACTAATTTTTACCATATTGTTTAGAGGAGTTTATATGGGCGATATAATGAGACCCCTTCCTTTTAAGGAACTCATCCGCAGGATTTTTCAGGAATACGCAGCCCAAAGGTCGGTATTCAGCATTCCTTCCATACATTTTTTCAAAAAGCAGAATGACAGGCGAATTACTGCTTTTAACGATCAGTGTGATACCCCAATGGGGCCGGCCGCCGGTCCGCATACTCAGATGGCACAGAATATTGTAGCCAGTTATGTAGCGGGTGGACGCTTCATGGAACTTAAGACGGTGCAGAAACTTGATAGTCTTGAGATTGAGAAACCCTGTATCGATGCACGTGATGAGGGCTACAACACCGAATGGTCAACTGAATTCAGTTTAGAGAAGGCGTATGATGAGTACATCAAGGCCTGGTTCATTTTGCATTTGGTTGAAGAGGTGTTTGAGCTGGGATTGAGTGCCGATCAGCGTTCTTTTATCTTTAACATGAGTGTTGGGTACGATTTGGAGGGTATCAAGACTCCCAAGATGGACTACTTCATCAACTCAATGATCGACGCCTCAGAGCACCCGCTCTATGCCCAGTATAAACAGGAGCTTAACGAGCTGATAAATGAAGCCCAGGCTGGAGACAATACCGGGGTAGCTGGGGGTTTTCTGAGAGGTACCGGACTCGAAGAGCGTCTAGGCGCTCTGGTTGGTCTTGCCGATCGAATACCGGCTCAAATTTCTCCATCGGTCACACTGTCCACAATGCACGGCTGTCCTCCGGATGAACAGGAAGCTATTTGTACATATCTATTAACAGAAAAGAAAATTGATACCTACCTAAAAATGAACCCTACTCTGCTGGGATACGACCGCGTTCGTGAGATTTTGGACGGGCTTGGATATACCTATCTTCATTTGAGTCGTGAATCCTTTGATCATGATCTTAAGTACGATGTTGCAGTTGGAATGGTACAGCGTCTTATGAAGCTGGCTCAGGACAATGGAAAGATTTTCGGAGCCAAACTTTCCAACACCCTTGGATCAATCAACGATCAAGGCCAGCTGCCGGGGGATGATATGTATATGTCCGGTCGTGCCCTGTACCCTCTCACTATAAATTTGGCCGCCAAGCTGTCCGAGGAGTTTAAAGGTCAACTTCCAATTTCCTATGCCGGCGGTGCAACTGCCCTTAACGTGGGTGAAATCTTTTCAGCCGGAATCAAGCCTATAACTGTTGCAACTGACCTACTCAAACCGGGTGGATACATGCGTTTGAAAGAGATGGCTTTGAAAACCGAAACCTCCGACGGCTGGAATAAAACCAGTGTTGATGTGGAGAAGGTTAAGAACATGGCCCGCGAGGCCCTGCAGGCTGACTACAGCCGTAAGGATTTTCGCGGTACCGACCGTATTTCTACCGGTGAGCCCTTGCCGCTTTTCGACTGTTACGTAGCACCCTGCCGCACGGCTTGTCCAATTAATCAGGATGTTCCCGAGTATATTCGCTTAGCCGGAAAAGGGCGCTATGCTGAGGCGCTGGATGTTATATATGAAAAAAATGCATTACCGAATATCACCGGATACATATGTGATCATCAGTGTATGTATAACTGTACCCGCCTCGACTATGAGGGGTCGGTAAAAATCCGGGAAATGAAACGAATTGCCGCTGAAAATGGCTGGCAGAAGTATATTGATAAATGGTCTGCACCGGATAAGAAGCGCCAGGGAAAGGCAGCTGTCATTGGCGCCGGTCCTGCCGGACTGTCCGCAGCCTATTTCATGGCCAGGGAAGGATTTGATGTTACTGTATTCGAGAAACATCAGAGTGCCGGCGGTGTAGTGCGTCACGTAATTCCCCATTTCCGCCTGCCCGTCGAGGCCATCGAAAAAGATGTTGAGTTCATCAAAGCCCATGGAGTTGAGTTCCAGTTTGGTGCAAACCCGCATATGACCCGCGATGATCTGCGTTCCCAGGGGTTTACCTATATTTTTCTGGGAATCGGGGCTGAAAAGGACAATCCTATGAAGCTCGACGGCAGTGATGAACGGGTTCTTAAATCACTCGATTTTCTGTGGGATTACCGCAATACTCCGGAAGCCGTTAAGCTTGGGAAGCATGTGGTGGTGGTTGGTGGCGGAAACACCGCTATGGACAGCGCCCGTGCTGCTACTAAGATAGACGGGGTAGATACGGTAACTGTGTTGTACCGCCGTGCTTTTGAGCAGATGCCCGCCGATATGGAGGAATATGAAAATGCAGTTAAGGATGGGGTGGTATTCAAGTTTCTCCGTAACCCTGAGTCTCTGGCGGCCGATGGAACCATGACTGTACGGGTAATGGAATTAGGCGAGCCGGACTCCAGCGGCCGGGCACGACCAGTTGCCACCGATCGTACTGAAACTGTGAAAGTTGATAATTTAATTACCGCAATCGGGGAAAAGGTCGACACCGATGCCTTAGGCGCTTTTGGCATTCCCATGGGAAGCGATGGTTGGCCTAAGGTCAACGAGGACACCCTGGAAACCGATGCGGAAAATGTGTACCTCGGAGGGGACGCACAAAGCGGACCTTCGACGGTGGTACAGTGTATAGCTGCCGGGCGCAAGGTTGCCGATGCGGTTACCCTCAAAGAGGATGCTGACTGGAAACGGGCTAACCGGGTTCCGCAGTATAAGACCGAGGAGATCCTCAATGAAGTCCTGCCGCGCAAGGGAGCGACTATCCGGACGGAGAATATTCTCGCCTCCGGTTCGGATGATCTATTTGCTCAGAACGAGGCGGTGCGTTGTCTGCAGTGTTCTTATGTCTGCAACAAGTGTGTGGAGGTTTGCCCGAACCGCGCCAATATGGTAGTGGCGGTACCGACTGAAGCTGGATTTGGTCAGGATCATCAGATTCTCCACATAGATGCCCTGTGTAACGAATGCGGTAACTGTGCTTCTTTCTGTCCTTGGGAGGGCAAACCTTATAAGGATAAGTTTACCGTGTTTAACCTGAAGCAGGATTTTGATTCTTCCGAGAATCCGGGATTTTTGCTTTCCGGGGATACCGTTTATGTAAGAATAAATGATTCCGTCCAGGAACTTCCGGTCGATGGAACTGGAATGCTGCCGGAGGGTACTCTCGATCCGCGGGTGTCAGCACTTATCGAAACTGTAGTACGAAAGCACGCCTATCTATTGGGTGAAGTTCAAGTATAAAGGAAGAGGGAAAGTATGATAGCGATAAAAAATGCAACTGCACTGCAGTTTGATCCTCCTAAAGTCTGGGAGGAGGTAGATATAGTTATTGACGACAGCACAATCGTAGAAATTGGGAAAAGTGCTGCCGGAAAATATTCAGGAAAAATTGATAAAGAGATAGATGCCGCCGGAAAGCTGGTCTTTCCGGGGCTGGTCTGCAGCCACCATCACTACTATTCAGGCTTGGCCCGGGGTATTATGGCTAACGTGGGCCCCACTCCCGATTTTGTGTCGGTACTGAGGAACCTGTGGTGGAAACTGGATCGGGGCCTTGATGAGGAGTCATTGTATTACTCATCGATTATAAACTCGATCGAGGCGATCAAATCCGGGACCACAGCGGTTATCGATCACCACGCAAGTCCCAACTACATTAAGGGTAGCTTAAACACCGTAAAAAAGAGTTTCACCGAGACAGGTTTGCGCGGCATGACCTGCTATGAGGTAAGCGATCGTAACGGTTTGGATGGGATGTATGCCGGTATTGAAGAGAATCGTGAGTTTGCAGAACAGGCGCAGCAGGAGAAACAGAGCGGCGGGCGACACTTGGTTGAAGCTGCCATCGGCGGACATGCCCCCTTTACCATCCCCCAGGAAGGCCTAAAGGCGATTGCAGAGGTGGTTGAGAGCACCGGTCGCGGTTTTCATGTACATGTGGCGGAAGGCAAATACGATGCCAGCTATTCCCACCTCCATTTTAATAAGGACATTATGGCACGTCTGTCCGAGTTTGATTTATTGAATGAGAAGTCGATTTTTGTTCATGGCGTACATCTATCCGAAGCGGATGTTGAGATGATTAATAAGGCCGACAGCTTTCTTGTCCACAACCCGAAGAGCAATATGAATAACGGGGTTGGATATAATCACCAGCTGCCAAACTATAAGAATGTCGCCATTGGTACCGACGGCATTGGTGCAAACATGTTTGAAGAGTTCAAGTTTGCTTTTTTCAAACATCAGGATGCCCATGGAAATCTGTATTCAGATGCATTCTTAAAACTCCTGGCCAATGGTAACGAGTTGTTGAACCGTAATTTCGGGCAGCAGTTTGGCCGACTTGAAAAGGGGTATAAAGCGGATATAGTAATTTCCGATTACCAGGCACCCACCCCGCTTACCGGAGACAATATAGACGGACATATGGCCTTTGGAATGGCATCTACCGACGTTCGTACGGTAATTATTGACGGACAGATAGTATACGAGGATCGACAGTTTCCCTTCGATGTGGAGAAAATCTTCGCGGAAAGCCGCAGTGCGGCCAAGAAATTGTGGGAAAACATAAATAAGCTGCCTGAATAGGGCAGTACGTACGAAAAATATTAAAAGATTTTATTTAAGGAGTTTCTGGAATGGCAATCAAAGATGAAATACTGGCAAAGGCCAAAGAGTATCGTGATTACACAGCTAAAACACTGTCCGAAATGGTGAAAATTAGATCATACGATGGTGAGGAAGAAGCGGTGTGCCGCAAAATTGTCGAGATGTGCGAAGAGGCGGGTTTTGACGAAGTGCGCATCGACGGCCTCGGCAGTGTAGTCGGCCGGGTTGGTAATGGTCCCAAGTCCATCGCATTTGATGCACACATTGATACTGTAGAGGTGGGAGACCTTTCACAGTGGAGCTTTGATCCCTTTTCCGGTGAAATCAAAGACGGTCTTGTTCACGGCCGCGGTTCCAGTGACCAGAAGGGCGGCGCCGCCTCTATGGTAACTGCCGGCCGAATCCTGAAAGATCTCGGCTATGATGGAGAATACAGCGTATACTTCACCTTTACAGTGCTTGAAGAAGACTGTGACGGCATGTGCTGGAAGTACCTGATCGAAGAAGAGGACCTCAAACCCGACTTTTTCGTATCTACCGAGCCGACCACCTGTCGGATTTACCGGGGTCATCGTGGTCGAATGGAAATGATCGCCCGCCTAAAGGGGGTCTCTTCCCACGGTTCGGCTCCCGAACGGGGTCAGAGTGCTGCCTACAAAGCTGCGCGGGCTGCTCTTGCAATGGAACAGTTAAACGAAGATCTGCAGCCGGATGAAGACAATTTTCTCGGGAAGGGAACCATTGTAGTTTCCCAGATCGATGTGAAGGGACCCAGCCAGTGTGCTGTTCCCGACCAAGCTATGCTGTACCTCGACCGCCGACTGACCTGGGGCGAGGACAAAGAATTGGCTATCAATCAGGTAAAAGAGTACATCAGCAAGGCCATCGGTGAAGATAAGGATGCGGTGTCTGTCGAGATGCCGATGTACGAAGAGCGCGGTTGGAAGAACCTTGACTATTCTCAGGAGCTTTATTTTCCTACTTGGAAAATTCCCGAAGATCACGAGATTGTACAGAACGGTGTAAAAGCCTATAAAGCCCTGTTTGAGAAAGATCCGGTTGTTGATAAATGGACCTTCTCTACCAACGCAGTTGCCACTACCGGAAGGCACAAGATCCCGGCTATCGGTTTTGGTCCTGGTGACGAGAACCAGGCCCATGCGCCGAATGAGGTGAACCGCGTGGATGACTTGGAAATCTGTAGCGCCTTTTATGCAATGCTCCCCTTTACTCTGGAGGGTAAGCAGTAAATTTGCTATATTTGAGTTAAGCAGTAAGCTAAGGGATATGCAGGAGAACCGGAAAATCCGGTTCTCTCTGTCCTTTTTCAGGATCTTGTAAAAGATGATCTTTAGCAAGGAAGAGGGGATATGAATAAAAAGATAAGCACTTCAATCAAGCGGGTAGATGCTGGAATTAAGACCGGCGGGGCTGCACGCTATATTGGTGATATTCCGTTTGATGGGCTCCTCTACGGGAAGATTGTACGATCTTCCCGTGCACGAGCAACTATAAAGAGTGTGAGCGTACCGGCGCTGCCGGAGGGCTATTACTACATCGATGCCAAGGACATTCCTTCCGGCGGTAGAAATCGTATTGAAATGATAAAGGACGATTGGCCGGTATTTGCCGACGAGCAAGTACGCTTTATCGGAGAGACCCTTGGACTGTTGGTCGGACCTGACCGCAAGGAACTCAACCGTCTGCGGGATGAGGTGCAGGTGGAGTATGAGGATCTTACCCCGGTTTTTTCGATCGAAGAGTCAGAGGCTCTAAAGGGCGGTCCTATTCACGGCGAGGATAACACCTATGCCGATTACCGCTTGAAGAAAGGCGACCCCGATGCCGCGTTTGCCAAGGCTGCACGGGTTATAGAAGATACTGTCCGCACCGGCTTTCAAGAGCATATTTACATGGAACCCCAGGGTGTGGTTGCCAGGACCGAAGATGACGGCAAATTGGGAATCTTTTTCTCGGGACAGTGTCCCTTTTATGTTCGCCATGCTGTCTCAGCCACAATGGGGGTGCCTGAAGATCAAGTCAGGGTGCAACAGGCAGTGACCGGGGGCGCATTTGGCGGAAAAGAGCATTATCCGGATGTTATTTCTACTCCCCTTGCCGTGGCAGCCCGTAAAATAGGCAAGCCAATAGGACTGTTCTTTGACCGGGTAGAAGATATCAGTTTTACTCCCAAACGCCATCCCAGTGTGACCCGTTTCAAAACTGCCCTTGATGAGGAGGGTAACATTCTTGGCATGGATATAGATGTACGGATTGATGCCGGCGCGTATGAAAGTTGCTCTATGGTAGTGCTGCAGCGAGCAATATTTTCCGTGAACAGTGTATATAATATTCCGAATGTAAAGATACGCGGACGGGCTTTTGCAACCAACAACGTGCCTTCGGATGCCTATCGTGGTTTTGGCGCCCCCCAGGGGCTATTCGCCATAGAGGCGCATATGAGCCACCTCGCTCGTGCTATAAAAGTTGATGAGCTGAAATTAAAACAGCAGTATCTGCTAAAGCAGGGGGATGTGACCGTAACGAACGGCCGGATCCACGAAGAGGTGAAGCTTCCGGAGATAATTCAGCGTATTGATGAGATGTCCGGATACAGCAAGAAACTCAAGGAGTATACCCCCGGTTCCTGGAAGGGAGTTGGAGTTTCTCTGTTTAACCATGGCAGCGGTTTTACCGGAAATGGTGAACAGGAAATTATTAAGGGCGTAGTGAAAATGCGCAAGCGCGCCGATGGGCTTGTAGATCTGCTGGTTTCAAACGTGGAGATGGGTCAGGGTCTGCAGACCACCTTTCGTAAGATAGCTGCAATGGTACTTGAGTTACCGGTGGATTCGGTAGTCTACAATGATCCGAATACCGATTTAGTTCCTGATTCAGGCCCCACCTGCGCCAGTCGTTCGATTGCCGTGGTTGGTTACCTGGTACAGGAGGCGGCTAAAAAACTGAAAGATCGCTGGAAAGAAAGCGATATAGTTGAAGTGCGGCAGCAGTACGAGCCGCCGGAGGGATTGATTCCCTGGGATCAGGCAAACCTTCAGGGAGATGCCTACCCATCCTACGGATGGGGAGCGAACGTGATAGAAGTGGAAGTTGATCCTCTTACATATGAGGTAACGACAAAAGGTATTTGGGCGGTTCATGATGTTGGAGTTGCAATTGATGAGAAAGTGGTGGAAGGCCAAGTTGACGGCGGCATTATCCAGGCCTTGGGTTACGGAAGCCTGGAGAAGCTGGAAGTAAAAGAGGGCCGTTTTCAGCAGAAGACCATGGCCGATTATACTATTCCCACTACTATGGATTTTCCTAAAATTAAGAGCGCCCTGGTTGATAACCCGTATGAATACGGTCCGTTTGGAGCTAAAGGCGCCGGTGAACTGGTATTTGATGGAGCCGCAGCCGCTTTTGCCGATGCGGTACAAATGGCAATTAACGGAGATGTGAAACAGATACCGGTGACTCCTGAGTACATTATGGAGGTGCGCGAAGATGGCAACAATTAATTTTTCAGTAAACGGCACGAGCCATGCTATAGATACAGACCCCTTGCGTCGGCTTTTAGATATCCTGCGGGAAGATTTAAAACTGACCGGGGTGAAGGAAGGCTGTGGAGAGGGAGAGTGCGGCGCCTGTTCAGTATTAAAGAACGGGATTCTGGTAAACTCCTGTATGATTCCGATTGGAACCTGTGAGGGGACTGAAATTATTACCCCTGAGGGTCTCCGTGAAACCGTGCAGGGCAAGGCTATTATTGATGCCTATGGCGAATCCGGTGCGGTACAGTGCGGTTTTTGTACTCCCGGAATGATGATGGCTACCGAGGCTCTGCTGCGGAAAAACCCCTCACCCAGTGAAGGGGAGGCCAGGGAAGCTTTGTCGGGAAATCTCTGCCGTTGTACCGGTTATGACATGATTATAGACGGTGTGCTGAAAGCTGCCGAAAGGGGGAAAGGGCTATGGTAGACTCTTATCGACCACTTTCACTGAAAGAGGCTCTTGACCTGCGGGCAGACACAGGGGCCATGCCCTTTGCCGGAGGAACTGACCTGATGGTTCGCTATCGCTATGAATCGGGGGCTATTCCCGATTATCCGCGGCCGGTGATGTTCGTAAATCAGTTGGATGACTTGCGTAAAATTCGCAGGATCGATCATGGGCTTTCGATAGGTGCCGCCGTAACAATGACGGAGGTACTTGATCACGATGATGTGCCGGAAATTTTGAAGGAGGCACTTCTGACTATTGCCGCTCCGGGCTTGCGCAACACTGCAACTATTGCCGGAAATATTTGTAATGCTTCCCCGGCGGGAGATTCTATCTGCGCCCTCTATGCACTTGATGCAGGGGTGAAATTGCAGAGTCCCGGAGGTGAACGAATTGAGCCGATCTATCAGTTTATCACCGGTCCGGGGAAAATAGACCTCCATGCAGATGAGATCTTAACCGAGATCATAATTCCGGAGGATCACTCTACGATTCATCTGTTTAAAAAGGTGGGGACCCGCCGAGCAAACGCCCTGTCGAAACTTACTCTTTCTGCAGTGGCTCGTATTAGCGACAGCCGAATCGATGAAATCCGAATTGCAATTGGAGCTGTTGCTCCGACAGTGGTTCGTTCTTTAGAGCTGGAGAAAAGAATGGAGGGCCGTAGTCTTAAGGAAGTTGCCCTTGAAGCAGAGGATATCCTGCGTGACTATGACGCTCTTGTGCAGCCGATTGATGACCAGCGATCAACCGCAGTATATCGTAAACGGGTAGCTATGAATCTGGTGCGCCACTTCTTGCTAGGCGTGGTTCTGCAGCAGAAGGGAGCTTAAGGAGACAGTATGGCACGAATATTACTAAAAGATATCTACTATCTGCACACCTCCGCTGATGCTGAGGCCCAGCGTGGGGTAGATGTACTGATACAAGAAAATCGCATTCAGAAAATAGCAAAGAACATAGATTTTAGTCCCAGTGGCGATGATCGGGTGATAGACTGTTCAAAGCATGTGGTGGTACCGGGCTTTATAAACACCCATCACCATTTTTACCAAACCCTTACCAGAAATATCCCGGCTGTGCAGAATGCAAAACTGTTTGACTGGCTGGTATATTTGTACGATGTGTGGAAAAAAATTGACGAGGATGGAGTATATTACTCTTCGTTACTGGCAATGGGCGAGCTACTGAAAACCGGCTGTACCACCAGTACCGACCATCACTATCTTTATCCGGACAATTTTTCCGGTGATTTAATGGGCTTGCAGTTCAAAGCTGCGGATACCCTGGGAATGCGTTTTTCTCCAACCCGCGGATCAATGTCTCTTGGAAAAAAAGACGGTGGACTTCCTCCCGATTCGGTGGTACAGACCGAAGAGGAGATTCTGAAGGACAGTGAGCGGGTGATTCAACAGTATCACGATGAGAGTGAGTTATCGATGCGCAAAATTGTGCTGGCCCCCTGCAGTCCATTTAGTGTAACCGAGAAGCTCATGAAGCAGTCCTCGGAACTTGCCCGGAAGTACGGGGTGAGACTGCACACCCATGTGGCCGAGACTTTTGATGAAAACGAGTTCTGTGTGGAAGTGTATGGTCGTCGACCTTTGAAGCTTATGGAGGACACCGGTTTTATCGGGGATGATGTTTTTTACGCCCATGGCATTCATTTTAATGATAAAGAGCTTGATATACTGGCTGAGACCGGCACACATATAGCTCATTGTCCTTCCAGTAATATGCGCCTCGGATCAGGCATCTGCCGGGTTACCGAGATGCTGCCGAAGAATATAAATGTAGGTTTGGCGGTAGACGGATCGGCTTCGAACGATGCCTCGGATATGCTCGGAGAGATGCGAAATGCCCTGCTATTGCAGAGGGTAAAATACGGGGCAGATGCGGTGAATGCTAGAGATATTTTCCGTCTTGCCAACGAAAACGGGGCCAAACTGCTCGGTTTTCCGAAAATCGGCCAGCTGAAAGAGGGCTGGGCGGCGGATGTGGCTATCTTTGACGTTCACAAGCTAGAGTATGCCGGATCTCTCTCTGACCCGTTGGCGGCATTGTTGTTTTCCGGCTATAACCACGGCACGGACTACACCATAGTGAACGGAAAGGTTGCGGTGGAACATGGCCGGTTGGTCGGCTTTCCCGAGGAAGAGCTTACGAAAAAAGCGAATCAGATCGCTGCCCGTATGTTAGAGGATTAAGACGTACCCTATAGGCCGGGCTATTTCCGGCTCGGCCTGCAAAAATATTTTATTTCGAACACATTAGGATCTGGAGGATACAGAATGGACAAGATTGGAATTGAAGAGATGATTCGCTCGCTGGGGCGCCTGCGTGCTGAAGACATGTACCTGAATGACTTTTTTCTCACATGGGACAAAAGCGACGACGAAATTCAGGCTACTTATAAGGTGGCCGAGATTTTGCGTGCCCTGCGGCAGAATAATATTTCTACTAACGTATTTGACAGCGGCTTGGCAATTTCCCTTTTCAGGGACAACTCTACCCGTACACGTTTTAGTTATGCCAGCGCTGCAAATATGCTGGGATTGGAAATTCAGGATTTGGATGAAGGGAAAAGCCAGATTGCCCACGGTGAAACCGTGCGCGAGACTGCCAATATGATCTCTTTCATGGCCGATGTAATCGGTATCCGCGATGATATGTACATTGGCAAAGGACACACTTACATGCAGGAGGTCTCCCAGTCGGTATACCAGGGGTATCTGGACGGGGTGCTTGAACAGCGTCCGAGCCTGGTGAACCTGCAGTGCGATATCGACCACCCGACCCAGTCCATGGCCGATATGGCCCATATAATCAACCACTTCGGGGGTGTCGAGAACCTGAAGGGCAAAAAGATCGCTATGACCTGGGCTTACAGCCCCTCTTATGGCAAGCCTCTGTCGGTACCCCAGGGAATTGTTGGCCTGATGTCCCGTTTTGGTATGGATGTAAGTCTGGCTCATCCGGAAGGATACAATATTATGCCTGAGGTTGAGCAGGTTGCAGCCACTAATTCCGAGCGCAGCGGCGGTTCTTTTAACCGGGTTAACAGTATGGAAGAGGCTTTTCAGGATGCCGATATTGTGTATCCCAAGAGTTGGGCTCCCTTCTCTGTAATGGAAGAGCGGACCAAACTGGTTGAGCAGGGTGATGATGCCGGACTGAAGGCCCTCGAGCAGCGCGGGCTTGAAAATAACAAGAAATACATGGATTGGGAATGTACCGAGGACTTAATGAAGAAGACCCGCGAAGGGAATGCCCTTTACATGCACTGCCTACCGGCTGATATCACCGGTGTAAGCTGTGAGCGTGGGGAAGTAGAGGCCAGTGTTTTTGACCGCTACCGGGTACCTCTGTACAAAGAGGCCAGCTACAAGCCCTATATAATTGCAGCTATGATATTTATGAGCAAGTTCAAGAATCCTTCCGATAAACTGCTGCAACTGCTGCAGTCCGGAAATAACAGAATTCTGTAAGCACCTAAAAGCGGTGTACCTAAGTCTCGAGCCTGAAAAGGTTGTAAAAGCGTTCAAACTACGGTTTGAGCGCTTTTTTATGGCGCATCCGGCAGGGCGTGCCATAAAACTTTCGTTTTTACAAGCTTGACGCCGGAATGGTGTGAGTATTACCTTGTGGGCACAATATTTAGTCAGGAGGCAATACATACATGCTATTTAACTTTATTAGAAAAGGCTCTGCTTTTATTTCTATTGCAGCTCTGCTTACGTTAGCAATTTTACCGGTCGCCGCTCAGTCCGGCAATACCGGCCAAAGCGGAAGCCAATTGCAGCAGGGACAGTCCGAAAACTCCCCCGCCTTTGAGGACCAGGAGTTGGAAAAATTTGCCGACGTAATGGAAGAAATTCAAGCAGTGCAAACTGAATCAAACCAAAAGATGGAGAGCGCTTTTTCTGGTTCTTCTATGAGTAAAGAACGTTTCAATACTCTCTATTCCGCCCGTCAGAAACAGGGCAAGCAAAAAGCCGATAATGAAACAGATGCGGAAACTGAAGAGTTCAACGCCCTTGCTCAGAAAATTCAAAGCATACAGCAGTCCAGTCAAAAGAAAATGGTCGAGACTGTGCGTGCTAATGACATGACGGTACAAAAGTTCAATGCAATTGTGAAAGCGATGCGCTCGAATCCGGAACTGGGGCAGCGAATACAGCAACTTATGTAAAATTAGAGTACATTAATTAGAATACATTAATTAAAATACAGTGAAAGAAAAGGGCCTGTGAGCAATAAGCTTACAGGCCCTTTTTGTTGTGCTAAAACTAATTACACCTATTACAATAACTAAAAAAGTATAGGTGTAAAGTTTACAGCAGAATATAAAATATTGAGAAAAATAGGAAATTATTATTTACAATTACTTATATTGTAGTAAAATAGAAAATATATTGAAATATATAAAACAAATAATTGACGAACTTATATAATGTTCTATATACTAAATAAACTTCAATTCTATTGGAAAAAGTAAAAACTAAATGATTAGAGCAGTAATTTTATATTGCTATGGAGGGTAGCGCCATAACAGGAGCAGCTGAGGTCGTCCATTCACTTGAAAAGCTTGATACCCCATGTATATTCGGTATTCCCGGTATACATAATTTGGATATTTACGATTATTTGATCCACTCGAAGCTGCAACATATCACCAGCCGCAACGAGAGTGGTGCCGGTTTCATGGCGTTGGGGCTTGGAAGGGTAACCGGAAAAGCCGGTATCGCCCTGGTAATTACAGGTCCCGGCCTTACCAATATTATGACGCCCATGGCAGAAGCTTATCACGACTGCATTCCAATGCTGGTTATTTCCAGCCAGATACCGAGTGCCCTTATCGGTGGTCATTCCCGCTTTCTTCACGAGTTGGAAAACTCAATCGGTATGACTGCAGCTATATCGAAAGCCGCCTGGCGGGTCGAACAGGCAGGGAATATCGATTCGACTATTGTTGCTGCGTATGAGCTTGCGAGCAGTGGCCGCCCCGGGCCTGTTCACGTGGAAATTCCCCTGGATGTACTTCAGTCACAGTTTACCCGGGGGAATAGTGGTTCTCACGGGGACAGCGCTCCGTATGAGGGCGTCAGCACTCGATCTGCGCAGGATGAAAAACTCATACATTCTGCGGTAGACAGAATAGCCCGCAGCCCCCGCCTTGCGCTTATCTGCGGAGGCGGTGCAATTGAATCGGCTGCGGAAGTGCAAAAACTGCAGGAGCTTACATCTGCGGTTGTGGTTACGACTGCCGCCGGGAAGGGCGTGGTACCCGAAGCTAATCCGCTGTCTCTAGGGACCAGGCTCCATTTCTCGGATACAGCACGGCTGCTCGAGTCAATGGATCTTGTCATTGCCGTGGGCAGCCAGTTGTCTGCCACCGATCTTTGGGAAACTCAACTCGAACTAGGCTGCACACTGCTGCTTGTCAATTTGGAAGAGGGGATACTCCAGCGCTTTCCCTATTCAGAGGGATCCATACAAGCAGATGCTGTGGGAGTACTTCGGGTTATTAATGATCGTCTGGAGGAAGGGAACATGCGGGCTGTCGAGAGAGCCTCTATGGAAGCAGAAGTACAGGGGGCCCTTAAACGCTCTCGGAGTGAAATTGGAGAGGTGACCGGTATCCCTGAAGCGGAGTTATCCCGGGTTTTGCATATGTTGAAGGAACTTCGGTCAGCACTCCCTGCAGAGGGCGTGTGTGTGACTGATATGACTACCCCCGCCTATGCAGCTTTAAGTGAGTGGACGGTGGATCAGCCGGGCAAGTTTCTGCATCCGGTTGGCTTCGGTGCTTTGGGCTATGCCCTGCCGGCCGGGATCGGAATAAAAGCCGGCCATCCGGAGCTTCCGGTACTAGTCCTTGCTGGTGACGGAGGCTTTCAATTTACCCTGCAGGAACTGGCGGTTGCAACGGAGCAGCGCCAGGGGCTTCCAATTATCATCTGGAATAACCGGGGCTATGGAGAGATTCGCAAAACCGAAGAACTGCGCCACCCCGGAGAGCGGATAGCAGTTGATATCGCCCCGCCCAACTTTGAGCTGCTCTCTGCAGCCTATGGGGTAGACTACCGCAGCTTTGCAAGTTCCGATCTGGGCAAAGCCTTTCGCCACACAGTGGAACAGGCATTTGAACAAAACAAACCGACGATCATTGAAATTGTGGAAAGTGAGTTAATTAAAGGAGCAATAAAAGAATGAAACTTGCCGGAATACGGCCTGATATAAAAGATGTACAACCTTATGTGGCCGGTAAGACTATCGAAGAAGTAAAGCGACAATATAAGCTGGACCAGGTGACCAAGCTCGGTTCAAACGAGAACCCCTGGGGTCCATATCCCGCGGCGGTCAAAGCTATGCAGCAGGAGGTTCTTCAGCTGCACACCTACCCGGATAATAGTTTTGTTGAGATGAAGCGTAAAATAGCCGAAATGTACGGACTTGATGAGCATTGGATTGCCGTCTCTCATGGTGCCGGGGGGATGCTGGAAACTCTGGCGAAAACCTTTGTTGAACCGGGCGCACATATCCTGATTCCCCGGTACACCTACGGGCTGTACCGAGAAATCTCCCGTTTGATGGGAGGCAGGGTAGAGCACACTCCTGTTACGGGGGAGATGCAGATTGACATGGAGAAACTGGGGGAGAGTGTGCGTCCGAATACCCGCGTGGTGTGGCTCTGTAATCCGAACAACCCAACCGGAACCGTTGTAGACAAGACCGATCTGCTGAGCTTTGCACGGAGCCTTCCTGAAGGCTGCTGGCTGGTACTGGATGAGGCATATGCGGAGTTTGCAGACCAAAGCCTTCTGCCGGATAGGGTACAATTAATTAAAGAAGAGCTGCCGATAGTGGTGGTGCGTACCTTCTCTAAAGCCTACGGACTGGCCGGTGCACGGCTTGGGTATGCGATTGCCCATCCGGACTTAATAAAGGTAATCGATACGGTGGCGGAACCCTTCAACGCGAACCGGATAGGCCTGGCCGGTGCCTGGGCAACCCTCGAGCAGGAGCAGGGGGCTGTTGCAGAGACAATTTCTGTGGTGCAAACCGAACGGGGACGTCTGCAGACGGCTCTGACCGAGAGGGGTTTTACCGTGTACCCCTCCCAGGCCAATTTTATCCTGTTCGACGCAGCCCTCCCGGCGGATCAAAGTGCCCATGAATTGTTAAAGCAAGGGGTCATTGTACGTTCAGCGGCGGGTTGGGGCTTGGACAGTCATATTCGGGTAACAGTGGGCAAACCCAGTGAGAACGACATTTTTCTCACAGCTCTAGATAAGTTTACACAAAAGGTTAGGGGAAAATAATGGTTACATTCGAAGAAGTTTCTAAAATATATAGCGATGGAACTAAAGCGGTGGACTCGCTTGATCTGCATGTGCAAAAAGGCGAGTGTGTGGTGTTTATCGGCCCCTCGGGTTGCGGCAAAACCACCTCGCTGAAGATGATAAATCGCCTGGAGGAAATAAGCTCAGGGAAAATCCTGATAAATGGAAAGGATATCCGGGAAAGCAACGCGGTCAAACTGCGGCGGAATATAGGCTACGTAATTCAGGAAACAGGGTTAATGCCCCACCTCACGGTTGCGGAGAATATCGCCATGGTGCTCCATCTGCATAAATGGGATAAACCACGAATCTATCGCAGGGTAAATGAGCTTTTAGAGATGGCGGGGCTTGATCCGGACACCTTTAAGCACCGCTTGCCGGCGGATATGTCCGGAGGCCAGCGTCAGAGAATTGGGGTGCTGCGGGCCTTGGCGGTGGAGCCGGATGTAGTTTTGATGGATGAGCCCTTTGGCGCGCTGGACCCCATTAGTCGCGAGCATCTACAGGGAGAACTTCTGGAACTGCAGGAAAAGCTGCATAAGACTATTATTTTTGTTACCCATGATATTGATGAGGCTCTTAAGCTGGGCGACCGGATAGTGCTGATGCGGGGTGGCAAGGTCGAGCAGGTTGGAACCCCGGAAGAGCTTAAGAACTCCCCGAAAACCGCGTTTGTGCGCGATTTTATCGGGGAGGATCAGTTGAGTAAGATCTCACCTGATGCGTCCATTAGCCCTCTGATAGAGGCTGCACCGCTTACTGTTCAGCCGCGGATGCCCGCCGCGGAGGTGCTGGAGTTAATGGAGGAGGCCGGCTACGAAACGGCCCAAGTGGTTAATCGGCGGGGGGGCTGGAGCGGAATGGTCATTCTGAATGAAGTGAAAAAAATCGCCCGCCGTAACGGCCCGGTAGACGACGCCATCCGTTTGAATCGTAAGTTACGGCTGGAGGACGCCACTATTCGTGATGCGGCACAGATGCTGGCCGATAGAGAGCTGCCGATTCCGATCATTGATGGAAGTAATAAACTGTTGGGTTTGATTACCGCCGCGGGGGTAGCCCGGCTTACTATTCACCGCCTCACCCGCAGCGCACCGCCGACTACCGCCCCGGAGGAAAAAAGCGAACAGAAAAGCGAGCGAGGAGTTGAAAGCGTATGATAAGCGATAAGGGATTTTTTGTACTACTATGGGAGTTCACCGTCCGTCATTACGACCGAATATTCAGCCTGATGGTTGAGCATATGGTAATTTCTTTCATTGCTCTTATGATGACCTTGGTGGTGTGCATTCCCCTGGGCATATATCTGACCCGTAATGAAAGGATCGCGCCCTACGTAATTGGAGTGGCCAATGTATTTCAGACAATTCCAAGCCTGGCTTTGTTAGGTTTTTTAATCTTTATATTTGGAATTGGAAATGATAATGCGGTGTTCGCTCTGTTTTTGTATGCGATGCTGCCGGTGCTTCAGAATACGTATATTGGGATCAAAAATGTACCTCCCGCCCTGGTCCAATCGGCCCGCGGGATGGGATTAAAGGATATGCAGATTTTGACGCGAGTTGAGCTTCCCC
Source organism: Spirochaetia bacterium (assembly GCA_021736475.1). Lineage (GTDB taxonomy): Bacteria > Spirochaetota > Spirochaetia > DSM-16054 > Sediminispirochaetaceae > DSBN01. Next base: position 35,306 of record JAIPFV010000006.1, on the reverse strand, counting down.
TGGCGCTGCCGGTAATAATCGGCGGAGTACGGGTGGCCACGGTGTGGATTATCGGCACCGCCGCATTGGCCGCTGCCATTGGAGGCGGAGGACTTGGAAGACTCATTTTTTCAGGGCTCACCCAGATTCGAAACGAAGTGATTTTTGCAGGGGCTTTACCGGCAACTCTCCTGGCCTTAGCAGGCGATCAGGGCCTGAAAGCCTTGCGCCACCATCTACGCCCCGAGAAACGTGCCATACGAATTGCTCGTCGTGAACGACGATATGAACATAAACTTAAACAGCGACACGCTCTTACCGTTAAAAATACGGAATAAACAAGCTGTCGCCAAAGAAAGGAGTATCTGATGAAAAAGAGTATCACAATTCTACTAGTTCTTACGGTAATTGTGGCCGGTCTCAGCGCCGGTGGACAGCAGGAGGGAACTACTATTCGAGTAGCGGCCCAGAATGTAAACGAGACGGTTATTTTGGGTCATATGGCCAAAATTCTCATAGAGGAGAACACTGAGCTCGATTCCGAGGTTAATACGGAATTTTCTGCTTCCGCCGTGTTGCACCAGGCCATGGTCGGCAATGAGATCGACCTATACCCCACCTGGACAGGAACCCAGTTGACAGGAATTTTACGCTACGAGGGTCCGAACTTAGCTCCTGAAGAAACTTATAAGCGTGTAAAAGCCGGTTTTGAAGAGAACTTCGGAATGACCTGGTCCGAACCTTTTGGGTTTAACAATACCTATGTGCTTGCGGTACGGAAAGAGACCGCCGAAGAGTATAACCTGAAGAAGGCCTCCGATCTGGCTCCCTACGCGAAAGACTGGATTCTGGCGGGCGATGAGAATTACGATACCCGTCCGGATGCACATCCGGGTTGGTCGAAGCACTACGGTATAGATTTTAAGAAGGTTCTTCCCATGCAGTACGGCCTGATTTACCGTGCTATCGACGGAAAAGAGGTAGATGTTGCCTCGGCTTACGCGACTGATTCGCGGATAGCAAAGCTGAATTTGGTAATGCTGGAGGATGACAAGAATTTCTTTCCGGATTATTCAGGTGCCTATGTAGTTGGAGAGCGAATCCAGGAGGAGTACCCCCAGGTGCTGGAGGTGTTGAATGTCCTCGGTGGACAGATCGATACAGCCACTATGAGCGCCCTCAACCTTGAGTATGATAATGGTGAGGATCCGGAGATAATTGCACGTCGTTTTCTTGAAGCCCAGGGATTTGTAAAATAGTACCGGGCACACATATGAATGAATACGGACTTTTTATAGGTGGGCGGTTTACAGCCGCCCACTCTTCAAAAACTTTTGTAAGTGTGGATCCCTCGACTGATGCACAGATAGCCGTTGTATCCTCAGCAGCAGCTGAAGATATCGATGCGGCCGTACAAGCGGCGCGTGCTGCTTATCCGGGATGGAAAAACATCTCTCCCGCGGAGCGGTCCTTGGTGCTGTTGCATACTGCCGATCGAATAGAGTCTCATGCTGAGGAGTTGTCCCTGCTGGAGAGTCGGGATACAGGACGAGCTCTGATTGAAACTCGAGCGGATGTGGCCGCTTTTGTCGACCTGTTTCGTTACTTTGCCGGGGTTATCCGCAGTGAAGAAGATTCGGTGGTTACCCATAACTCCGGTGCTTTCTCGGTGATAGTGCGGGAGCCCTATGGAGTTGCGGGGCTGATTGTCCCATGGAACTTCCCCTTTCTTATTTCCGGCTGGAAGCTTGCTCCTGCTCTTGCGGCGGGTAACTGTGTGGTCTTGAAACCGGCCTCTAACACTCCTATGACGGCCTTGAAGTTTGCCGAGCTTACGGCGGATCTGTACCCGCCCGGGGTGGTAAACGTTACTCCGGGTCCGGGGAGTGTCTGCGGACAGGCATTGGTAGAGCATCCTGGAGTGGATAAGATTGCCTTTACCGGTTCTACCGAGGTCGGGAGGCGGATCGCACAGGCGGCGGGGGACCGGGTAATTCCGATTACCCTTGAACTGGGGGGCAAGTCTGCGAACATTGTATTCCCCGATGCGCCGATGGAGAAGGCGGTTGAAGCAGCTGCCATGGGAATACTTTACAGCCAGGGACAAGTATGTTGTGCCGGCAGCCGATTGCTGCTGCATGAATCTATCCATGACAGGTTTCTCGAACAGCTGATTGAGGAGTTCGAACGGGTGAAGATTGGAAATGCGGTTGAGGAAACCACCCGGATGGGACCGATGGTTGACCGTTCCCAGCTGGAGTCGGTGCTGGAGTATGTACGGATAGGCAGTCAGGAGGGGGCGGTACTGGCCTACGGAGGCTCTGCATTGAGGGGCAATTATATGCAGCCGACAATCTTTACCCAGGTGCTTCCCTCGATGAGAATAGCCCGGGAAGAGATATTTGGACCGGTGCTGGCGGTGAGTAAGTTTGGCGACGAGGCTGAGGCACTGCGAATTGCAAATGATTCGGAATACGGTTTGGCCGGAGCGGTCTGGACTCGGGATATCGGGCGGGCGGTTCGCATATCGAAAGGCTTGGAAGCCGGTACCGTATGGGTGAACGAATACAATCTGGTTCCCTCAGGTTCCCCCTTCGGCGGATACAAACAGTCGGGGTATGGGCGTGAGGTTCACAAAATGGCCTTGGAGAACTACAGCCGAACAAAATCGATCTATGTGAATATCGATGAAACCCCCTTTGGCTGGTATAGGTAAAAAGTTTAAGTAATTACGGCTCGCCTGTTCGCATACAGCAATGCACTAGTACCATACAACAGTTGGCGAGCCGACTTGCACACAACACTATTCTTGATTATCTTTGTAATACTATGAGTATGTTTGTGTCGAAAGACTTTAAATTTGATGCTGCCCATAATATTGTGGACTATCATGGAAAGTGTGAGTCCCTCCACGGACACACATATCGCCTGCGAGTCACGCTCCGTGGAACCCCTGCCGAAGATGGGATGGTGCTAGATTTTACTATCCTGAAGCGTGAAGTCAAAGAAAAAGTGGTTGATCTGCTGGATCATAGTTATTTAAATGATGTTATTCCCCAATCCACTACTGAATATATGGCCCAATGGATCTGGAAACAGCTGGAGGCACCTCTCAATGCTAGTAATTATGAATTGTGGGAAGTAATTCTCTGGGAAACTGACACCAGTTTTGTAACTCTACGGCGAGATGAGCAGTAATAAGGGAGGGAAAAATGAACAAAGCAGAACAGTTGAAAGATATTCAATCCCAATCAGATGAAAGAAATGTGGGAATTCGTAAAGTGGGGGTAAAAGACCTCCGCTATCCCATTACCCTGCTCGACCGGCAGAGTGAAAAACAGCATACGGTTGCTTCGATGAATATGTATGTAGACCTGCCTCACCATGACCGTGGAACACATATGAGCAGGTTTGTAGAAGTGCTTGAGCGGCACAAGTTAAAACTCTGGCCAAGTAATTTGGATGAAATTCTAAATGATATGCGCAAAACCTTCGAATGTGAAACAGCCCATATCGATATAACCTTTCCCTACTTTATTCGAAAGGCTGCCCCGGTATCGGGTATCCAGAGCCTCATGGAGTATACCTGTCGTTTAGAAGCCGAACGGGATGGTCATTTGGCAATGTGGTTTTCGGTTGATGTGCCAGTCACCAACCTCTGCCCGTGCTCCAAAGAAATAAGCGATTATGGTGCGCACAATCAGCGCGGAATAATTCATCTTCGTGTACACACCAGACACTTTATCTGGTATGAAGAGTTGATCGAAATGGCCGAATCCTCGGCCTCTTCACCGCTGTTCACCATTCTAAAGCGGCAAGATGAAAAGTACATCACTGAAAGAGCCTATGATAACCCGCGGTTTGTGGAAGACGCTGCCCGTGAAGTAGCTATCCAACTGAAGGCCGATCAGAGGATTGATCAATTCAGGGTGGAGGTTGAAAATTATGAATCCATCCATAACCACAGTGCCTATGCCTGTATTACTTCCGATGACGTAAGTTCTTAATATTTACTGAAAACACTTCGATAATTGGTACAGAGTGAAAGAGACAAGTCTAACAGTTAGGATTATACGAATCGCCAACCTCTATTTTGGTGTTGATGCTTCAGCTATCGAAAAAGTCTACGAGCTTCAGCCGGCAGAGGGGCAGCAGCTTCCCTTGAACGATGCCGAGTGTAAAAGACAAAATTTGATCTACGGTTCGGACTTCTTCGGTTTGCCGGCGAGCCGCAGCGGCACGTGGGTAGTAGAATTTTCGACGGAAAAACAAAACGGCTCGATGATAGTGGACGGGACGTATGAAGAGCAGGATTGCAAGCCAGATTCGTATAAACCTGAGTCGTATGAAAAGGCGCCTCTTATCTTTGGTTCAGTCGAGGGAAGTGCGGGAACTGTACCGGTTATAGATATAGATGCTTTTTACAGGCAACTAGAAACAGTTGCACAGCGTCGTACCGCTTTGTTTGATGCTATTGCCGAGGTGCGCCGACATAATGTGCAAAATGTAGAAGTTGCTGCAGCCGATGCAGCCCGTCAAAAACAGAATCAGGCAGGGCGAACACGCCGGAAAACCCGTATCTTGAATTGGCTGCTTGGTCTGGTGAGCAGTGTGAAAACCAGGGTTGCCCTGTTTTTGATTTTGCTGGTGGCCGCCTCGATGGTGGGCATCATGACTTTTGAGAACGGCATCAACACCGCCTTTGAAAACTTGTGGGACAGTTTTTGGTATTCAATTGTAACCATTACCACAGTTGGGTACGGCGATAAAATTCCGATTACCTTTGGTGGTAAAATAGTCGGGCTGTTGTTGATGGGGATGGGAGTAATTGTAATGGCTGCTGTAACCGGTCAGATTGCTTCCTTCCTAGTAGAACAGCAGATGCGCCGCAGGGAGGGCTTGTTAAAATTGAAAAACTTACAAAACCATTTTATTATTTGCGGATGGCGCCGGGAACTGGACCGGGTAATCGAGGGAATCCTGGCGGTAAATCCACAGTACAGTGTCAATGATATGGTCTTGATCAACAACGTGGGTCATGATTCGATGCAGCCTATTCTGCAGAACCCGCAGTTTCAGGGAATTCAATATATAAATGGAGATTACATTGAAGAGGAGACCCTGCGCAGGGCGAATATCAATAAGGCTGCCAGGGTAATAATTCTTGCAGACTATGCCCAAAATTACTCCCAGCAGGAGGTTGACTCCAGAACAGTGATGGCGGTGCTGACAATTGAATCGCTCACCAAGCATGTCTATGTTGCAGCCGAACTGCTGGATGATAAATTTGAAAAATATCTTAAGCTGGCCAACTGTGATGAAATTATTCTTTCCAGAGAGTACTCTAAGATGATTCTGGCCAATGCGTCTTCTGCTTCGGGGGTGTCCCATGTGCTGCAGGATCTTCTCTCGCCGCGTCATGGACAGGGACTGGAAATACGGGCAGTACCAGACTGGCTGATTGATGAGCCCTTCGGCAAATTGATCGATTTTTACAATGCAACCTACGGTTCAATCTGTATTGGTCTTTTGGAAAACACCGGAAACTTTTACCAACGCAAGCGGGAGGCGCTGAACGATGCACAGATGACTCCTGATATCTCAAAACTGGTGGAAAACCTGCGGACGGTCAAAGAACTTGTGCCCAATAAACCGGTTATAAATCCCGGCCGAGAGTACATAATCCGAAAAAATTCCAAAGCAATTGTGATAGAGCTGGGTCCGCGAACGGCGGTATAAGGAGCCTGTAAAATGGATAGCGAAAAGGAAACACGCTTAAAGCAAATTAAACTGTTCGAAGACTTTGCTGAAGATGTGGAAGCCCTGGAAAAAATCTTTCAACTCGGTATTATTAAAACCGCCCGCAAAGGGGAAGTGATCATAAAGGAAGGTGATCTCGGAGACAGTCTGTACATATTGCTCTCGGGAACCGTGCGAATTCAAAAAAAAACCCTGCAGAACGAACCGTACACAGTGGTGATTATGCAGGAGAAGGATAATGTCTATTTTGGAGAATTGGCACTGATCGATGAAGATAGGCGTTCGGCCACCGTGGTAGCGGAAAGCGATATAAATCTGTTTTGTCTCTCCCGCCACGATTTTCTGCAGTTTTGCGAGGAAAATCCGTATATGGGTTTTAAAATTACCCTGCAGATTGCACGCAAACTCTCGACCACACTGAGAAAGATGAATAAGGATGTCATAACCCTGTTTGAAGCCCTGGTAAGTGAAGTAGAAGGGCAGGATATCGCTTTGTAAGCAAATCTGTATGCACAAATCTGTATGCAGAAACCTGTCATGCAGAAACCTGTCATGCAGAAAAAAAGAGGCGACTGTACTCTTACAGCCGCCTTTCTTTTGCACAATTTAGGCCTGTTTTTAGGTTAAATCGGTACGGAGGTTCTCGTGAACCTTCTGTTGCCGGTATGAGCGCGGCAGTACAATATTCAGAAAAATTGCAGAGAGGCCTCCGGTAGTGATTGAGTCACTGAAAATTGAGTTCAAAACCCCTGGAAAGTAACGAACTACATCGGGAACCATCAGAACTCCCAGGCCGAGGCCGAAGGAAATTGCCATTATCAAGATTCCCCGCCGATCGATTATGCTGGATGCAATAATCTTAATACCGGAAGCGGCAACTGTACCGAACATGATAATAGTGGCGCCGCCTAGAACAGGGGCGGGAATGAGGGAAAAGACTCCTCCGATCACCGGAAACATGCCGAAAAGTACCAGCAGTCCGGCAATAAAGTAGCCGATATAGCGGCTGGCCACACCGGTAAGCTGGATAACACCATTGTTCTGACTGAAGGTTGTGTTGGGGAAAGAGTTAAAGATAGCTGCAAGGGCAGAGTTGAAACCGTCGCCCAATACGCCTCCGGAAATGGTTTTGATGTATTTATCGCCCTCAATAGGTTGTCCCGAGACCATCGAGGTAGCGGTGAGGTCTCCGATTGATTCTACAGTAGTGATAAGGTAGAGTAAGCTGATGGTAATGAAAGCGGATAAATTAAATCCGAAGAAGCCGAACTTAAAGGGAACCGGGAAGTTCATTAAACTTAGTTCGCTCAGCTTGTTAAAGTCAACCATTCCCATGAAGGCCGCTATGATATAACCGACTACCAGGCCAATTACAATAGCACTCATTCGCAGAAAGCCGTTTTTGCTGCGGTTGAAAATAACGATGGTAATTAGTACTATTCCGGCCAGCATCAGGTTGGTTAGGCTGCCGAAGGATTCGCTGCCCTGTGCAGCAGCACCGCCGCCGATATCAGTTATTCCAACCTTAATTAGGGAGAGACCAATCAGGGTTACTACTATACCACTGACCAGGGGAGTGATGATTTTCTTTAGAAATTTTAAGAAACGACTGAAAATCATCTCGACGAAAGAACCAAGGAAACAGACGCCGAATATAGTGGTAAGGGCCATTTCCGGAGAACCTCCGGCCGACAATATGCTGCTGCCGGTGGCGATGATTGCTCCCAGAAAGGTGAAGCTGGTACCCTGGATACTCAGTAGTCCCGAGCCGATCGGGCCGAAGCGTCGGGCTTGAATGAAAGTTGAAATACCTGAAACTACCAATGCCATACTGATGATGTAGGAGGTAATTTCGATTGGAAGACCAAGTACTGCACAAATGATGGTCGGAGGTGTTACGATTCCGACAAAAATTGCCAAAAGGTGCTGGAGGGCAGCAAATAATGCTTCCAAAAAAGGTGGGCGGTCGTCTAATCCATAGATCAATTCAATCGACTGATCTGTCTGCGGTTCTGTCGCAGCTGTGTCTGTGTTGCTCATGTATGTCCCCTAAAAAAATATTTTGCAACATTATACAACGAATAGATTACTTGTCCAGTAAAAATTTATTGATATAAGCAGAAAATTGTTGTAAACTGTTGCAAACACCTCGAGGAGTAGTGGAATGAAAATACCCTCCGGAAAAGTATTTCGGAATGATGCATATGCAAAGGTTACCGGAAAAGCCAAATACAGCGACGACTTAAAGTTTTTCAATATGGCCCATGCGGTTCCAGTTTATAGTGATTACATTCATGCGGAGAATCTGCAGGTTGATACTGGGGCTGCGGAAAAAAGTGCGGGAGTGCTGAAAGTTATTACCGCCGCCGATGTGCCCGGCAGTATTCGTTTTGGTCAGATCGATCAGGATTACTGTATGTTTGCCGAGAAAAAGATAATGTGTGCGGGTGATGTGGTAGCACTGGTAGTAGCAGAACAGAGAAGCCAGGCTCTTTCAGCTGCAGAAAAAGTTGTAATCAGTGCCGACCCCTTGCCGGTGGTGAGCGACCCGGAAGCGGCCCTTAGCCCGGAGAGTCCGATTGTACGGGAAATAGAAAACTCAAACCTGATGAACCACCACAAAATGCGGCGTGGTGATGCCCCGCAGGAACTTAAAAACTGCGATATCGTCCTGCAGGAGGAGTTCTCTACCCAGTTTATTGAACATGCGTATATGGAGCCCGAATCGGCGGTGTGTGTGCCTCGGCAGGACGGGGTAATGGAGGTATACGGAAGTATGCAGCATCCCTTCAGCACTCGCCGCTTTGTGGGAGCTCTTCTCGGTGAGCCGTTGTCTCATATTGAAGTGTACCAGCCTCCGACGGGCGGCGGTTTTGGTGGAAAGGATGATACCGCTGCAATCGTCTGCGCTCGGGCAGCTTTGGCTGCCAGGCTGTTGAACCGGCCGGTAAAACTTACCTATACCCGCGAATGGTCGATCCGGGAAAGCTACAAACGCCATCCCTACCGATTGAACTACAAGGTCGGCATTGAGAAGAGCGGCCGGGTGAAAGCGGTTCAAGTGCGCATGATCTCCGACGGCGGTCCGTATCTGTCGGTCAGCCCCTGGGTTAACTGGCGGTCCACCGCCCAGTGTTTCGGCCCCTACACGGTCGATAATGTGCATGCCGATGTACTGTGTGTAGCCACCAATAATCCGGTTACCGGGGCAATGCGTGGGTTTGGAGCCCCACAGGTGAACTTTGCGGTGGAACAGATCAGTGATATTGCTGCAGAGCGGCTTGGAATAAGTCCTCTAGAGTATCGCCGAATTAATATGGTCAAACAGGATGGTGAGACAGTCACCGGGCAGGTGCTTGATACTCACACCGTCAGCATGGAACAGGTGATGGACCGTGTAGCCGGCGAGATAGCTTATGAGGAAAAGCTCGGCAGATGTTCCCGGGGTACTTCCGAGGGAGATGAGCTTTATGGAGTGGGCCTTTCTATCAGTTATCGGGGCTCAAGTTTGGGGGCCGAAGGAATGGACTTCTGCTCGAGTGTCATTAACTGTCAATTTGATGGGTCTATCCTGTTGGAAACCGGAATTCACGAGAACGGGCAGGGTGCTGAATCGGTAATGCTGATGCTGCTGGCTGAGCAGTTAGGAGTACGTCTTGACCGCATCAAATACAAACGCTCCTCCACCAGTAATGTGCCCGACGGCGGAACCACAGTGGCCACCCGGGGCACCATAATGGGCGGCGGAGCGGTAACCGCTGCAGTCCAGAAACTCAAGCAGCTGATGGCGGATAATTTGTACGATGTGCTGCAGTGTCGGCCGGAGGAAGTGCGCTTTGCAGATGACCATGTGCTTGGTCCTGACAGCGATTCTAAAATCACCTGGGATGAGGCTATGCAGCATCTGTTTTTGAAGAGGGTCTATCCCTATGCCTTTGGCTCTTTTCAGGCACCGGATGTGTCCTGGGACGAGGAAACCGGTCAGGGAGATGCCTATTTTACCTATGTGTACAGCTGCCAGGCGGTGGAGCTGACGGTCAACAAGAGTACCGGCAAGATTAAACTGCAGAATGTCGTGGCCGCCCACGATATCGGGCGGGCCGTTAACCGGGCTATGGTGTTAGGGCAGATGTACGGGGGGATCACCCAGGGTATCGGTATGGCACTATCTGAAGATCTTGAAATTGAAAATGGAAAGTTTGCCCACTTGGACCTGAACCACTATAAAATACCGAAAGCTCGCGAGCTGCCGGAAATGACCGGTATAATCGTAGAAAACCCCGACCCGCAGTCCCCTTCTAAAGCAAAGGGGATCGGCGAACCGGCATTGGAGCTGATTGCCCCGGCTATCGCCAACGCGGTATATAACGCAACCGGTATTCGATACCGGGACATGCCCTTGAAAGTGAATCCTGAGGACTTAAAATAGAGGAGTTAAAATGAGCGCTGAACAGACAACACCTGTACTTACTGTAAACGGGACCGAACACGCTTTGACCGAGGCGGAACTGAATATGAATCTGTTGGACTATATACGGGAGGTATTGAACCTGACCGGGACTAAGAACGGCTGCGGCACCGGAGCCTGCGGTTCTTGTACTGTATTGATTGACGACGCCGCCCGACGCTCTTGTTTGACAAAGGTAAGCAGTGTGGTTGGTAAGCGGATTGCCACTATCGAGGGCTTTGAGCGGCCCGACGGATCCCTCCATCCTATCCAGCAGGCATTTATTGATGCCGGTGCAATTCAATGCGGTTTTTGTACCCCAGGAATGGTTCTGTCGGCATATTCTCTGCTGCTAAAAAATAAACATCCCGATCGCGAGGAGATCCGCAGAGGAATCAACACAAACTTGTGCCGCTGTACAGGGTATCAGCAGATTGTCGATGCGGTAGAGCAGGCCTCTAAGATGATGTATCCCTAGTTTAGAGTCATGATTTAGAGCATCAAAGAGCATCAAACATGGGTGTTTTAAAAAAGCGGGCTGTGTGTGTACACAGACCCGCTTTATTTTGTGCCACTGGTTTTGAAAACCGGTACGACCTATTTGTTAGTTTATTAGATATTGACTTTGATTAAATAATCCACATATCATCATCTAAGGTTGGCTTAGAATCAAAAAGATAATTTTGTATCGTATGAAAGGAAAATGTATAGTGGAAAACAAAGATGCTATTTTTGAAGACTTATTTAACAAAATGAAAAAGGTTAATCGCGGTTTAGAAAAACTCGAATTCTACGAGTTCATGTATGCAATGAAAAATGTGAATCCCGCGGTTGGATGGGATACAGTTCAGGAGGAGCCAAAAAAGGCTTTATTAGAAAAAAGTAAGGATCCCTCTTTTTATAGAAACGTAAAGGTAAAGCCTAAAAAGAATGGTAAAACAGTTTTAGACCAGAATGTCCTGCATATAACTAGAACTCTATTCAAAGGATTGATAAGCGGACAATACAGCACTGACTGGATCTGTGAACATTTTCATTTCGATATACGGGGCTTTTTCTTTCTTCCAAAAATTACTTATTTTACTGAAAAAGTGATTGAAAATCTAGATGGTGGTCCATTTGTTCAGTTTTCTAAAGCTCAAAAGGAATTTGAGATGTACCAAGGCATAGGGTACGGTGATTTTAAGGAAGCAAATAAAGAAATCGATTCTAGATTTATTGACATTATAGAACTGCTTATAGAAAAGATTGGAACACCATTAATAATTGGAATTGCCGGACCTACAGCTGCCGGGAAAACAGAAATTGTCGATCGGTTAAAGGAACATATTAAAGGTTTAGGCAAAATAGTCTCGACCATTGAGATGGATAACTTTTTTACTGATCGGGAGTATAGAGAAGCACATGGCATTCATTCTATGGGTGAGGAAGCTTTGCATTTTGAACTTTTAAAAAAAAGTTTAATGGATCTGAAGCAGGGCAGGAACACAGAGATACCTCAATATGGATATATATATGAGACTTCCAGCCATGATGAAAAGGGAAGATTAAAAGTGGGACACAGTGGAATAGAAGTAGCGCCTGCAGATGTCATTTTTATTGAAGGAAACTTTCCTTTCCTGTTTGAAGAACTTTTGCAATATATTGGAGTTAAAGTGGTGTATCTGACTAGTGATGACATACGGCTTAAGCGCAAATGGAAACGTGATATTGATTATCTAAAAAAATATGATATTTTCTATTTTATCAATCGCTACTTCCGAACACAGTATTTAAAAGCGGTCGAATGTTATATACCGCAGTTAGAAAATTGTGATATTGCCGTTGATACTACTGAAGCCGCGTTGTGGGTGGGCCCTGAAATGAGGCATTACCTGTAGCACTCCTTAGCCTTACTCCTTCTGAATATACTCATTCAAAAAAGAAAAACTACTCTATATCTTAGCTTATGCGGTTTCTATGTGAGCAGACGCCAATTATTAACCTAAAATGCAATGAAAATTACAAAAAATATTGACAATGCAATAAAAGTTGCATAATATTCTTATAAGCTTTTACCCTCCCTTGAAGATACTGGAGATTATCTTGTGATAAAAATGATACGGAAGGACATTAACTTATCAAAGATAGATTTTATCTTCTTTGATAAAGGCGGTACTCTCAGTTATCAGGTTCCTCATGTTGATGACGGTATCCGCGCTGCGGATAGAATCAGAAGATTCCTTGGGTACGCACTTGATCCAATTGAATTTAGGCAAATTCTCAAGATAAGAAATAAAAAGTATAAGGAATGGTCGCTTTCATCCAGCTATGAAGAAACTGTTGAAAATATTTGTGTAAAATGGTTGTTTTTCGACGCTCCTGATAAGCAACTGGTAATGGATAATGCTGATAGACTACTCATTATGGCCTCCTATGTAAAAGGGCCTCGGATTATGTATCCGGAGTCCGCACTACTAATCAAGGAATTACGAGTTCGAGGGTATCACCTTGGACTGGTCAGTAATACAGTTAGCTTGTCCATGGTGCCGCAGGAATTACAGGATGCTGATATATATAATGATTTAGATGTTATTGTTATGTCGTCGGAAGAACGGGTCAGAAAACCCGATCCGGAGATATTTCTTCTTGCCTGCAAGAGAGCCGGGGTTTCACCCAAAAATTGCGTTTATATTGGAGATGCTCCCAATAGGGATGTGGAAGGGCCGAGATTAGCTGGATTTTATGCAGTGGTCATCGTAAAAGGTGAGAAATACAGCCCAGAAAGGGATATTGGGCCATTACGGGTGCCGGATATAGTAGTAGACAGCCTAACAGATATTTACAATCTGTTTCCTGTCGGAAAGGTGACTGCATGAACAAAAGTGAGAAGGCTCACAAGGGAAATGCGAACGGTTTCACAGGAGCATGGATGACCGATATTGATGATACAATCATTCACTCCGGGATCACACCGGATACAGATTGGATCAAATGGATTTCAAAAAACATTGAAATACTTCAACAGCATAAAGTTTTATGGGTTCCGATGAGTGGAGTGGCGATGGTAAAACTTGGTCCTCGGATCTTATACCGGTTGCCATCAGAGCTTCTGCCCGGAGTTTTATATTACGGTGGAGATGGGAGCCAAAAATATTACTATAACTCCGAAAAGAAGGTTTGGGCCGAGGATGAACAGTTTAGACGTGTTTTTACTGATGCCCAGGCTCTTGCCATAATAGGAAGAGAAGAATTTCAAAGAGGTATTTTAAAGGATGATAATCCTGTTGCGGAGAGATATAAAAGAGCAAAAGCTGTACTGCTGAAGGCGGGCTTTGAATCCGAAGGCATCTTGTGCGAAATGAAGCCTATACTCCAGGATTTTGGATTCGATCCTGAACTTTCAGAGACATATTTTCGGGGAGGATCGGTAAGTTGGATGATGCTGGGTGATATCTCTGCCGAGCCATACAAAGAATCAATAGCCATGGGGGCTCGTAAGACGCTGATTGAATATGCAAAGAAAAGACTTTCAGAAGAAGGTTATCTTATGAGATTTGGAGATATAGGAGTACAAATTCCTTTTCCGGGTGCAAGAGGAATTAAATTTGTTCTTGTGGGTAATGATAAGGAGAGAGGTACCCGGGATCTAATAAATCGCGAGCAGATACCGTCTCACAATATCCTTTTTTCCGGCAATGAACTATTTCATGGTGGTAATGATAATATGATAAGAAATATTAAGGGGGTGACTCTTCTGTCTGTGGGAGATAAAACTGACCCGGGTGAAGCTGTGATATCTGGAAAAATCGGTGTAGGTGCCTTCCGTCAATGGATGGAATCCATATGCAATGATCTGGAAAGAGGAGAAACATGGTCGGAAATACTTTTAAAATATAGGTCTCTTTATTAACATTAAGTTTCAGCCTTTTTTAGGATCTCAATACTTTCAAACATAGTTATATCGGCTGATAGAGTGTCTATGAACCGTTCAGGATAGAGCTCTAAAGTGTGGTACTGGTTGTATGCTACCGATTGAAGTTTTTGCAAATAGAATTTCAGCGGTAAGTTTCCCGTCACCAGTGGCCAGTGAGTCTGACCGTTGCTGTTCAAGTCATGAATATGTGTATGCACTACCCTTTCGATAAACTCACGAGGCGGATCTTTTGGAATATAAGAATTACATACATTATAATATGTATGCCCGATATCCCACCCTATTCCAATTTTAGGATTATCTACCTGCCGGCATATTTCTATCAGATTTTCGTAACCAGTACTTGGATCATTCTTATTCTTTTCTCTATTAATCTCAACTGCAAATGAAATAGGATACTTTTCTTTCTTGATCAATAAAGATATCTGTTTTAGGTTATTTATTGTCTTTTTTAGTGAATAAGTAGTGTCTATTGTTTTTGATGCAAGGGCGTGTATATTAATCAGAAGATGGTTTTGATAAGACTGTGCCCTTTCAAGAATCATTTCAAGCCATGGATATACAGAAGCAATATCATTTCCGAGTATCTCTTCAGGTAAATATGCGTGAATTATTACTTCAAGTTTGGAGTTCCAGATCGATTGAATCGATGCTTCAACCGCTTCTACCGAAACTCCCGCATCGAAACTACTAATTTCAATTCCGCGAACTACCTGTGATAACCTTGATAGTAATACATCCGCTTCCCCATAAAGCTGGTGTAAAATATGGTCACGCTTAGATGAAATATGTCCAGTGAGGTAAGTATGGGGTAGTGAAAATGCAATTTTTCTGTTTTTCATGATTTTACATCTTCTGAAATCTTTAAATTGTCTTCCGAGCAAATGGTAATTAAAGCCGAACGAATAGTCTTAATATCTTTGTCTGTGGTATCTGTACGTCCCAATATATGTTCGCTATTATTGAGGATACGTGAGTGTAATTCCTGCTTAGCAAAATTGCTTATTCTATCATACATAAAGTGAATTTTATTTGAAAGTGATTCTATGTCCTTACCGCATTCTGTCCAGTTGGTAAGGATATTTGCATAAAAATACGCGATAGAATCTGCTTCACAAAGAATATCAGCTAGTACATTTAGATTTAGATCAGGATACAATAATGATGGTTTGTATGCAGGTATTCCATTTACTTTTTCACCCCCGATTTCATGATGTTCTACCAGGTAACATGCATCAACCAAAAAATAATTAATCTCTAAATTATTCTCTTCATTATACTCCTCTCCGATAGAGCGAACTGTTTCGGCAGATTTCAGGGCATGTTTCTGCTTAAATTTTTTGTAAAGGCTTGGATTTTTGCGAAAATTTTCTTCTCCCTGTACCATCTTGTTTGGGAAAGTGCGTTCTGAGTCATGCATATGACCAGCCAACCGCAGCAGTTCGGCAGCATACGGAGTTAACTCTGCCTGCAGGGCTAACTCAATGGATAGGGAAGCAGTAACCTCTGCATGTATATGATCAATGGTACCCGCTATAGGGTGTTCAATACGGTCGCTTATGTATTCTTCCGAGAAAAACTGTTTTCTATGTTGGTCTATCATCTTTGCATGCAGTCGAGTAGGGCCGGTCGGAAGAGGAAGATTCGGAATAGGCTTTGTTGTAAGTGAATCGTAGATTGTGTCAAGGAAATTGTATACAGCTTCTGAGAGGTGAAATGACTGACCCTGAAGTCGTTTTAAAATATGGTCCATGAAACAAAGCTAAACTAAAGTTTCATATATGTCAATAAAAGAAAGAAAACTTGCAAAAAAGTTTGACAGCAGAAAATTTTAGTGTGATAATGAAACAATAATTGCAAATATAACTAAAAATGAAAAAAATTAATGCTAATATAGTCGACAACAGTTTATTCATGCTCTACATGAATAAACCTAATATAAAACGGAGGTATAAAAATGAAGAGAAGAAAGGCCACCCTTTTATCATCAATGTTTGTGCTATGCTTAATTATTTCGTTAGCGCCTGTGTTCTCGAATGGACAGCAGGAAGATGGAAGAAAGAGTTTCGACTCTGCTGAAGAGTGGGAACAATATGCCGGCCTCGGTCAGTATCGGCCCAAGGAGGACGACTGGGAAGAGATCGAGCGGAAGGCTAAGGAAGAGGGGCATCTGGTGGTGTATTGCAACTCCGGTAGTATTTTTGACAGTGTCCGAACTTTTTCTGAAGAATATGGGATTAAGGTAGAGCCCTACGATCTCGCCACTGGAAGTCTCTATGAAAAGCTCGGTCGAGAGCAGAAAGCGGGAGTGTATAACTGTGATGTAGTACTCTCCTCTGGAACTCACACCTTGAACAATGAGTTTGTGAAACGGGGAACAGCATATCGCTTTGTTCCCAGGTATATTGAACCTAAACTGCTGGAGGATATCGAAGACCAGCCTCTGGGTATTCAGCGGTTGGGCGGCAAGGCAGTGGCCTACAACTCCGAAGTATATGACAAACCGCCTGTGGATTCGTGGTGGGATCTTACCCGGCCGGAGTGGGAGAATCGTTTGACTATGAAAGATCCGATGCAGGGCGGTTCTGAAATCGGAATGATGATGATGTTCGTACGCAACTCTGATCTAATGGCGGAGCTCTACATGAAAGAGTTCGGCGAGCCTATCGAGTTGAGCGAGGGAGTTGAGAACGCAGGATATGAGTTTGTAAAACGACTGATCGAAAACGGCATCGTCTTAACCTCCAGCGGTACACCGGCGGCTATTGCTGCAGGCACCAAGGGGCAGGAGAAGCCTCCTTTGGCTATTGTTTCGCCTTCAAAAATGAAGTATCGGGAGACGAACAATTTAGCATTTGAAATTGCCTGGAATTTAGATCCGGTAGGAAGTTACGTCAGTTATCAGGCTCTGGCAGTTCCTATATACGCCCCTAACCCACATGCTGCTAAGTTGTATATCCGCTGGGCCTATGAGGAAGGCTTTGAACCGTGGAATCAAACGGGCACATGGCCGGCTCGGAAAGATCTTCCCCTGCCACCAGATCAGCCCGCTCTGTCGGATGTGAAAACGTGGTACGAAGATCCGGACTACATTTATGAACATATTGTGGAATTCCAGGATTTCTGGATTCAGCACCAGTCTAACTAAGATTGAATTAAGAGGTTGAAACTATGAGAAATGTCTTCTTATTACTAATTGGTGTTTCTTTAATGGGATTAGTGTTTGGCTGTGCCGGAGGTCCTGCTCCGGGAGCTCCCGGCGCATCTCCGAACATCCGAACAACTGTCGAAAAAACTCCCTATGTTGAGAACAGGACCGATAACTTCGTCCATCCGGTAGTTACAACAGAATCGACCGGAGAAGGGATTACCGGTGATGCGGATGACCCAGCGATTTGGGTGCATCCCGAGACCCCGTCGCGCAGTGTGATTTTCGGCGTGGACAAGGCGGTTGGTATCTACGCCTGGGATTTAGATGGCAAAGAACTGCTGTGTAAGAATATTCATGGCAAACCAGGCAACATTGATGTCCGCTATGGGCTCAAACTTGGAGACCGGGAGGTCGACATCGTGGCGGTCAATATCCGCCGGGCGGATTATACCCGTATCAGCAAAGTAGCGGTCTACGAGATAAATCCCGATTACAGCTCCGGAGAAGATCTGCTGGTGAAGCTGGCCGACGGCGAGAGCGAGAATAACGTTGTGGAGTTTGAGAGTTATGGTTTTGGCCTCTACAAGAGTAAGAATGACGGCAATATCTACGCCTTCACCGCCCCCAAACGGGACGGCAATATTACACAGTACATGGTAGAGGACGATGGCAGCGGTAAGGCGGTACGACTGACTGCGGTGCGAGTGCTTAATTTCGACTCGCCTAGTGCAAAAGAAGGGATGGTCTGTGACGATGAGGCCGGCTATCTCTATGTAGGAGAAGAACCAAAGGGAGTTCATAAATATTACGCTGAACCAGATGCCGATCCCAATCCGATTTTGTCCTTTGCTTCTAACAAAGACGGTTATTCCGCCGATCGCGAAGGAGTCTCTATTTACAGGCTAGAAGGCGGAGAAGGCTATTTGGTTGTTGTCGATCAGGGAGGAACGGTAGCCAATGCAGCGTCTATGCTTCGGATCTACGACCTCAATGAACCACACGAGCTGGTGCGTACAGTTGCCCACTTGAATGAAGAGGGCAAATCGATTTGGGATGATGACGGGGTTGAAGTGTCTTCCAAAGCTCTCCCGGGCTTTCCCCACGGTGTGGTTATTGCCCATGATGGCAACAACGGCAACTATCCGGTTTACGACTGGGTTGATATAGCTGGGGGAGAACTAAAACTTGCGAATCAACAGGTGGTGGAGTAAATGTCCGATTTAGCAATTCAGTCTGGAAGCCCTTTGCTGCGACGATTGAAACGAAACTATTCACAACCGCAAAGGATCATTGGCTTGATTCTCCTTCTATTGCTGCTCTTCTTTGTTTTTATGCCGATGGTAAATCTGTTATACACATCTTTTACTTTGTCTTATTCGGATCAACGGCTGCCCGAGGTGAAGGCCTCGGGGGTCGAATTTGAGGAGGGTAAATTCTCACTGGTGCATTTCAGACGAGTATTCATGAGCAAGTTGTCAAAGCCGATGCTGCTCATTCCTCTCATGAATACCCTACTAATCACCGCCGGTCTCACTATCCTCTCGATTTCTTGGGGCTGCCTTCTGGCCTGGCTTGTAGTGCGAACTAACTTACCGGGAAAAAAAGCTCTTGCAAATATAGCGGCACTGCCTTATATCATACCGTCTTGGGTTATCTCCTTGGCCTGGATAAATGTGTTCAAAAACCAGCGTATTGGGGGGTCCATCGGGTGGTTCGAGTATATGACCGGGATAGCTATTCCCAACTGGTTTGCCTATGGCCCGGTACCAATCATTATCTGCCTTTCACTGCACTATTACGCCTACGCCTTTATCACCGTTTCAGGTGCTTTGGCATCCATTGATTCACGGTTGGAGGAAACCGGAGAACTGCTTGGTGCAAACCGATGGCAGGTGATGCGCAAGATTACCTTGCCGCTGGTCATGCCGTCGATTCTGGCCGCCTTTATTCTTACCTTTTCAAAAGGGATCGGGACATTCGGTACTCCTGCTTTTCTGGGTATTCCAGTAAGGTATTACACACTCTCGACGCAGTTGTATGCGAATGTAAAGAATGGTCTTGAAGGCGATGCTTATCTTCTCGCAATAGTAATGATCCTTATATCGGGCATCACTATCTACATGAACGTTAAGGTGATCGGAGCGCGAAAAAGCTATGTGACAATAGCTGGTAAGGGTTTTCGGGCAAAACCGATAGATTTGGGCAAGCTCAAGCATGTTGTTTTTATAATTATGGTCCTGTTCGTTATCTTCTTCGTTTTGTTCCCGATCTACATTCTTCTGGCGCAAACCTTCATGGAGGCGGAGGGAGACTACTCAATGGCAAACTTCACAACTCACTTCTGGATCGGCGAGGCGGGGTCGATAGGGTCCAAAGGACAGGTAATGGGTATGGGTGAGTCGGGTATTTTGAGAAACCCCTCGATATACCAGGGAGCCTGGAACTCGCTCAGATTGGCTGTTTTGGTTTCCTTCCTGGCAGCGGTGATCGGAATCTTCCTGGGGTATGCCATTGTTCGCGGCAAAGGGACGATCCTTTCAAAGATGAATGACGCATTGTCCTTCGCTCCATATATTATCCCCGGTATAGCATTCGGAGCGGTGTACCTCGGTATGTTTGCACAACCGAGAGGACCGATACCCGCCCTTTACGGGACCTTTAGTCTTCTGGTTATAGTTTCGCTGGCAAAGCGATTGCCTTTTTCTTCAAGGACGGGCACCTCAGCTATGATGCAAATCGATAGGGAGCTCGAAGAGGCAGCTGGACTGGTTGGAGCAGGATTTTTTAAAAAGTTTACTAGAATCATCTATCCACTTACCAAAAGTGGTTTTGTAGCTGGTTTCCTTCTTTCGTTCATTACTACAATGCGAGAGTTGTCATTGATTGTGCTTCTGGTCACCCCAAAGACCAAAGTGCTTACCACCATGATTTTCAGGTATGCCGAGAGTGGTTTTCACCAATTCGGAGATGCAATCACCATGATCATCGTTGTGATTAGTATCACAGGCACTCTGTTAATTAAGCGATTTCAAAGCACATCACTGGTGAAAGGAGTGTAGAGCATATGAGCAATACCAATGAGAAAATCAGATTAGAACATATTACTAAACGATGGGGAGAGGTAGTTGCGGTCGACGATTTGAATCTTAAGATTGAAAAGGGCGACTTCATCACCCTTCTGGGGCCCTCCGGCTGCGGAAAGACTACTACCCTCAGAGCAATTGCTGGACTTGACGAACCGACGGAAGGGAAAATTTTTATAGACAACAAGTTGATATTTTCAAAAAAAGAGGAAATCATTGTTGAACCTTCGAAAAGAAATCTCGGTTTGATATTTCAGTCGTATGCTCTATGGCCGCATATGACGGTTTTTCAAAACATCGCTTTCCCACTGCAAATGAAAAAACTGCCAAAGCCGGACATAAAGAAGTATGTCGCCCAGGCGCTGAAGGATGTCCGTCTGCAGGGGTATAAAGACCGTTATCCGGCTGAACTCTCCGGCGGGCAGCAGCAGCGAATAGCGATTGCGAGAATGCTTATCAACCGTCCGGATATTTATCTGATGGACGAGCCTCTTTCTAATCTAGACGCCAGACTGCGAATCGAGATGCGAGCAGAGCTGAAGCAGCTGCACCAAAAGCTGGAAGCTACTACCGTCTATGTAACTCATGATCAGGTAGAGGCAATGACTATCTCTAGCCGAGTCTGTGTAATGAATGAAGGAGTAATCCAACAGATCGGAACTCCCGAAGATGTGTACCGCCGTCCGGCCAATCTCTTCGTTGCTCGATTTATCAGTAACCCGCAAATGAACTTTTTTGATGGGACTGTGAAGAAGGAGAATGGGAAGATGGTTGTCGAGGCCGGCGGTTTCAGACTGCCGGTGGATGAAGAGAAGATCAATGGACGGGACAGTGTTATAGTCGCTGTCCGACCTGAAGATTTCTATATTGCCGACGACGGGGTTGAATACCATGTCGATGCTCAACTACCAGCTGGTTCATCCCAGATCATTATGGTTTCCAGACCTGGGGAAGAACAGGTAGCCCTCCTCTTTGAAGGAACCTTCAAAAACAAGGATGGCGAAAAAATGAAGTTAGCGGTAAAACCTGAAACCTACAATATATTTGATAAAGAGACGGAAAAAGTTCTTGTGTAGATTTTAAAAGAGAGAAACGGCCGTTGGCCGTCTTAGATAAAAAATTGGGGGTAGATATGAGAAAAATCATTGTATCACTAATTGTGTGCGGAGTGATAGCCGGACTGGTAGGCTGCGTAAGTGGACCACCTGCATACGATAGTATGCCGGAAGATCTTGGAGTGGTGGCTCCGGTGGTAATGTTTGGAGAACCTGCTGAAGGAACCCACGATAGTGCTACTTATCAGTTCGGACCACCGAAACCAATTTCGGTAAACAGTAAGGGCGACATTCTTGTCGGTTCCGAAACTTTTGACTTATCCGCGTTTACCAGTGAAGGAGAGTTTATCTCTTTGATCGGGTCGCGGGGACAGGGACGCGGACAGTGGATGTACCCTAAAGGTATAGATGTCGACAAAGATGATAACATCTATGTGAGTGACAATGCGCTCTTTAAAGTGTTGATCTTCGATGCGAATTATAATCTTGTTGACGAATTTGGAACACAGGGTGAAGGACCTGGCGAGTTCGAAGATATCGGTGATATCGCGGTTGATGATGCGGGAAGTATCTACGTAAGCGACGACGGACGTGGTATTCACGTTTTTGACCCGGACTACAATTATGTAAAAACAATCATGGACAAGAATGAGACAGAAGAGAACGGATACATTGTGGTAAACAGCAAGCTGAACAAACTTTATGTCTCCGAAGATGGGCTAGGTGAAGTAGATGTCTATGACACAGAAACCGGTTCATACTTGTACAGCTTTGGTGGTTTGGGACCTGGACCGGATAAATTGGCCGAAGATGTCGAAGGCCTGGCAGTCGGAGCTTGGGATCTGGTCTTCGTAGTCGACGAGGGAAGAGTTGCCATTAAGATTTTTCAGGAAGACGGTACTTTTGTCACCCAGTTCGGCAAGGCCGGCATCTATGAGGGTGAGATGGCCAGCTCTGAAGGTATAGCCTATGACGCAAAGAACAAGCGTATAGTACTGGCCGATGAGAAAAACAACCGAATACAGTCCTTTGCGCTAAAGGACCTAGGATTCTAATTACTGAATTGGCCTTGTCGGCGAACCGACAAGGCCAATTTTCGAACAACTAAGAGATTTAGATTTTATTACTCAGCAGGGAAGTACAATGAAACCAATTGGACTAAACACAGCATGTCTGCAGCGAAAAAGCAATCTAAAAATTGAAGAGATACTGGAGATTGTTTCTGCTCATGGATTTTCAGCGGTGGAATTTAAAGATCAATTTCCTTTTTTTGAAGAGATGAGCAGTAAGGAAAAACGAAAAGCCCGGGATATTATTGAAAAGAACAAACTGTTCTGTTCAGTTCATCTTCCGTTTGTCGATATGAACCTCTCTGCTTTTGACTCTGATTTGCGAATGGCTGCTGTACAAGTAATGAAGAAATCACTCCAACATGCTGTAGAAATTGGAGCACAGGTTGTGACGGTGCATGGAGGTAATGTAAATATTCTTAACTACGGGGATGAATGGATTGAGGTGTCGGAGGAGTTCACATTGAAGTCCTTGAAAGAGTTGATGGAGCTTAGTAACGAAATTAGTATCCGCTTGAGTATAGAAAATTTACATGAGTTTTCAGACCGGTTAAAACGTGTACACTCCAGACCAGAGGCTCTCTTAAGAACATACAGAACTTTAAATCAAAAAACTGGTTTCACATTTGATATTGGACATGCACACTCAACATCCATTAAACCGGAAAGGTTTGTGGAAGGCCTGGGGCCTCAAAATATTCTACTCAGCCATATTCACGATAACAACGGTAAGGATGACCAACATAAGGCCGTTGGTGAGGGCAGTATTAATTTTAAAATGTTCTTTGAAAAATATGTAAAGGAAAAGTGGAAATTTCCCCTTGTAATTGAAACACGTACTTTTCAGCAAGCACTAGTAAGCAAAGAAAGAATCGAATTGATGTTAAAAAATGAAACTACTGATGAAACAAAAAGGAAGCAATAGAATGAGTATCTCCCAAAGTATTTTTCAGAGAAATGATATTCGGGGAATAGTCGGAAAAAACCTATACTATGAAGATATATATTGTATTGGCCTATGTCTTCCATCTTTGCTAAAGGCTTCTGTCATTGTTGTCGGAAGAGATATGCGAGTCTCATCTGAGGATATGTTTACTGCCTTAACAACCGGAATTTGTGCCACTGGGTGTAAAGTTATTGATATTGGAATGCAAGAAACGCCGGCTTTCTATTATGCGGTAGAGCATTACGCTGCCGACGGAGGAGTAATGATAACCGCATCCCACAACCCACCTGAATACAATGGTCTAAAAATTGTAAAGTCTGGAGCCTTGCCGATGGATAGTGAGAACGGACTTCAAGAATTGGAAAAGTGTTGTGTCGAGTATAGAGGAGATCTTGATAGAAATGGTCCCAGCGAAAATAAGAAAAGAGTTGATGCAGGAAGTATAGAAAAAAAAGATCCACTAAATGAATATATTCGATATCTTCATTCTTTTATGAATAGTTTTGGGAAAAAAAGAATAGTCATTGATTGTTCACATGGAATGGCTGGTAAAGTAGCAAAGAAAATATTTAATAAAACAAAAGTAGAGACCATATTATTGCATCAGTATCCGGATGGTACATTTCCAGTACATGGCCCGAATCCGATGAAGACAAAAAACCTAGTCATATTAAAGAAAAATGTTCAAAAAGAGAATGCAGATATAGGGATTTGCTTCGATGGAGATGCAGACAGGGTCGTATTCATAGATGCAGATGGTAATTCAGTATCACCTGATATTATTACTGCTTTAGTTTCAGGTTATCTTCTCCGTCAATGCGAGCAAAAAAAGGAACAGGTACTATATGATTTACGGTCTTCAATGTGCGTACCTGAATTCATAGAGAAATCGGGCGGCACTCCGATTATGTGTCCAATTGGACATTCACGAATTAAAAAAATGATGCGTGAAAAGAAAGCCCTTATAGGCGGCGAGTTAACAGGCCACTACTATTTTAGGGACAATAACTATTGCGATTCAGCATGGATAACAATCATCTATATGCTAGCTTTGATAGAAGAGGAAGATAAACCATTGAGAGATTTGGTAAGTGAAGTTGGTGGATACTATTTCTCAGGTGAAATTAACTATGAGGTAGAGAATAAGACAGGCATATTAACCCTACTAAATGAAATTTATCAGGATGGAAATATTAGTACCTTAGATGGTTTAAGAATTGAATATCCCGATTGGTGGTTCATCGTTCGAGAGTCCACTACCGAGCCGTTTCTTCGATTGGTGATTGAAGCGAAGAAATCAGATGAACTGGAAAAACACAAAAGAGAAATTGAAATGCATATTAGTTCTACAGCGGGCAAGGGTATGGTCCCATGATTTTTAAAACAAATGATATCCGTGGTATTTATCCTAAAGAGTTGAGCTATGACACTGTTTATCGAATTGGGTATTACTTAAAAACACTTCTAAATGCTTCCAAAGTTTTAGTTGGAAGAGATACTAGAACATCATCTCCCGCTATCTATGATGCTCTGAAAAGTGGAATCATAGATTCAGGAAGCAATGTCATTAATATAGGAATCTGCGATACTCCTGCTGTTTATTTTGCGAGCATGAAGTATGGTTATGATGCAGTAGTAATGATAACAGCGTCGCATAATCCTCCCGAGTATAACGGGCTGAAAATTTCCAGAGAAAATGCGATACCAATTGGAAGAGAATCAGGCTTATCAAACTTAGAAACCCTTATTAAACAAGTTCCCTCAAAGGGAGAACAACGGGGCGTAGAGACTGATTTTGATATTCAAGATGATTATGTTGAGTTTCTTAAATTATTTGATTTAGGAATAAGAAATATAAAATGCATTTTTGATTGTGGGAATGGTGCTGCCGGGCGTTTTGTAAATGAAGTCTTTCAGATTGAAGGTCTGGATTTTGACGTTCTTTACCAAGAGCCGGACGGTGAATTTCCCAATCGGGGACCAGATCCTCTATCCGCCTCGAATCAAGAACCTTTACATAAGGCTGTTTTAGAGAGCGGGGCGGATGTTGGTGTCTGTTTTGATGGTGATGGAGACAGAGCTATCTTTATCGATGAAAAAGGAAACTTTGTATCACCTGATTTAATAACAGCACTTATTGCTCGTTACTATCGGTACAAAACCCCAGACAAAGAACTGAGAGCTCTATACGATATACGTTCATCACGTAGCGTAAAAGAATATATTAAAAAAATGGGCGGTCATTCAGATGCTTGCCCAACAGGGCATGCAAGAATAAAACACTTGATGCGAAAAAATAACTATTCATGGGCTGGTGAGCTAGCTGGACATTATTATTATAGTGAAAATGCATATTGTGATTCTGCATTTATTACAGTGTTAGTTGTGCTCTCTGTACTTTCAAGAGAGAGGAAATCATTGTCAGTGCTTTCCAACGAGATTAACCCATATTATTTTTCTGGCGAGATTAATTTTTTTGTGGAGGATATTCCTAAGAAAATTCAAGAGTTGGCGGAAATTTTCTTTGACGGCGAAAAAAACTATACTGACGGTTTGAGAATCGATTACCCTGAATGGTGGTTTATTATTCGGGAGTCAAATGCAGAGCCTCTGCTTAGGTTAGTAGTTGAAGCAAAAAATGCTGAACTGATGAATGATAAGGTTACAATTTTGTCTAATCTTATTGAAAAAGGTGTTTAAATCATAATAGGGGTTTGTAGTTGAAATATAAATATGATAATATAATTATATAATGAATAAAAAATTTCATTTTGATGAAATAATGAATGCAAAACTACGAATTTATAGAAAATGGTGATACGAATGGAAGAATTTATTAAGTCCTTCAACAGATTGACCGAGGAATACGATTCTTTTTCAAAGCAGCATAAAAAGATTGCTGATTATATCGTGGCTCATTACGATGAGTTTATCTTTTCTTCAATTTCTGATCTTTCGAAAGCAATCGGTAGCAGCGAAGCTACTATAGTACGGTTTGCCCAGCGTTTAGACTATTCAGGTTTTACAGAATTTAAAAACGATCTAGTTAGCTATTACTCGAAATATTTAACACCGGCTGAGCGGATAAAAAGATCTATCAATGATGATCAAGAGCTTAGCTTTTCCTACAAGAGTATTACTGAAAGAGAATTAAAATTTTTAGAAGAATCAGTATATAGTGTAGATGAACGGGTCTTCCAGAAGGTTGTTGAGCTTATCAGTACCTGTAATACTGTCCATGTGTATGGAAATGGTCCTAATAGAGCTTTAGCTGATCATATGTGCTTTCGTTTAAATCGTTTTAAGTTGAAAACTCAGATTATTTCTTCTTCAGGAATTCGATTATTTGAAGATCTTCTTAGAGTAGAAAAGCAGGATTTTGTTTTATTATTTTCCTTTTATAAACCGTCAATCGATTTTCGTCGCTTGACTGAAGTACTCGGGGAGAAAGGAATTCAAATGGGCTTGGTTACCGATACGCTGATGCCACCAATTGTTAATGTAGGGCCTCTTATTCTTTATGGCAGAAGAGGCCAGTTAGGATATTTTAATTCGTCCTTGGTTCCATTAGCAATATCCAATGCATTGATACTTGGGGTTGCTAATTATTTAGGTGATAAAGTTGTTGATGCCTTGAAAGATCTTGAGGATATGCGTAAAGAACATTACTATAACGAGATTTTAGAAGGTCGCAGAAGGTCTTGAGGAACGAAAACAATTCTAATTGATAGTTATACTCATAGGAATATTTGTCAGGGTTTTTTTATGCTGAAAATCTGATTAAATGGAAACTTACCAAAATAAGAACTGATTGTTTAGTAGTTGGTTTATTCCGGTTATATGAAAGGGCTAAGAGAGGAAGGATTTATCCTCTCTTAGCCTATTTGCTTTGTAAGACTTTTTTTGCGGGTTCTTAGCCGACGATAAACTTAATCAGGAAGACGATCGCAATAATGATTGTAATAAAGTTCACGTCCTTCGATTTGCCGCTGAGAAGTTTAAGAGCAACGTAGCCGAGCATACCAAACATAATACCATCGGCAATGCTGTAGGCCAGAGGCATCATAATAATGGTAAGGAAGGCCGGAATGGCTTCGGTGTAGTCTTCGAAATCGATGTGGATAATCGGAGACATCATAAACAGACCAACCAAAACAAGTGCCGGTGCGGTTGCAGCTCCCGGGATCATCAGGAAGAGGGGGCTGACAAACAGAGCCAGCAGGAACAGGATTGCAGTGGTGAAGGCTGTCATACCGGTTCGTCCGCCTTCAGCAACACCTGCTGCACTTTCTACATAGGTGGTAACGGTACTGGTTCCCATGCACGCACCTAAAGTGGTTCCGATAGCATCGGCGAACAGAGCGCCCTTTGCATTGGGGATGCTTCCATCTTTATTAATCAGTCCTGCTTTAGTTGAAACACCTATTAGCGTGCCGACTGTATCGAACATATCCACGAACAGGAAGGTGAACAGTACAACCAGCATGTCAATGGTGAAAACCTGGGAGAAATCAAATTGGAAGAGAACCGGAGCTAACGAAGGAGGAGCCCAGCTGCCTGAGGGGAGGCTGGTGATTCCGAGGGGTAGACCAATAATGGTTGTAGCCACGATACCAATCAGCAGGGATCCCTTAACCTTGTAGGCCAGCAGCACACCGGTAATTAAAAGACCGATAATTGCCAGTAGAGTGACCGGGCTGGTTACATCGCCCAGTACCACCAGGGTAGCTTCGTCATTTACAATGAGTCCGGCATTCTGAAGACCGATAAAGGCGATAAAAAGCCCTATACCGACGGAGATGGCCCTTTTCACATTCTTTGGAATGCTGTTGATGATTGCCTCGCGTACATTCAGAAGGGTAAGAACAATAAAAATTATACCTTCAAGAAAAACGGCGGTCAGTGCAAACTGCCATGAGTATCCCATGGTCAGTACAACCGTAAAGGCGAAGAAGGCATTCAGGCCCATACCCGGTGCCAAGGCAAACGGAAGGTTTGCTGCAAAAGCCATCACGAGAGTAGCAATTGCTGCTGAGAGTGCAGTTGCAGTAAACACACCGCCCATGTCCATTCCTGTGTTTGCGAGAATCTGCGGATTCACTATCAGGATGTAGGCCATGGTAAGAAATGTGGTAATTCCAGCTACCACTTCTGTTTTGACTGAAGTATTATGCTCCTTCAGTTTAAAAAGTTTTTCCATTACACGAACTCCTATCAATTGAGTTTTTTGTTCAATCGATTGTAACCCTGAATTTTGATTCTTACAAGTATGATGTTGCAAAATGTTGCGCGTTATATGTAAAAAATTATCGATTATCCACCCCTTTAAAATCTTGTTTCCTTTATGTTGCGGTTTGTTGTGGAAATATCCTATAACATAGATTATACTAGACCAACAATTAATTTGAATAGGACTGGAGAGTATATGCAGACAGCAGCCAAAAATAACATAAACAAAGCAGATGTGAAGCGAAGAATTGAAGTTGCCACTGGCCGTAAACGGGCTGAGCTGGTTTTTAAAGGGGCCCGGGTAGTGAACGTCTTTTCCCATGAAGTGATCGAGGGAAATTTGGCCGTAGACAATGGAGTGATAATAGGAGTTGGCGCCTATGAAGGGGTGGAGGAGGTCGAAGCCCATGGACGCTATTTGATACCCGGACTAATAGATGCACACGTGCATATTGAGTCTTCTCTTACTTCTCCGGGCCAATTTGCAAAAGCGATTGTACCCCACGGTACTACCGCCATTGTTGCCGACCCCCACGAGATTGCAAATGTGTGTGGTGTCGAGGGTATCCGTTACATGCTGGATGCCAGTCGGGAACTACCGCTGGAGGTTTTCTTTATGCTGCCCAGTTGTGTGCCTGCTACGGAATTTGAGAATGCGGGAGCAGTACTGGATGCGGACAAGTTAGCCGGCCTGTTTGAGAAAGAGAGGGTTCTCGGTCTAGGTGAGGTCATGGATTATCCGGCCCTTTTATCCGGTGATGATGGGATCCTGGATAAAATTATGCTGGCGATTTCACGGGGAAAGATGATCGACGGTCATGGCCCAATGCTGTTGGGCAAGGAACTGAATGCCTATGCGGCTGCCGGGGTAGCCAGTGATCATGAGAGCTCCACTCTGGATGAAATGCGCGAGCGTCTGCGGGTAGGTATGTACTGTCTTATTCGACAGGGCTCTGCGGCGCAGAATCTGCCGGATTTGATAACCGGAGTGAATGCCCATAATTCCAGACGCTGCATGTTCTGTACCGATGACCGTCAGCCGGAGGATATTTTAGCAGAAGGGCATATTGATAATCACCTGCGTTTGGCCGTTGAGCGCGGGATAGATCCGATCACTGCGGTTCAAATGGCGACCATCAATTCGGCCGAAGCCTACCGCCTGGAAGGCCGGGGAGCTCTGGCGCCCGGGTACCGGGCGGATATTGTAATGGTGGATGATTTGACCCGTTTCAATGTACAGCAGGTGTATGTAGGCGGGAAAAGGGTTGCCGCTTCACTTAAAGCCGAATTTGAGGTTCCCCATGCCGATATTTCCAAGGTAAGTGCAACCGTCAATGTAAAGGAATTTCCGGTAGAACAATTCAAGCTGCATCTGGAAACCGATATTGCCAGAGTTATCCGACTGCAGTCCCACAGTTTAATTACCGAAGAGGCAACTCGCAAAATCCAGCGTGATGCCGAGGGCTGTTTTGAGTATCATAATAAGCTGGATGTGCTGAAAATGGCTGTTGTTGAGCGGCATAAGGCTACCGGGCACATTGGGATTGCCCTGGTTGAAAACTACAAACTTTCCCGGGGGGCAGTTGCCTCCACCATCGCCCATGATTCGCATAATATCATTGTCATTGGGGAAAACGATCGGGATATGTACGCTGCAGTACAGGAGCTTATACGGGTTGGCGGGGGAATTACAATGGCTTTGGATGGTGAGATCCTGGCTACCCTGGAGCTCCCGATTGCCGGTCTGATGTCCGATGAAACGCCGGAATATGTCAGCCGAAAACTGAGCAAAATGTACCCGCTTGCAATTGAAAAACTGGGTGTAAACAATGAACTTGATCCCTTTATGACTTTAAGTTTTCTGGCCCTGCCGGTAATACCGGAGCTGAAGCTGACCGATATGGGGCTATTCGATACGCGGAGTTTTTCCTTTACCGAGGTGTCAGTAAAATAGCAGCTTGGTATTTCAAAAATCTTCGATTTTTGAAACTGTTTATCTTCTTTGGTTTTAGTGGGTGGAAAAAACGATAGTTTTATCTTCCCTCCGAAGGACCTCCATGCTGATTCCATACAGTTGGGAGAGGTTGCTGCTGGTGAGTACTTCCTCCTCCGGACCGGCATGGAGTACCTTTCCCTGTTTCAGCAGGAGTGCATGGGTGGATATGTCCGCAGCCAGGGTCGGATCGTGGGTTGTGAACAGGATAGTGACACCGTGCTTGAGCAGTGTTTTGAGTAATCTGACCACCCTCTGACGGTTTCCCGGATCCAGCCGGCTGGTTGGCTCATCCAGCACCAGAATGTGAGGCTCCTGAACCAGAGCCCGGGCTATCATCAACAGCTGGTGTTCTCCGCCGGAGAGCTTAGAGGCGGGGCGCTCCTGCAGCTGTTGTAAACCCACCTTTTCCAGCGCCCTGCGGGCGATATCTACATCCTCCGGCCCCGGCATTTCAAGCTGCGACAGGTAGGGAGCCCTCCCGAGCAGCAGATACTCTAATACAGTATAGTCAAAACGCACTTGCTCATCCTGGGGAACCAGACTCATCCAGCGCCCCATCTGGCGGCGACTGAAACTGGAAATATCGTGTTGGTTCAGCAGAATTCGACCGGTTTCCGGTTCTTTCCAGCCTAAACAGATGTCCAGCAGGGTTGATTTTCCGGCTCCGTTGGGGCCGAGAATTGTGTTGACCGTACCCTTTTCGATACTCATTGAAAGATTCTGCAGTACCGGGGTCGTGTTCATTCGATAGCGGTAACTAATATCCTGTATTTCAAGGAGTAGATTCGCCACGGTATTTTCCCTTTTTGATTCTTTTCTTGCTAAGCAGTACTAAAAACAGTCCTGCACCTATAAAACTGGTTAAAACTCCCAGGGGAATCTCTCCATCCAGCACAGTTCTGGCCAGGGTATCACAGACCACTACGTAGATAGCGCCAATGATCATTGAGGCGGGCAAGGCGTAGCGCCCGTCGGAGCTGAACAGGCGGCGGGCGATGTGCGGTACTATCAGGCCGACCCAGGCGACGATGCCGCTGATGGAGATAGTTGCCGCGGTGACCGCCGTGGCGGTAACCAGCAGCAACAGCCGCTCCCGGAAGGGTGCCAGCCCAAGTGAAAAGGCCGTCCGGTCGTCCATCGACAGCAAATTTAGTCGCCAGCGGTATCCCAGCAAAAGAGTGATTCCAATGATACACACCGGCAGAATGGAGCGGGTTTGTTGCCAATCAACGCTCCACAGTCCGCCGAGCATCCAAAAAGTAATCTCCGGCAGCTGGCTCATTGGATCGGCCACGAACTTTACAATTCCTATTCCCGAAGAGAACAGGGCACTTACGGCGATACCTGCAAGAATGAGACGCAGCACCCAGCCGCCAAAATGAAAGTGACGGGCCATAATATAGGAAACTGCCAAGCCGATTAGTGCGAACAGGGCGGAAGAGAGCTGAATAATCCAAAGGGCCGGGGCAAATGCGACTATACTGACTGATGCGCCGAAGGCCGCTCCCTGGCTGACTCCCAAAAAGCCCGGTTCTACCAAAGGATTGGCAAAGATCATCTGGAATACTAAGCCGGCAGCGGCTAATCCCGAGCCTAATAGCAGTGCGGCGATTATGCGCGGCAGCCGCAGGTTGAGCACCAGGCTTTGAGCCAGAGGGTCTTTAAGCAGCTGGGCCGGAGAGATAAGCCCGGGGCTGGGGTAGCGTCCCGTCAGAACGGCAAGCACCACAGTGACCGCCAATAGAACCAACAAAATGACCAGTCCTCTGCGCTGGCGACGAAGGGTTGCGAGCATATTATCTTAGACTATTCGGGTGCATTGTTTTCAAGGGCTGTATTGAGCCGCGGCATAACCAGCGAATCGATACTATTATCGGAGATGGCGTACATCTCCCGGTAGAAACTGCGTACCTCGGCCTTGATGTTCAAATGTGAAAAGGAATCCGGATGCAGGGTGTAAGCCAGCCATTGAGCCCCCAGTATCCACCGCACGTCCGGTTGTGCCCAGCTGTAAAAGTCGGCTGGAAACGCATACACCCGTTCCTCTCTGCCCGCTCTCAGTTGCTGCCATTTACGGCTGCTGACAATATCTTCAAAAAAGTTATCCGGAGCGCTGTTATAGCTGGTTATCACGATGGTATCCGGATCCCAGGCGGCGATCTGTTCAAAGTTAACCGTTTTCCAGCCGCTTCCAAGGTTTGAATCGGTCCACACAGGGGTTCCCCCGGCTGCCTCAACCTGAAAGGTCTGCATCCAGTTTTTAGGAGGTATATTAAAGGCCGTATCACCGCCGCGAACACTGTAATACAGCATCAAGACACGTGGTTTTTCAGCTTCGGGAATCGAATCGCTTATCTGTTCAAGTTCGGAGAGCCGCTCATCATAGATGGTTAAAATCTCCTCTGCACGAGCTTCTTGGTTAAGTACTTTTCCAAGTGTGCGGATATCCTGTTCGTAGGCTGAGGCACTTTCCAGGTTTAAGGCCAACACGGGAACTCCCAATTTAGCCAGAGGTGATCCCAGGCGTTTGTACATAAAGTCTTTGACAATAACCAGGTCCGGTCTCTGAGCCATAACCTGTTCGGGGCCTACCTGATGGGAAAGTTCTGTTACATCTTCGAAATTCTTATCCAGATGAGGAAGAAAATTTCCCAAACCCTGATTAGTTTTTCCAATGGCAACGACCTTATTGCGGGCCTCTTCAAACAGGTAGTATGCATTTGCGGTAATTAGGGTCGCTTTCCCGGCCAGTACAACCCGCTGGGGTGCTTCTTCCATGGTAAATTCATTGCCCAGTGAGTCTTCGACGGTGACTGGATAGTGGTTGGCCGGTTCAGCCGCAGCATTCAGCGGGATCAGCAGACCGGCACCAATTAGCAGGCCCCCGCACAGGCCTTTACACAGGTTTCTTAAAATTATATAGATGCTCGATTCTCGGTTCATAACAGCTCCCTTGGAGTGAAATTGATATTTCCTACTTCTCATTATATACAATAATGTATAATGGGATGTCAACCACAGCGAGCAAGCGCTGACCCTCCTGGCGAAGCTGAACGAAGAGTGACAGACGGCTGGACATGTGCGCGGGGTAGTGGATACAATGAAAAGGCATAAGGAGGCGCATTTCGTGAGTATTCAAGAGAGGGCCACCCAGGCCAAACAGGCACAAATACGCTGTGCAAGCCTCTCTACGGCGGCAAAGAACACCGCCCTCGAGGCTATTGCAGCGGCTTTGCTGGAGCATCGTCATAAAATAGAGTCTGCAAACCAGTCCGATATCACGCGTGCTGAACAGCAACAACTTGAGGCCCCGCTCTTAAAACGGCTCAAATTCCAGGGGGAGAAGATTGACCAAGCCTGTCAGGGAGTGCGCGGAGTAGCCGGGCAGTCGGATCCCGTGGGAGTAGTGTTGAGCGGGCGTGAGCTGGACGAAGGCTTACGTCTCTTTCAGGTAACCTGTCCCATCGGTGTGATAGGCATGATTTTCGAGTCGCGCCCCGATGCGCTTGTACAAATGGCAGCCCTCAGTTTAAAAAGCGGGAATGCGGTACTGCTGAAGGGCGGTCGCGAAGCCCTGGAGACCAATCGGGTGCTGGCGGAGATTATTGCCGCCGCCACCGAAGCGGCCGGAATACCGGCCGGCTGGATTCAGCTTATAGAAACCCGGGAAGATGTAAAAACTCTGCTGGGCCTAGACCGGCACATAGATTTGTTAATCCCGCGGGGATCGAATCAGTTTGTAAGGTATATAATGGATAACACCAATATTCCGGTGCTCGGTCACGCGGACGGAGTTACCCACCTGTATGTTCACTCAAGGGCGGATATACCGATGGCGGTTGAGCTGGCCGACGATTCAAAGAATCAATATGTAGCGGTTTGTAATGCTCTGGAAACTCTGCTGGTGGATGCATCAGTGGCCGGCGATTTTCTACCTCCTTTGAAGGAGCGAATGGATGCCCGCGGTACCGAATTGCGGGGCTGTGAGCGGACCCGCGCTTATATAGAGGTAAAACCTGCACAGCCCGAGGATTGGTCCGCTGAATATCTGGATAAGATTCTGGCAGTAAAAATAGTCGATGGCTTGGATGCGGCGATCGAACACATCAATACCTACGGATCGGGTCATACCGATGCGATTGTGACTGCCGACCAGCAAGCTGCGGAGCAGTTTATGAATCTGGTTGACTCGGCGGATGTGTTTTGGAACGCCAGTACCCGTTTCTCCGACGGGTTTCGATTCGGTCTAGGGGCCGAAGTGGGAATAAGCACCAACAAGATCCACGCTCGTGGACCGGTTGGTCTGGAAGGGCTGGTTATCTATAAATGGAGGCTGTACGGTAGTGGACAGAAAGCAGCTGATTACAGTGGACCAAATGCCCGTACGTTCCTCCATCGCTCCCTGAATTTGGAAGAGCCTGGGGAGGAAAATGGGTGAGGGACTTTAGCACCACCAAACGAATAGTTATTAAAATCGGAACTAACCTCATAACAACCGAAAATTCACTGGACACCGCTTATATGGACCTCATCAGTGGACAGATTGCCGAACTGGTACAACAGGACCATCAGGTACTGCTGGTAAGCTCAGGCGCTATTGGCATGGGTGCCACAGAGCTGGGTATTTCAACCAGGGTAACCGACATTAGAATGCGGCAGGCCTGTGCTGCCATT
>JAIPFV010000072.1 GCA_021736475.1 Spirochaetia bacterium | reverse complement strand
ACCGAGGCGCCGGCCTTCTCCAGGGCTGCCACCTTGTCTTCCACCGAGCCGGTGCCGCCGGTAACGATGGCGCCGGCGTGTCCCATCTTTTTACCGGCCGGGGCGGTGCGGCCGCCCAGGAAGGCGACCAGGGGTTTGCTAAACTGCTGCTCTGCGATGGCAGCGGCCACTTCCTCTTCCATGGTGCCCCCCAGCTCGCCGATAATTACCACGGCATCAGTTTCGGGGTCCTGCTGGTAGGCCGGCAGCATTTCCGCAAAGCGGGTTCCCGGAACCGGGTCGCCGCCGACGCCGATGAGGGTGGAAACACCGAAGCCGGCTTCCACTACCATAGAGGTTACCTCGTTAGTAAGGGAGCCGCTGCGGGTCATTACTCCGATACGGCCGGGGGTATAGACCCGTGTGATCCAGTAAGGGAAAAAGCCCATCATCGCTTTTCCCGGCGATATGACTCCGGAGGTGTTGCCTCCAACCACCAGAGCTCCCGCCTCAAGGGCGGCTTTGCGGATCTGTACTGCATCGTGCACCGGGATTCCGTCGGCGACGGTTACAATTTTCTTTATTCCCCCTTCCAGGGCCTCTAAAACGGCGTCCTTGGTAAAGCGGGGCGGGACGAAGAGCATGGCTGCATCCAGCTGATGGTTCCGCGCTGCCCGTTCTACACTGTGATAGACCGGGATTCCTTCTACCTGCTGGCCCTCCTTGCCGGGGGTGACCCCGGCGACGATGGTGGTGCCCATCTCCTGCATGTGCTTGGTCCAGTAGGCTCCCTCTTTTCCGGTGATGCCCTGGATGAGCACGCGGGTCTGTTCGTCGATAAATATGCTCATGCCGCCCCTCCTTGTGCTATTTTAACGGCGGTGCGGACCGCCTCTTCCGTGTCGAAGATTGGTGTTAAGCCGGCTTCCTGCAGAATCTTAACCGCATCCTCTTCGTTGGTTCCGCGAATGCAGGTAACAATGGGGCGGTTCGGCTTAAGTTTCTTGATCGCTTCGACCACTCCCTGGGCCATTACGTCGGCCCGGGCAATGGTGCCGAAGGTGACTATTAGAATGACCTTGGAGGGGTTCTGCAGGCAGAGTTCCATGGCCCGCATGGCCCGGCGGTAGTTCGGCCCGCCGAACTCCAGGTAGTTGGCCACGCTGCCCCCCTCGTAGTTGATCAGGTCGTAGACGGTGGTGGTCAGGCCGGCGCCGGCACACATCAGGCTGATATCGCCGTCGAACTGCAGATAGGGGATCCCGTCCTTAGCCGCTTCGTACTCCATATCACTGGAGAAGTGCTCCCGGGAAATTGTGTACTCCTGCTGGCGGTGGGCGGCGTTGTCGTCGATGGACAGTTTGCCGTCACCGGCGATCAGTTGTCCCTCTTTGGCCGGCCCTGTTTTGGTCAGAAAGAGCGGGTTTATTTCGATGAGTTCGGCATCGTAGGTGGTGAAGGCTTTGTACAAGCCCATCAGAATTTTAACGGCCTGTTTGGCTGCATCCCCGCTAAGTCCCATGTCGTAGACCACCGCCCGGGCCTGGTAGGCCTGCAACCCGCGGGTCAGGTTGAAGTTTTTGCGGACAATGGCTTCGGGCCGCTCCTTTGCCAGGGTTTCTATTTCAACCCCGCCTTCGGCACAGGCGATAACCAGCCCTTCGGCTTTTACCGGATCGAGGGTGATGGACAGATACAGCTCTTTTTCTATATCCACCGCCTCTTCAATCAAAAGTGTGCGGACGCCCTCGGGGTGGGAGAAGAGCTCGTCGGCAATCTGCAGGGCTTCGTCCTTATTTTTCGCCAATTTAATAAGCCCGGCTTTACCGCGCCCGCCCATCAGCAGCTGGGACTTTACTGCACAAGGGGTGCCCACCGCGTCCACTGCAGCGGCGGCTTCGTTACGGTTGTGGACAAGCCGGCTGTCGGGTACGGGGATACCGCTGTTTTTGAACACCTCTTTGGCCTGGTATTCGAATAGTTTCATCTTATGCTCCTCCGCTGGCAGGGCCGCTGGAGCTGCCGCCCTCCGGACCGCCGTGGTCTGAGCCGCCCTCCGGACCGCCGTGGCGTTTCCAGAAGTCGCCCCACATATCTTCGTCGCTGGGCTTCTGCGGGGGGAAGGGTTCGGAGACCCAGGTAATATTGAGGAAGTGCTTGTAGTAGATATTTTCGGTAGTGACGTTGCCGCCCCAGGTGCCGCAGCCGAGAGTTACGGTGGAGGGCATGCCGTTGAAAAAGTTGCCGCCGTTAGCAGGTGCCTGGGGCTGACGGACCATAATACGGCTGGTATTCATTTCCAGACTCATCTGCTCGATGTACTCCTGATTGTTGGTATGGATTCCGCAGGAGTGACCCCGGCCGGCGTGGTCGGTGATAGCCTTCAGCAGGTCTAATCCTTCACGGTAGCTGTCGTATTTCCATAAGGTCAGCACCGGAGATAGTTTTTCTCCGGTAAACCGGTCTTCTTCCACCGGCAGGCTACCTTCAACCATTAGCATGCTGGTACCGGCGGGAATGCTGAGGCCGGCATCGGTGGCGATTTTTTCAGCCGACTGGGCGATAATCTTTGGATTGATACCAATTTTACCTTTCTTATTCGGTTGCCACATCCAACTTTGGAGCTGGGCCTTTTCTTCGGCTGAACAGAGGTAGCCTCCCTGTTTCTTGAACTCTTCAACCGCCTGGTCGTACACGCTCTGCTGAATAATTACAGAGTTTTCGCTGGAGCAACTGGTGGCGTAGTCGAAAATTTTGCTGATAGTTATCTTCTGTGCCGCATCGGCAACATCGGCATCTTCGGCAATCATCTGTACCGAATTACCGGGGCCGACTCCGTAGGCGGGAGTTCCGCTGGAGTAGGCGGCCTTTACCATCGGTCCGCCGCCGGTGGCCAGAACCATGTCTACCTGCCGCATCAGCTCGCCGGTCAATTCAATGGAGGGCGCTTCGATAATTTGAACCAGATCTTCGGGGGCACCAACCTTCCGTAAGCCGGCACGCATAAAGTCTACGGCCATTTTGGAAGATTTTTTTGCCTTGGGGTGGGGAGCAAAGATAACCGCATTACGGCCCTTCAGTATGGTTACCCCGTTGCTGGCAGGGGTGGCGGTAGGGTTGGTGACGGGGGTAAGCGCCCCGACCACCCCCACCGGTTTGGCGTACTTTTTGATCTTATTCTCTTTATCTTCTTCTATTAAGCCAACCGATTTGGCCCCTTTAATATCGCGGATAACGCCCAACACCTTTCCCTTGTGCTTTTTGATTTTATCCTCGATATTGCCCATTCCCGTTTCGGCGACCGCTGCTTCGGCCAGCTGTTTGATATTGGTATCCTCGTAGACCTCCCAGCCGACGGCCAGACAGGCATCGTCAATCTGCTGCTGGGTATACTGGGCTGCAATTGCCTGAGCTTTACGGGCGCGGGCTACCAGTTTTGCAATTTTTTCTACATCCTGTTCGCTTACTGCCATACTCTGCTCCTTGTTGAATTAGGTAAAATAACAGGCCCAGAATTGTCCGAGTACAGCTTTGCAGCTGTCGCGGACTACCCAGGGCCTGCAGTAGTGATATTATTTGAAGTTTTCTTTTTCTATTTCCTGTACCTGCTCGAAGGCATTGGTAAGAAAGTCCTTTTTGAACTCCATTTTCTGGGTGAATGCCATCGAAAGCCAGGCATCGACAATCTGGGTGCCCAGGAATGGGGCTGTAATCCAGCCGCCCATGGTAATAACATTGGCGTTGTTGATGATCTTCCCGCGCTCAGCGGAGAATATGCCGTCAGCCACTGCGGCGTACACACCTTTGAATTTGTTTGCCACAATCGCCATTCCCTGTGCGGTGCCGCAGATCAGGATTCCCTTCTCAGCCTCGCCGTTCTGAATTGCTTTTGCAACCTTTGGTGCCTGTTCCCAATAAGTTTTCGGCTTATCTTTCGATTCAATACCGAAGTCGATAATCTCGATGTCGTCACGCTTTTGCAGGTGCTCTATGACCGCTTCTCTTAATGGAAAGCCGGATAAATCCGATGCTATTGCAATTTTCATAGTTCCTTCTCCTTACTGTTTTTTCTGTGTGAGTATTGCCCGAGCGTTGTCTGCAATATTGGCAGCTGTGAGTCCGTAGCGCTTTTTCAGATAATCGAGTTTGCCGACTTCGCCAAACTCATCCTGCACACCTACCCGTTTAAGAAGGGCGGGGTGCTCTTCCACCAGCACTTCAGCTACGGCCGAACCGAGGAAGTTGACAACCTGATGATTCTCGCAGGTTACAAATGCACCGGTCTTCTGGGCATATTTGACTATCAACTCGCGGTCGATAGGCTTTACGGTGTGCATATCGATAACAGCCGCCGAAATGCCCTCTTTTTTCAGTTCATCCGCAGCTTCCAATGCCTCCGCTACCATTACCAAACCGGTGGCTACCAGGGTAACATCGCTTCCGTCGCGCAGGACAACGCCCTTACCGAGTTCAAACTCGTCATCTTCTTTGTAGATGATATTGCCGCCTTTGCGGTGCAGGCGCATATAGGTGCAGCCTTCGTATTCGGCGGCTTTGCGGATTAGTTTTTCCAGCGAAACGTTGTCGCAGGGTTCGAAAACCACCAAACCGGGTATGTTGCGCATCAGGCCGCCGTCTTCGAAGGACATGTGGGTGCCCCCATTGACTTGGGCGGTAATGCCGGGATCGGTCCCGACCATTTTCACGTTGAGGTGGGCGTAGTTCGCCGAAATGAAGAACTGGTCGTAGGTTTTCCGGCTGGCAAAGGGAGCAAAAGAGGCGGCAAAGGGAATTTTTCCGACCGAACTAAGTCCGGCGGCTACACCGGCCATATTGGCCTCTGCCACGCCCATGTCGAAAAACCGTTCGGGGTAGGTACTTTTGAACGTCACCGTCCCACTGGCATTCATCAGATCGGCTTCCATAAGCACAATTCGCTCATCACTTGCGGCCAGATCAATTAGGGTATCGTTGTAGGTGGCGCGCATATCTTTCTCTTTTCCCATTACTCTGCTCCTTTTTCAAGTCGGGCAATTGCCTCTTTGGCGGTATCGTAGTCGAAGGGCATATTGTGGTTCCCCAGATTTCCTTCGGCAAAGTAGGCCCCCTTGCCCTTGATGGTGTCCATAATGATCATTGTGGGGCGGCATTTTTCCTCTTTTGCTTTGCAGATAGCCCGATTGAGGGCCGGAAAGCTGTGCCCGTCTACCCGCAGTACATTCCAACCGAAGCCTACCCATTTGGCATTGAGGTCATCCAGGTCCATGATGTCCTGGGTATAGCCGTCAATTTGCATCTTGTTGTAGTCGGTGAAGGCAATCAGGTTGTTCAATTTATAATGGCTGGCGCTCATAGCTGCTTCCCATACCTGGCCTTCGTTACTTTCTCCATCGCCGATGATAACGTAGATTTTGCTGTCGATCCCGTCTATACGGTGACCGAGGGCTTTACCGATTCCGGCGGAAAGACCTTGTCCGAGGGAGCCGGCGGTCATATCGATTCCGGGGGTGCGCACCATATCGGCATGACTCGGAAGGCGAGTTCCTCCGACGTTCAGAGTGTGCAGCCACTCCTGTGGAAAGTAACCCTTGTCGGCCAATACGCTGTAGAGTGCCGGACCGGCATGACCCTTTGACAGAATAAATTGATCCCGATCACGCTTGGCCGGATTTTGAGGATCAATGTTCATATGGCGGTAATATAGAATCGTCAATGCTTCCACAATTGACAACGCTCCTCCGATGTGACCAACGCCGAAATAACCGATTTGGTCGATCGTCAGAGCGCGGATTCTCCTTGCGGTATCTTTTAGCTCCTGCAAGGTGTTTTCATCCATAGCTGACTCCTTTATGTGAGAGAATATATTATTTACTTCCTGAAAATAAATATAAAACAGGTCATAAAATTATGCAAGAGGAGAGTAATTCTAAATTTGAAAAAACTCTGTACAGCGAATGGATCCTCTGGTATTATTGCCGGTGATGTACTTTTTTAAAGAAAGAAACGAATATGATAGGTGAACCGCTGCGCGGAAATGACGTCCGCGAGAAAAATGAAAAATTGGTACTCAGAATTATACACAATAGCGACGGTATTAGCCAGTCCGAAGTGGTGCAACTGACAGGCCTAAAACCCCCCACGGTCTTTCGAATTTTTTCAAGCCTGGAAGAGGGCGGGTTAATAGAGGTGGTCGATAAAAAGGTAGAAGCCAGTGAGCGTAAAGGTCGCCGTCCTGTATATTACCACTGCAAATCGGATGCACGCTTTGTAATAGGAATTGATTTCTGGGTAAGATCCGCATCAATTGTGATTGTAAATTTTAGCGGCCAGCCGGTGTACAAAGAGGTAGCTGAACTGCACGATTTTATAAATGCGCAGCAAGTAGTTACCGTTTTGAAAGAGCTGATTGAGAAGGCCTTACAGCGATCGGGTGTCCAGCTTGACCGCTTAATCGGAATTGGCATTGGAGCACCCGGAAGGGTGGATATTGATACG
Organism: Spirochaetia bacterium; assembly: GCA_021736475.1. GTDB lineage: Bacteria > Spirochaetota > Spirochaetia > DSM-16054 > Sediminispirochaetaceae > DSBN01. Next base: position 10,769 of record JAIPFV010000072.1, on the reverse strand, counting down.
GGCGCGGTAGTACATTACGGTCGTATTAGCGGAATGAGCAATTTTTCCATCAAAGCCCCTATCGAAGAGGCTTTCGGAATGCCGGTGTATGTACACAATAATGCTACAGTGGTGGCTTTGAGTGAGTACCGGTATGGTGTTGCCCAGGGAAAACGTACCCTGCTTACCGTATTGATTCGAAGCGGGGTAGGTGGTTCCTTTATCAATGATGGGCACATTTTTGTGACAAATAACAAAACCACGCTGGAAATTGGGCACATGACAATTGATATAAATGGCAGAGAGTGTGAGTGTGGTCACCACGGTTGCCTGGAAAGCTATGTATCGGAGGAGTCTCTGATTCATGATATTCGGGAGGCCGGGATAGAGATTAACATCGATGACCTTGACCAAGCCATTGGTTCAAAAAATGCAACTGTATTAAAAGTTCTTGATGAAAAAGCACGGATTCTTGCTGAAGGCGTGTACAGCTTGTTTCAACTGTTTGGGCCAGACTCGTTTTTGTTGGTTACCCGCTCGGAGACACTTTCTAATTACCTCGCTGAACGAATACAGCTGCAGCTAAATTGGACCGAAGCCTCTCAGACTGATGAAAAATGTGTGGTGCTGCCTTGTAAATACGATCCAATTCTGGCCGGGATAGGGGCATCGGACCTGGTTCTGGATCACTTCTTTTATTAATTCTTTTACTACTATAGGCGCTTTCAAAAATCTCCAGGGCTGTTTTCATACTTCCTCGTAAACCCAAATTATTGCTGACTCATTGCATTTACCCGGTAAAGTTCCTAAAATATCAGTAGCAGTAAATGTATTTACATAAGGAGAAGTGAACATGAATGAGATACTCTTTACGGATATGCAGGCGGATTTTGGAAATTCGCTGGAGAAAAAATTCCGTAAACTAATTAAGAAATCCGGTTTTTTAGAAACTATCAAAGAAAATGAATTGGTTGCTATTAAGCTGCATGTAGGCGAGCGCGAGAATCTTGGCTACATTAATCCGAACTATGCCCGAATTGTGGCGGAAGAGATAAAGAACTGCGGGGCAACACCTTTTTTGACCGACACCAATACGCTGTACTCGGGCGGGCGTCACAATGGGGTCGACCACTCACTGACTGCGGTGCAGCACGGCTTTAACTATGCAACTGTTGGCGCAGCATTTATTCCGGCCGATGGAGTTCGCGGTCTGGATTATCGGGAAGTGTCAATTCCCGGACGGCACATTAAAAAGGCAAAACTGGCCGGAGGAATTCTTCAAGCGGATAGAATTATTTTTCTCAATCACTTTAAAGGACATATGGAGGCTGGTTTCGGCGGAGCCATCAAAAATATGTCCATGGGCTGTGCCTCAATCGCTGGTAAGCGTGAGCAGCATTCCTCCTCTAAACCGGTGGTGAATCACGAGAACTGTGTCGGCTGCCGCCAATGCTATAATGTCTGCCCGGTCGGGGCAATTACTATGGAAGAGCATAAGGCGGTAATCGATTATGCCCTTTGCATCGGCTGTGGACAGTGTGTGGCCGCATGTAACTACCAGGCTATGGAGGCGGGGTCAAGCGAGGATAACAAGATTTTTATTGAAAAGGTAACCGAGTACGCCTATGCGGTTCAGCAGTACTTTAAGGAGAAGGCCTTTTTCATCAATTTCGCTATGAATATCACCCCCGACTGCGATTGCTGGCCTGCAAATGATGTTCCGCTGGTTGAGGATGTAGGTGTTTTTGCCGGTACTAACCCCTTTGCCCTGGATAAAGCAACTCTCGATGCGGTAAGTGCATCGAAAGCTCAGGCGAGCAGCCGTCACTTTGAAAAAATACACGGAGGACATAACCTGTTTCAGGAGGTGTACACAGAGATCCACAGCGACAGCACCTTTGAGTATGCGATTCAACAGTTTGATGTTTCGCTTCAGTATTCCCTGCGGACTATTAAGTAGCGGACTATCAAGTAGGCTATAATTTTTCGTTGACAACTGAATATATTTGTGGTCTACTTACTTATGGAAAGAAAATAAACATTTCAAAGGAGGAGAGAGGGGAATATGAAAAAAATTACTGTTTTTTCAATTATGCTGATTGCTCTGTTTACCGTACTGGCTATGCCGGTAATTGCAGGTGGACAACAGGAAGCGCAAAAAGAGGTCGTTCTGAACTGGCCCTGTATTTGGGTAGGTGAAGATGCAAAAGCGGATGCGGTAGCGGATATCGTTGCTAAGTTCAACGAAGAGCATGCCGGACAGATTAAGGTCCAGATCGAAGAGATGCCTGACTACGATATCTACGACAAGAAGATTCTTGCGCAGATCTCCGGCGGACAGGTACCCGACATTTTTACACTTAAGTGGAATCCTGATACGAAGGATTTCTACTCAGGAGATATTCTGGTAGATTTTTCCGAAGATCTGGCAGGCGGCTGGGGCAACCGGTTTGACTCCAGTATCATTAATGAAGTGACCCTCGACGGACAGACCAAGGTAATTCCTTACGAAATGGCAATTACCCCCATCTGGTACAATGCTGACCTGTTTGCCGAAGCCGGTATTGACGGTTTTCCAAAGACCTACGATGAGTTTTGGGATGCAGCCGAAAAGTTAAAAGCTATCGATGTGACCCCGACCTCTCAAATGACCGGTGGTGCGAATGCATGGACAAGTATGCTGTGGTACTCCCACATCATGGCCAGTGTCGGCGGACCCGGAATCTGGGATAAACCGCTGTCAGATCCTGCATACGTAAAGGGTGCCGAGATTCTGAAACGGCTTTATTCAAATGGAAACACCACTAAAGACGCCATCGGCGGCGGTCCTTCTGTTCCCTCCGGCCACTATCTGGCTGAGAGAACCGCAGTGTTCTGTAATGGTCCATGGTTTATTGGTAATATCCGCGAGAATGCCCCTGAAGTATACGAGTCTACTGAACTGACTTCTGCTCCGGCAGCTGCCGGCGGCGAAAAGGGTGCTCAGATTGGTTTTATTCAGACTGTACTGGCATCAGGTGCAACCGACGATCCGGCTAAACGGGAGGCTGCTTTAACTTTCCTGCAGTACATGAGTCAGCCGGAAAACGTAAAGCGTATTTCCATGGATTCCGGTGCTTTGATGGTTCCGAAGTTCACATTCAGCGACAGCGACGATGTTGATCCGCTTCAGAAGAAATTCGTTGAAGCACAGGAAAATGCATCCTTTGTAATGAACCACCTGGCTGCGAAGTTTCCCGCTTCGGTTGTACAGGAGTTTGGAGCTGCATTGGATCAGTTGGCCCTCGGAAGAGCCACTCCAGAAGAGTTTGTACAGATGCTGGAAGCGGCCAACGACTAAGAAGCTTCTCTTATAATTTATGTAAGCAAGCAGATTCACGGACGAGGGCCCTACGGCTCTCGTCCACTTTATAAGGAGCCCCCCTCTTATGTTGGTAAAAAATAAAAATTGGAAGTGGATTATCATTTTCATGATTCCGATTACCGCAATGTATACCGCCTTCTTTATCTATCCCTTTGGGTTTGTCTTTTTTTCCAGTCTCAATTCCTGGAACGGTATCAGCTCAATGGAGTTTGTAGGTTTTGAGAACTATTCGAAACTTCTACAAGCCTCAACTCTGCAGATATCAGCACGCAATAACATCATATGGTCCCTCTCGCTCGGTTTCCTGCAGATTGGATTGGCCACAATTATTGCATTCATTCTGGCGCGTAGACCGAGATTCTGGAAGACCCTGCGTACTGTGTATTTTGTACCAAAGGTTATTTCGGGAGTTGCGATTGCGATGCTCTGGAAGGCTGTCTACAACGCCGAATATGGTGCTCTGAATGCGGTCCTGACACTGATTACCGGACAGGAGTGGTCACACAACTGGCTGGGTGCTTTTAACACAGCCCTTCCGGCAATTATCGCCCAGGAGGTTATGTACATCGGCTATTTTATGATCATTATACTGGCCGGAGTTATGTCGATTCCTACTTCCTATTACGAGGCAGCTGAGATCGATGGAGCCTCGGTGTGGCAGCAGGAGACCCTGATTACCCTCCCGGTGGTGTGGGGTATTATCGTAACGGCTATGACCCTAGCCATGGCTTACGGTTTGCGTCACTTTGAAGCGACTTTTCTGATGACCGGCGGCGGTCCGGGGCACAGTACCTCCACCTTAGCTTTAATGATGTACGATAAAATCGGGGCACGCAAGTTGGGGGAGGCAAGTACCATTGGAACAATACTGGTAGTAGTCGGTTTCTTTGTGATTGTCACTTTGAACAAAACCTTAGGCAGTAAGAGTCTTACCGGTGAAGATCAATAGAGTGTACAACTGGAGAATAAAATGAAAACACTAAGAGCTGTTATAACTAATTTAGTTAAATGGGCGTACCTCTTATTCTTTTTTGCAATAGCGGTGCTGCCTCTTATTTGGCTGATTCTCACTTCTTTTAAAACCGAGGCTGAGTTTAATGCCTACCCACTGGCCTTACCTGCGGTATGGCAAATACAGAACTACATAAATGCGGTCAGTGTTGCAAAAATGCATGTGCTGTTTATGAACTCCGTTATCATAGCTACTACCGCAACCCTGCTTAATATAATGGTAACCTCATTGGCCTCTTTTGTCGTTTCCCGGGAAGAGTTCCCCTTCCGACAGAGTCTTTCCAATGTGATTGTAGCCGGAGTACTTATGCCGATTGTTGCCTTTATGGTTCCGTATCTGGCAATTATACGAAATCTGGGTTTATACGATACGCGGGCAGCGCTCATTCTCACGTATGCCGCTATCAATATACCGATTTCGTTTTTTCTGATTAAATCTTTTATGGTAAATATCCCAAAGGATCTTGAAGACGCAGCTATTATAGACGGCTGTTCTTTTCTTCAACGTTATACCAAGGTGGTACTGCCGCTTTCCAGGTCGGGCCTGGTAACTGCCGGTACGCTTACTTTTATATGGTCATGGAACGAATTTATCTATGCCCTCCTGCTAACCTCCTCCAGTAGTGTGCGTACAATACAACTGGGAATAAGCTTTTTTACCACCCAATTTCGCAGCGACTACCCCTCCATGTATGCCGCAGTTGTATTGGCAATGATTCCAAGTATCATCGTCTATGTATTCTTTCACGACAAGATAATCAGCGGTCTCACTGCAGGAGCGGTAAAAGGTTAATATTATGTATACAAGAGTTCCTCACAGCTCCGACAGACTTCTGCAGGTGCAGGAGTCTGCCGGTTCTATTCGCATCTATTTTAAGGGCAAGCGGCTCATTGATCACAATGAGGCTCAGCCCTGTGTGACTGTTGCCAAGGGGCAAGGATCATTTCAAGACTGGCACGCTAATTTCAAAATTAAGGATCACCTGCAGCAAAAGCATGTACTGCGGCAGATGAAGGTAACAGAGGCAGAAGAGCAGCAAGTTGTTCTGCAAGCGGAAAACGGGATTGTAGTACAGTTTACCGTTGAAGCCGGGGAGCTTTTCATCAAGCTGAAGGACAGCCGGGGAAAGGCTCCGGATTTCAATCGGCTGTGGCTTAACCTAGCCGCGGAAGAGCAGGAACATCTCTACGGCTGCGGAGAGCAGTACTCCCGGCTAGACCTTAGGGGCAGCAAGGTTCCCCTGTGGGTTGAGGAGCAGGGGGTTGGCCGCGGCAAGGGACTCATTACGCAGTTTGCAAATATACACTCCCATGCCGGCGGGCACTGGTATTCTACCTATTTTCCGGCTACCAGTTTTGTCAGCTCCAGTGGCTGGTACTGCTATGCCGATGCTTCTGCGTATGCCGAGTTTGATTTTACCGGGCGCCGGCAGTATAGCCTCCACTTTTGGGAAATGCCGGTACTCCGAATTGGTGTTGAAGACGGTTTTCCGGCGGCTACAGCTGCGTTGAACCGCATACACGGTATTCAGCCCCCCCTTCCGGAGTGGACCTACGACGGTATGTGGCTGGGGGTTCAGGGCGGCGGAGAGGAGATAGAGCAGAAACTGGAGCATGCACGTAATGCGGGGGTACAGGTTGGCGGCCTGTGGGCTCAGGATTGGGAAGGCAAGCGGGTGACCGCCTTTGGAAAACAGCTGATGTGGAACTGGAAATATGCCCAAGACCAGTATCCTGAACTACCGGTACAGATTAAAAGCCTTAACAGCAGGGGGGTACGCTTCCTCGGCTATATCAACCCGTTTTTAGCCATAGAGGAGGATCTCTATCAGGAGGCCAGTGAAAAGGGGTATCTGATAAAAACCAGCGAGGGCAAGGATTATCTGATTGAAGTTACCACCTTTCCGGCGGCCCTGCTGGATTTGACGAATCCCGAGGCCTTCGAGTGGATTAAGGGTATTATCAAAGAGCACATGCTGGGAATTGGCATGGACGGATGGATGTGTGATTACGGTGAGTACCTTCCCGCCGATGCGGTGTTGCATTCCGGTGAGAGTGCAGAGACGTATCACAACCGGTATCCGGTTGAGTGGGCTCGGGCCAATCGCGAGGCGGTAGAAGAGGCTGGAGCATTAGGGAATGTGGTCTTTTTCAACCGCTCCGGCTACAATAGTGCCTCCCGTTATGCACTCTCCTACTGGGGGGGTGATCAGCTGGTTAACTGGTCCCTGGGTGATGGTTTGGCTACTGCTATTACCGCGGGGATTTCCGCCGGTTTTAGCGGGATTGGTTTTTATCACAGCGATCTGGGCGGGTTTACCTCCCTGGGCTGGGTAAAGCGCAGCAAAGAGGTTTTTATGCGCTGGGCGGAGTTTGCCCCCTTTAATCAGATAATGCGCTCCCACGAGAGCAACCGTCCGGATGACTGCTGGCAGTTTAATTCGGACCGTGAGACTCTTACCCATCTGGCCAGGATGACCAGGCTGTTTTCCATGCTTAAACCCTACCACCAGTACCTCGCCAGGGAGTATGCCGAAACAGCCCTGCCGCCGAACCGCCACCCCGCACTTATGTACGCCGGAGATGAGACCCTGCATGAGTTGAAATATGAGTACCTTTACGGGGCCGACCTCTTGGTGGCACCGGTCTATAAGAAGGGCAAGCGTCAGCATACTGCGTATCTTCCCGACGACGTATGGATACATCTGTGGAGCGGCCGTGAGTACAGCGGAGGCCATGTAACAGTGGAGGCACCCCTCGGTTACCCTCCGGTGTTCTACCGGAAGGGTTCTGAGTTTACTGATCTGTTCACACAAATCTCCAGCGAACTGGCCTAGTGTTAGGCGGGTTTCTTGTTAAACTATATTGGTTTATGCCGATTATAGAGTTATGAGAGCCCGCCGCTTTGTTTTATGGAGTTGTTTTCTTATTCTCTGGTTTCCTGCGTGGATGCTGCCTGTGTCGGCGCAACAGACAACGGCGGAAGAACAAAAGGAGCCGGCGCAGCTGCAGCTAAATACCGAAGATCTTATCCTCGAACAGAGCCTGGAGGGAGGGTACGATTTATGGATCAAAGCAAAGCCGGGTATCGGGTCGGTGCTGCTGACCGACTCAACCGCCGATCCGGAAAAACGGGTCAGCACCTACGCTCTCCGGAACCCGGAGTACCATCCGGTAAACGGGGACGAAAAGAGAATGCTCGATGGGGAGTTTTTGCCTTCTAAAGAGAGAGGGCTGTTCTCCCTGATCGATTCGACTCCGGAAGAGCATTCTTCTCTTGGCAAGGCCTTTCATATTTTTATTCCCTATGTGGTTGAATACGGTTATCCCTGGACCCGTGAGGGAGAGCTGCAGATACTCAACGGTACCTGGCTCAATATCCGCAGTTTCTCCGAACCCTACGCCAGTTACGAGGGGCCTTTTGTTGATAATCCCTTTGTAATTGAGGTTGTCCAGCGCCCCATGGAACCGAAGCCGGCGGAGGGCGACGACTACATGCCGGACACGGTTGAGTCGTATGAGGAGATTTCACGGGAGTCCAACGGAGGGGTCACTTTCGGAAAGGGACAGGAAGATATTATCAATAATGTGCGGGATGTGCTGCGTGGAGTAAAAGCGAAATCTATCGATCTGGTGCTCTGCCTAGATACCACTAAAAGCATGCAGGATGATATTCCCCATCTCCGGGATTCTCTCATACCGATGCTGGAAGAAGAGATAAAGGGCTTCGACAGCTTCCGACTCGGCTTTGTGCTTTACCGGGATTACTACGAACTGTATCTGGCCAAGCCGTATCCTTTTCAGCGGGACTTTGGAAAGATACAGGCAGTGTTAAACCGGATTCGGGTATACGGCGGGCGTGACATTCCAGAGGCTGTGTATGAGGCCCTGCATACAGGCATCCATTCATACGAATGGATGGCGGATAAAAAGCTGATTGTATTGGTAGGGGATGCCCCTCCTCATCCGCGGCCTCGCGGAAAAATTACCAAGCAAATAGTCTATGATGATGCTCGGGAACGGGGCATCGAAATTCACACAATTATTCTACCGCATTAGGGTTGGAGTTCATTTTATCAAGTACTTTTTCTGCTAAGACTTGCGGCCAGCGTGGGAGCACATTCGAACCTTCGTCTTCATAATATGAAAGCATCTCCTCGAATTGCTGCCGGGCGAGGTCGTAGTTTCCCTGTTTATAAGAGAGATAGGCAATTTCATACTTGGCCTCTACAATACGCTGGATATCGTCAGGATAGCGTTCGATAAATGTCTTATAATAGCGTTTAGCAAGGGCGTAATTTTCGTCTTCACTGGCGATTTTTTGAGCTCGTTGAAAGTACTCAATAGGTTCAAGCTCTTCAGGTATTTCTTTAGGCTGAGAGGCACATGCTCCAAGCAGAGCCGCTATAACGATCAGGAGTGGGAGAATACGGGTAGAAGTGGTTGTTCTCATTTTAATTGACTCACAGTGTTTTTATTAAGATTCTTTTTCAGAGTAGAGTTCGTCCTTGATGGGTAAGGTCTTTTTCAACTCGCGGATAAATTCCTTTTCATCTCCCATCGGTTCGTAGGTGTCGCACTCATCTATACTCCGACGGGCTACGGTGAAGTATTTGTAATACTTTTCTCCGCCAAGTTTTTTGATCCATTTCCCGGCATCGCACCGAACCCTTAGCGTGTAATGATTTCCGTCGCCATGCGGCGATCGGACCAATTTGCAGTGACTGCAATTTGCACAGTAGATTTTTTTTGTTCTCTGTTTGTTGCTCTCTGTCTCACTCGATGTTGAGTTGGACATGAAGTCCCCCTTTTCAAAGGCGCGGTTATAATACCATGATCGTCTTTTTGCCGTCAAGTATTGAGTGAATATTGGTTATATGTTGCTCAATTAGTCACTTCATATACAAATATACCTATACTATTAAGCCCGGCGGCAATGGTTTTGACCGGAACTAGGGGAAGACCCTCGATAAGTTGGGGAACACCGCCTAGGCTGATATAGTCCTTAAAATTCCGGTAGTGTTCACCACCGGCGGTCCATTCAATGGCACGAATAAGCGACTTTGAATACCTGCTGCTTGCATTGTGAAAGTGAAAATCCGTCATAATAAGGTGACCCCCCGGCTGAACTACACGAATCATCTCCGAAATAATCGCCTGGGCAATTTCCTTCGGTTTTTCATGCAGTGCAAAGGTGGTCATTGAGGCTGCAAAGCTATCGGAACTGAAGCTCATCGCGGAAGCGTCCTGGAGGAGGCATTCCGGGGCATAGGGGCCTTTTTGTGACACACGAAGCATCTCCTCGGAGAGGTCTACTCCGTAGACTTCAAAACCGTGTTTCCCCAGTATTTTAAGCTGTTGCCCGGTACCGCAGCATACGTCCAGTATAGAGGAGTAGTTCTGCTCGAGACAAAGCTGCAGGAGCTTCAGACGCAGAGAGTGGACAAAAGGATACAGCAGCAGATCGTAGAACGGTGCGATAGAATATTCAGCCATCCATTTAGCATAATTTACTACTGTACTCCTTTCAAGTACGTAGTGCTTGTGTGTATAATACACCCGTGATACGTAAAATATTTGTGAAAAGCGTAATCGTACTGCTTGCTATTGTGTTTTTGTTTAGCGCATTTCAATCGGTGCGGCTAATTCTCCAGGATGCACGGCGAGGTAAATTGTATCTTTCCCAGTCGGAACCGGCACGATATCACTTTATGGTAATCCTTCCTACAATCGAGGACGAGTTTTTTCAGAAAATGTGGGAAGGGATCCAGGAGGCCGCGGCAGAGATGAACGTTGGGGTAGAGTTGCAGGTGCCCCGTAATATACTGGAGCTGCGCAGCGGCACCCTGGAGCTAATGGAAATAGCCCGATTGTCCCAGGTCGACGGCGTAGCCCTCTATGTAACCAACGAAGAGGAGTTAAAGCCCGCAATTAACCGTACGGTAGTCTCGGGTATACCGGTGGTTACTCTTGAGTCGGATGCTCCGATGAGCCGGCGATCGGGCTTTGTGGGGTCGAATAGTTTTAAGCTGGGCCAGGAAATCGGGCGTCTGATGCAGGCAGCCCAGCCGAAGGGGGCAAAAGCGGCGCTGTTAAAAAATGAGTACTTTTCCGAGCGTGCCTCCCAGTGGAGTATCATCCAATATGGAATTCTTACCAGCCTCTCCAGCGACAACTCCCACGAGATAGTCACCGAGCGCAAAACCCAAATAGGGGTACTCAGTTCGGAAGAGAAGAGCCGTCAAATACTCTATCTAAACCCTGAGGTAAATGTAATTTTCTGTACAAGTTTGGTCGATACCATCTCAGCGGCCAATGTAGTTGCGGAGTTTGAGAAAGAGGATGACATTAAACTGATTGGCTATGGGTATAACCAGGAGATAGCCCGCGGCTTAGAGGCTGGGTATATTTATGG
>JAIPFV010000071.1 GCA_021736475.1 Spirochaetia bacterium | reverse complement strand
ATCTATACGTCAATGTACCTAAGCGGCGATTTTCTGGACTACTTTGAGATTGATGCGGACCGAGTAGGTTTTTATATGGCCGATGTCTCGGGCCATGGAATCTCATCCGCCTTTATCACCGTTTTGCTGAAAAACTTTGTTGATACCCAGTTAGAGAACTACTGGAATGAGGGGGATCAGCTGATTATGCGGCCTTACCTGATAGTCAAAAAGCTGAACAGTGAAATTCTGCGGGAGAATTTCGGCAAGTATTTAACCATTTTTTATGGCGTGCTGGATCAGAAGCGCAACACTTTGCGGTATACAAACTGCGGCCAATTTCCCTATCCTCTCCTGCGGGAAAATGGAAAAGTGAAGCCCCTCGAACCGGCGGGAACCCCGGTAGGTCTGTTTGTCGAACCTGAGTTCATGGAGGAGGAAATTCCAGTGAGCAAGGAGTCGGCGCTGCTAATAATTTCCGATGGAATTCTAGAGCTGCTTCCGCAAGCCTCGGTAAAGGAAAAACGTAACTTAATACGACATTTTTTCAGTTTTCCGGGGATTAACCTGCAAGAGTTGACCGAGCAGCTGGGGCTTTCACGGCAATACAGTTTTCCCGATGATATTACTTTTCTCATGCTGAAGAGGAGTGCTGATAATGGATCGAGGTAGATATTTTTATGCTGAAAAAGATGATATTACGTATATCAAAATGGTAGGAAATTTAAAATACACAACAAGTTCCGGGTTCGATCATTTCGTAGACGGGTTGATGGAACGGGGCTTTAAGAATGTTGTGATAGATCTCTCCGAGGCATCCTATATCGACAGTACAAACCTGGGGCTGATTGCTAAAATTGCCGGACGAGCCCGACATAACTCCGATATGCATGTCAGCATCGTCTCCCCGAACGAGGATATTAACGAAATTCTGCACAGTGTCCGCTTTGATAAGCTGTTTACGATTGTAGAAAAAATGGAAGGGGTTGAAGAGCTGGAAGAAATCCCGGATGAACAGCGGGATAAAAAAGACGACCTGCAGATGCTGATTAAAGCCCACAAGGCCTTAATGGATATCGACGAAGAGAACCGCCCCCAATTTAAAGATGTTGTTGAGCTACTGGAGAACGAAGTAAAAGATTTTTAAACTGCTCGATTGCGGGCACCTATCCTCCGCTATCCGCCTAAAAAGGCCGATTTATCCACAACTTCCCAGGCACGACCAAAGGAGCGGGTGAGCTCCGAGGCCAGCCATTTGTCAAAATTAGGCGAGCCGCGCATTCGCATTGGTGAATTGATAACCTGCTGCTGTCCGTCCACTATCTCGGTATATACTCCGGGTCTGTAGAGGTTCATCCGGGCTAACACAACCCCTTTGCGGTAATTGTGGTGGATGTAATGAAGCGTGCCGTCCTCTTCGACCGATACCACCATACCGGTATGGGTAAGGTAGTCATTAGCTTGTCCGTCTCCGTCCCGGTCGTAGGTATTGTCCCAAAAAATGATGTCCCCGGGCTTGGGGCGCCGAGTTTTGTAGAGGGCCTGTTCGTCCTCCAAAAAACGGTACAACCTTGTAACCCCGTTACCGCGGTATTGGGTCATGGGAGTTGCCAGGTCTATGCCGGCATGCCAGTAAATTGCCAGCACCGTACCGGTGCAGTCGGCATTGAACCGGCGGCCGTTCACGTTCAGCCGGTTTCTTCCGTTGAGCGAGAGTGCGCCTTCCACCAATTTTGCCTGGAGCCGCGAGAGCTCTTGGCCGTCGCCGGAGCCGCTCTTCTGCAGTTGTTCGGCTACACGCTGAGCATCCGGACCGCCTCCTCCGGCCATGCTCTGGCATCCGGAGATCAGCAGAATTATCAATGTGAAACCTACCGGCAGCCAGCGCTTGCCGGGGCCCGAGCCAAACCCGGCTGAATTATATGTCATTCCTGTCTCCTTCCGGTCCTACCGGGCCCTGAAAACCGGTAGCTATCATGAATACCTCAAAAGACTCTTTACGGCTCGACTTTGGTTTGAAGGGTTTTGCGCTTTTGAACAGTCGGCGCAGCTGCTGGAGTATCTGCTGCTCCTCCCCGCCCTGGAACAGTTTGATTACCAGGTTTCCCGAGGGTGTGAGCAACTGCTCCGCCGCGGCGATACACTGCTCGGCCAGACCCGCCGAACGGCTTGTGTCGACAGTGCGGTTACCGGTGGTAGCCGGTGCTGCATCGCTAAGTATGACGTTATAAGGGCCGCGCTCCCTGAGTCTGTTCATAACTTCCGAAGAAAACGCATCCCCCGTAAAAGTCTCGATATTCTGGAAGCCGCCGGGAATTGAACACTCCTTCAGGTCTACCGCCACCACCCGACCCTGGGGACCGACCTGTTGGGAGGCGTACATGCTCCAGCTGCCGGGCGCGGCTCCGATGTCGAGTACCGAGCTGCCGCGGGGCAGTACCTGGTGCTTGTTCTGGATCTCTTCAAGTTTATAGACAGAGCGGGCCGGATAGCCGGCCTTCTTGGCTTTATCGGTATAATGATCGGGTTGGCTGCGTTTCATACTAGCCCCAAGTATATATTATTACTACCTTCGGCGAAAGATTAAACTGCTTGACCGCCTGGGAAAAACTTACTACCTTTTGACTATGAAACAGTCAATACTACGTAAACCTTTTCGGTATTCCTACAATAATGTAGCTTTTGGAATAATTTTAGTCAATATCCTCATCTTTATGCTCAACTACATCAGTCCTCATAGCCGCTTCTATACGGCTCTGATTCCCGGGCTGATTCTGCAAGAGGGCTATATCTGGCAGTTTGTCACCTATATGTTTACCCACGCCGGGTTTTCCCACATTTTGTTTAACATGCTCGGTATCTTCTTTTTTGGTGTACAGGTAGAACGGCGGATGGGCAGCCGCGAGTTTCTGCTCTTCTATATGACCACGGGGGTGCTGGCCGGTATATTTTCTTTTATTGTGTACCTCATGACCGGAATGTACGGGGTTATCCTGCTGGGCGCTTCGGGGGCCGTGTTTGCCGTGCTGTTAGCCTTTGCGGTCTATTTTCCCCACGCCAATATTTATATTTTCGGCATCCTGCCGGTCCGCGCGCCGGTGCTGGTAATCGGATATACCGCCATCGAACTGTTTAACCAGGTCTTCAGCATGCAGAGCGGGGTGGCTCATCTGACCCACCTGGCCGGTTTTGCCTTTGCCTATCTGTACCTGGTAATTCGAATGGGAATTAATCCGATGGATTCGTTCACAAGCGGCAGAAGGGGAGGACGTTGGCGTTAACTGTCGCTCAAAAGCATCGACGTTCTACAGCCGTCGCTGTGTTCTTGCTAAGCACGGCCCTGCTGTTTCTGGGCCCTGCCCAACGCTCCGACCGAAAGTCGTCAGCTCTACTGGCCTATCCGGGGGATGTAGACATAATTACTGCCGAGTTCTGGACAGAGCTGGACCCGATCATGGAGGGTTCCCAGCCGCCGGCCCCTAAAGCCGAAGTTTCACCGTCTCCTCCGCTCGCTCCGCTCACCGGCTCCGGTGTACTATCCCAGGACGAAGCAATCCGGCGCACCCTGGAAGAGGCGCGGCTGGTACTATCGGGTATGATCTACGGCTTTGATCTACGTTATACTCCCTCCGACCGGGCCCGCAATGTAGCCGAAGAGCTGGTCATTGAGCCGCGGGCACGGATACCCGCCGGTGACCGGGCTCTGCGGGTTCTACAGGTGCGGACAGCCGGGAACAAGTATTTTGTGCATATCCGGTATGATTTAGCCGAGCACCAACAGCGGCGAATGCAGGCCTGGAGCAGTAACACCCTCTCCTCAGCCGGCGGGAGGGGCACTGCGTCCCTTCAGCAGGGTTATCGCGGCAAATTTGAATCCTTCAACCAGGCTATCAAAAACGCCCTGCGGGAGTATCTGCGCCCCCGCTACAAAAACAAGCCCAGCCGCATTCAAGCAGTTGTGGTATTAAAAGAACCCCCCTACACCGTAATTGACGCAGGGGGGTACCATTCAAAAGTTCGTATTAAAATCGACGTGCGCGAGGTGCGGCCCTACAGCGCCTATTAGTACTGCGCTACTCTTCCTCTTTCGGCAAGTTCAACTGTAAATGCAGCATCTTCAGCTGATCCTCATCCACCGGAGAGGGGCTGTCGTCCATCGGCGAGGCTCCTACGTTGTTCTTCGGAAAGGCAATTACCTCTTTAATTGAATCCTCTTCGGCCATCACCATAATCAGGCGGTCGAGTCCGGGAGCAATTCCGCCGTGGGGCGGCGGCCCGTATTGAAAGGCCTTCAGCAGGAATCCGAAACGGCGTTCCGCCTCTTCTTCTGAAAAGCCGACGATATTAAATATACGCTTCTGTATTTCCGGGTCGTGAATCCTGATAGAGCCGGAGGCCATCTCGTAGCCGTTACAGACCAGGTCGTAGAGGTCGCCCTTCACAGCACCGGGGTCCTGCTCCATGTTGTCCAGGAACTCTTCCTGGGGCATGGTGAACATATGGTGAGCGGCTTCCCAGTGCTGATCATCTTCGTTCCACTCAAACAGAGGAAAGTTGTCTATCCAGCCAAAGCGAAAAGTGCCGGGTGTGGCCAGACCAAGCTGTTTTCCCAGGCTGCTGCGGACCGCCCCCAGAGAGGTGCAGGCGGTGTTCCACTGGTCGGCCACCGCCAGAATCAGGTCGCCCGCTGTGGCTCCCAGTGAAGAGATTATTTCATCGCTTTGTTCGGCAAAGAATTTGGCAACTCCTCCGTCCAGTCCCTGGTCGGTTACTTTCATCCAGGCCAGTCCCTTGGCTCCGTACACCTTGGCATCCTTTTCAAGCTGGTCGATCTGTGTGCGGGAGTAGTTGGCGCATCCGGGGGCTACCAGGGCTTTTACCGCCCCGCCGTTCTCTACTACCGACTTAAAGGCGTTGAAACCGCTGGCGGCGGCAATCTTGTTGAAGTCCTGCATATGCAGCTCGTAGCGCAGGTCCGGCTTGTCGCTGCCGTACAGGTTCATAGCCTCATGATAGCTAATCCGTGGAAAAGGAATCTCCAGCTCAATATTGAGGGTCTGTGTGAAGACATGGGCAAGCATACCCTCAACCACCTCAAACACATCGTCCTTAGAGACAAAGCTCATCTCCATATCGATTTGGCTGTGCTCCGGTTGGCGGTCGCCCCGGGCATCTTCGTCACGAAAGCAGTGGGCAATTTGAAAATAGCGGTCGAAACCGGATACCATCAACAGCTGCTTAAACAGCTGCGGACTCTGGGGCAGAGCGTAAAACTTACCGGGATGAATGCGTGATGGCACCAGAAAGTCACGGGCCCCTTCCGGGGTAGAGCGGATCATGCTTGGGGTTTCAATCTCCATAAACCCCTGACCCTTCAAAAATTCGCGCACCGCGAAGGTCGCATCGGTACGCAGCTTCATTTTCCGCTGCATACTGAACGAACGCAGGTCTAAGTAGCGGTACATGAGGCGCAGGTCCTCTTTTGCATCGGTACGCTCATCTATATTGAAAGGAAGCGGTTCGCAACGGCTTAAAATTTCGATGGCGGTGCCTTGCACTTCAATTGCACCGGTGCTCATCTCGGTGTTGACCATCTCATCGGGCCGGGAACGGACTACTCCCTTTACCGCGATGCAGTATTCCCGCTTTAAGTCACGGGCAACTGTTTTGAGCGCCTCAGGGGCATCTTCATCGATAACTACCTGGGTTATCCCGTAGCGGTCGCGGAGGCTGACAAAATGAATGCCCCCGTGATCGCGTGTGCGATGGACCCATCCATTCAGGACTACTTCTTCACCGGTCCTGGCTTTTTCCAATTCTCCGCATGTTGCGGTTCTTTTCATCTTTTCCATGGAAAAGACTTTACCATTACTGATTATAGCTGTGCAAGATGTTTATAAAGCCCTTGAATCTACTTCTCCCGGATAGACTAAAAATAGTAGCACGTAAGCCTTCCACATTTTGGATACCTGTCCTATAATCGCTTGAATTGAAAGGGCGAACGAAGATGTTACATGCAGTATGGATAGGATTGGTGGTGCTTATTGTGTGTAGTAATTACCATATCATTTCGGGTACTACCGATTATATCTACCACTCGATCGACTCAGTGCCCCACAACCGAGTTGGGCTGGTGCTGGGTACCAGCCGGTATCTACGCAGCGGCGGGAGTAACCCCTATTTTCGCTTCCGTATCAATGCGGCGGCCCAGCTTTACCATGCCGGTAAAATTAAGTATCTCATTGTCAGCGGTGATAACTCATTGCACTCCTACAATGAACCTCAGCTTATGAAGGAGGCTTTGAAAGAGCGCGGGGTGCCCGGGAATCGGATTTACGCGGACTATGCGGGTTTCCGCACCCTGGATTCGGTAGTGCGCAGTAAAGAGGTATTCGGGCAAAAGAAGTTGACCATTATTACTCAAGAGTTTCACGGTCGCCGGGCGGTTTTTATTGGTCGTCATAAGGGCATCGAAGCGGTGGCTTTTGCCGCGGGCAGTGTCCCGGCGGAATTCGGCTTAAAGGTGCTGGTGCGTGAGGTCTTTGCCAAAGTTAAAGCGGTGCTGGACGTGTATGTATTTCATACTCAGCCCCGCTTTCTAGGTGAGGCGGTAGTAATCCCCGATTAGCTTTATCGCCTAGTACCGCCGGCGGGTATAGCAGCGGGAACAGCCGAGCACATGGGCGTGGCGCCGCTCACTGGACTGGAAAAAGCGGGCATACAGCATCCCTCCCTTCGGCAGCTCCTGCTTACATACCGGGCAGATCCGGGCCTTGCTGCGGCCCTTCAAGCCGCTGGTGGCATGGGAGGCGGAATAACAGTAGGGACAACCGAAAATTTCCATCATACCGTCCGGTTTTCCGGGATATAGCACGCTCTTCACCTTCTCCTTTTTTTCCAGCACCCTTCCGCAGAGCGGGCAGCGATGAAAGCCCGGGCCAGGGGGCTTTTCCGTCTGTTCAGGTTCGGAGTGTATTCGGGGGCCAAAGGCCTCCTGGCCGTGGGTGGGACGACGTTTATGCCGGGTGTACAGCACCTGCCCTTTGACACCACGTACCAGCAGGATGGTTATGACAGCCCCAGTTAGAAAAAGAACGACAATTTCGATGGTTGTTTCTCCTTATAGGCAGCAGAATGGCCTTTGCCTAACCCATTGCTCTAAGCTATTGTACCGGGTACAATGAGCTTGTGGCAACGCTTTTTATTGTAGCAACTCCAATTGGAAATTTAGGTGATATAACGCTGCGGGCACTGGAAGTGCTAAGGAGTGTCGATACCATTGCCTGCGAAGACACTCGGCACACCCGCAAGCTGCTTACTCATTTTGAGATATCCAAACCTCTGGTCAGCTGTCGCTCGCAGAACGAGGTGCAGGCCGCGGGGCGTTTGATCGAGCGACTGCAGGAAGATCAGGATGTGGCCTTTGTGAGTGATGCCGGAACCCCAGGGTTAAGCGATCCAGGACAACGCCTGGTCAGAGAGGTCCGGGCCGCCGGCTTTCCGATAGTCCCACTGCCGGGCGCTTCAGCTTTAACCACGCTGATGAGCGTGTCTGAGTTCGGAGGACGAACCCTCACCTTCGACGGATTTCTCAGTCCCAAGGGGGGCAAACGGAGCAGTCGTATCGCTGAACTGTTGAAAAGAGAAGAAAATTTCGTTCTTTACGAATCTCCCCATAGAATACTGAAGATTTTGGCAAATATAGCCGACAAAGAACCTGAGCGGCAAGTACTAGTTGGAAGAGAAATGACAAAAATGCATGAAGAGTTTGTCAGTGGTACAGCGTCGGAGGTGCTGGAGCAGTTAGAATCAAGAAATTCCCTTAAAGGGGAGTTTGTAATACTTGTTTCCGGCCGGAAAAAGAGTTAACATATACTGAGAAGATGACGATAAGTAAAGTGAAAGGTAGGAGTCAGCAATGAATATTGAGGGAATAGGACCTATCGATCCCATATCGAAGATTACGAAGAACCAGCATGCGCATAAAGCGGAAAAGGCGGATCCTAAGGATTCTATCAACATTTCCGCGGATGCCAAGACCATGGGTGAAGTATACAAGATTGCAGAACAAGTAAAGGCTGCAGATGATATAAGATGGGACCGGGTTGCCGAGGTAAAAGAGAAAATGAAGGACCCAAACTATATAAACGATACGGTTCTGGAAGATGTAGCTGACTCTGTAATGGATCTGTTTGATATCAGTTAATCCATATTGCAGGAGAGTAATGCTGTAAGATGGAAAACGAGGCAGGGACACGCTCTCTGTCTTTTTTTGTGTTCAAAAAATATGTATGAGGGCTGAAAAGTGTGAATGATCTGGAATTTTATGTACCAAGCCGGGCCTTTTGCTACTACGGGGCTATTTCGCAGCTTGGCCGCTCTTGTTTTAAAAACAGCCGTCGGATACTTCTGATAACAAACTCTCACTTGCCGGATACTGCCGGGCTAAAAAGTGTGCTTAGTACTGCAGAGGCAAATGGGCTGAATATTATCTTAGTTCCGGATATTTACCCCTATTCAAGTGATTCTGTAGTTGATGAGGTAATGGATATTGCCCGTATCAGTTATATCGAAGGGGTAATCGGTTACGGCGATGTGGATGCCCTGTCTGTGGCCAGAGCCGTAGCGCTGTTAACGCCTCAGAAACTTGAGCTCCAGCAGCTGTATGACGGGCTGCCGGATCACACAGAGTCGCTTCCCTACGTGGAAATACCCGCTACTTCAAGAACTCCGTTTCTGTTTAACGGCGGCCTGGTACTGGGCGACAGGTACGACAAGAGTACCCGGTTTCTACAGGTGGATGCCTTCCGTCCCTGTGCCGTGATTCAGGATCCGGCGCTGCTTAAGGATTTTTCTCGAAAGTACCGGGTGGCGGCTCTGCTGGATACACTTCTGCTGGCAGTAGAGAGTTATTTCTCCAGAAAAGCAACTTTTCTCTCCGAGACCCTTTCCTTGCGTGCTATCGGAGTTGCAATTAATAACATGAACCCCCAACAACAGACTCCGGATGCAACCGAAACCCTGTTTCAGGCCCAGCAGGCCGGGTTTTTTGCCGGGCTGGGCCTGTCGATGAGTGCTCCCGGCTGGGGAACTGCCGCTGCATACAGCCTCGGGAGGCTGGTTCGCGTTCCTCAACCGATTATTGCCACTATTTTACTGCCCTATGTGCTGGAGTATGGAATTAAAGTGTGCCCGGAGAAGGTGGCCAGAATGGGCAACATCCTGGGCGAAAACCTAAAGGGCCTCTCGGTAGTCGCGGCTGCCGACAGGGTCGTAGAGTCCCTGCGCGCCTCCCTGGGGGTTGATCAGCTCCCGGGCCGGCTTAGTGAGGTCGGGGTAGAGGAGCAGCACCTCTCTCAGACAGCTGCAAAGCTGCTGGAAGTGCCCTTTTTAGAGGCCCTGCCGGAGCCGGTTTCGAGTCAGGAACTTTTCACTTTTCTTAAAGATGCTCTTTAACTCAACACTCCCACGCCCGCGGGGTCCCAGAAAAGATAACCAGAAAAGATAACCAGAAAAGATAAATAGAGAGGATAGATGATTACTCTGCAAAAGCTCAAAACCCTTCCTCCAAAAACAAGGATACGTAAAATTATCACTATGCTGGAGGAGTTGGAGACCCAGCTGTTGCGTGGTGAGATCCCGGACCGGTATTATATCCGGCAGGTACTTCAGCTGCTGGAAGGCGAAGAGAAGCTTCTCAGCCCCGAATTGCGGAGGGAAGTTGGCCGGCTTATTCAGTTGCCGATGGAACCCTCGGAAACTTTTCACCGCAGCCTGCACAATGTACGTTTCGGGGTTATGGCTTCCCTTGGAATAGTACCGGCGGACTGGGATTTTTTTGACCCAGAGAGTGGGTTGCTCTCACGCTCACGGGGGACGGTGCTGCCGATTTCATTGTATCTGGACGATATCCGCTCCCCCTACAATGTGGGCTCAATTTTTCGTACTGCCGAGGCTTTTGGGGTTAGGCAGCTGTACCTCTCACAATTTACCGCCGATGCAGAACACAAACGGGCCCTGCGCACCTCGATGGGGGCTACCAGTGTTGTTCCGTGGAAGAGGGAAACCTTAGAAGCGGTAGCGGAAAATCAGCCGGTATTTGCCCTAGAGCTGGGAGGTATAGATATCGAAGAGTTTCCCTTTCCCTCCGAGGGAGTGGCGGTACTTGGCTCGGAAGAGCTGGGTATCAGCCCTGAGGCACGACACATAGCTGAGCAGAGTGCCGGTATTGTTTCAATACCTCTGCGGGGGGCTAAGGGGTCTCTGAACGTGGCAGCCGCCTGTGGCATACTTCTGCAGGCCTGGCAGCGAAACTTCTAGGGCTTGTTTATTGCTTGTTCAGCTCCCGCGGGAAGCTATCCGGACCGTGTTCCACTTTAAAAAACTAAAGTAGGTTTTATCCTGGTATTCCCAAATCTTTACGCTTCGCCCTGCAGCCAGCTTTTCTAGAAGTTCGTTCATTATATCCAGAACGGTCTCCGGAGCACCGGCTTCAGTTCCGATGATTATTTCCCGGGGCAGCAGAGCTGCTGTCTCGCGGGCCGGCAGATATCCGTCGATTTCAGTTGCGTCGACGCTGTGGCGCAGCCTGGCGCAGACATGCATTTTCTGCTGTTCTACCTCTACTCCTATGCGCGTGACTGTATACACTGGTTTCATTCTTGACCCCCTTTTTATATAAGGACAGTTAAAGGTGCCTGCCTGCTTCAATCTGCCCCGGGTAATCAAAGAAAAACACAAAAAAAACACCGCAGAATAAACTATTCTGCGGTGAAAATAAGGAATAGGGGGTATGTATAGAAATTAGCGATGCAATGCCCGCTCAATTTCCGGTTGGTTAAAGCCAACTATAACGCGTCCATGTATATCAATCACAGGAACGCCCATTTGGCCCGACTTTTTCATCATCTCATCAGCCTTAGCTTGGTTAGTTGCGACATTGTATTCAGTAAATTGTACTTTTCTTTCCCGTAAATACTCTTTTGCCTTTCTACAATAGGCGCATGTGGGAGTTGAATAGAGAGCAACTGCCATTATGTACCTCCATTAAATCTATTAAATTATTATTGTATAGAGAATATAATATATAGATGTAAGGAAGTCAATAATATTTTAAGGATATTATATGCTGTCTCGTTTGGTCGCTTCATGTTCAAAGGCGCGGGACAGCCGTTCAATAATAACCTTAACCTGCTCCTCATTCTTAATCCCGTAGCTGCGCAGGACCCCCATATTCAGCTGATCATAGGAAATCTCCCCATCCTCAATGTTTACCAGGGCGTTTGCCAGGTACACGGTATAGACCACGTCCCGCATGGCCGGGTCGCAGTTCGCCGGCTCGTGGTGATAGCGGATTGCTTCGATTAAGGTGGGAGGAAAGTTCCATTTTTCAGCTATTCGTCCGCCTATTTCCGCGTGGTTTAAGCCGGCGGAGAGATCTTCAAACATTTCCCGTTCTATTCCGCGCTTTTCGCAAAAGCTGGATATTTTCTCCAACAATTGGGGGTGTACCTCGGAAAAGATAATTTTACCCATATCGTGGAGGATTCCGCCCACGTAGGCATCATCCAGAAGATCCTTTTTACGTTTAAAGTTTTTGGCAAGGTTGTAGGCATAGAAAGCGGTTTTATAAGAGTGGTTCCACAGCCATTTCATCTGCTGGTTCAATATTTGCTGGGTTCCGTAGGAGTAGAGCAAATTCTTCAAGCCCCGCAGTCCAACCAGCTTCACGGCTTCCACTATATTATCAACCCGCTTGGGCAGCATAAACTGAGCGGAATTGACGACTTTCAATAAATCTGCAGTCAGGGAAGGGTCGGTGCTGATATCCCGAGCGATTGCGCTGATCTCCGAGTCCGGGTCGTTGATAAGCTTTTGAAGGTGGATGATATTGTCGGGAAACTGGGGCAGCTCCTCGATTTCCCTTACAATTTCCTCGCTGAGCATATCAATACTCTCAGCGTGTACTTCAGAGAAGGGGATGGTAATTCGGGCGATGGTCTCCCCGTTTTCAACATCGATGTCAAAGGAATCCTCATCTAAACCTATCTTCTTCAGCATAAGAACCAGAATTACAATTCCAAGTCCGGCCCCTTCTGAATCGTCAATCACGGTGGAGAGGGCTTCTTCCATTGTCTCAAAGGCACGGGAGCGGGCAATACGGTCGTATACCCGCATCTGTTCTTTACGGGATATCTCGGTGTTGTTTTTTATACTTAGAGAGAAGGTTTGCTGCTTTACCTGAAATACTATCTTGATATAAAGGCCTGCTTCTTTCTGTTTTTCCAGGTAATGGTTGATATTCGATAGAGTATCTTCCTTAAAACTGCGCATTCCCTCGTCGTATTCTTTTGGATCGCTTAAATCAAGTTCCTTTTCCTGAAAGTACACTCGTTTGGTATTAGCCTTTTTGGCGTTGACTGCCAGTTCTTTCATGCAGTAGGCTATTCGGTCCTTTAGATGATCCTGACCAAATTCCCGCAGAAAGTAGGCAAGTATTTCTTCTAGATATTCCTCGGTCTCATGGGGGAGGGTATAGGTCTTTATTGCTAACGGAACTGAGCTTCGAATAGCTTTTTTTACTTGTTCTGTATTTACCGCTGGAGCCATATATACCACCTGCAATTATTTTTTTGTTTTCGTTATACGCTATCTATCATAAGTCTATGGAGTTGAAAGTCAAGCACAATTACCTCACCCCGAATAATTTTTAACCTGATTAGCCATCTCCTTTAAGCGGTGTTCGATATGAGCGTTGATCGAATCCTTAGGAAATACTCCCCGAGCGCTGCGTCTGCCGGATACCATACCGGTAAGAATCTCAAGGCCCTCATCGATCGTATTAATCGGGTAGATGTGAAACTTTCCCTGTTCTATTGCCTCGCGAACATCGGCGTTCACCATTACGTTGTGTCTGTTCTTCTCCGGGATAAGAACCCCTTGGCTGCCGGTAAGTCCGAAGAGTTTACACATTGAAAAGAAGCCTTCGAGCTTTTCCGATATTCCGCCAACCGGCATAATTTCTCCCATCTGGTTTACCGAACCGGTTACGGCAATTCCCTGATCGAAGGGGGTCTCCCCGACTGCCGACAATAGGGCATATATTTCGGCCGCCGAAGCGGAATCCCCGTCAATTTCACTGTAAGACTGTTCAAAACAGAGGCTTGCATACATAGACAGGGGAAAGGAATGGGCGTACTTATTCCGCAGATAGCCCTCCAGAATGAGGACCCATTTATCGTGTATCTCTCCCGACAAGCCTACCTCACGTTCGATGTTAATGATTCCCTCATTTCCGGGGGCAACCCGGGCCGATACCACGGTGGGAAGACCAAAACTGTAATATCCCCGATCGTGGATAGCCAGACCGTTGATAATTCCGGTCTGGGTGCCGCTGAATTTCATCTGGATTTCGCCGGTGGAAATCATCTCCACCAGTTTCTCTTCCGGCAAGCCGGCCAGGTATTTACGCTCGTACAAAGCCTTTTCAACTGCCTCGTGCCGAACCTGGGAATGGCCCATTTTCGCAGCCCAGTAGCTCGATTCACGCAGTAGGTCGGCTATTAAGCTAAATTGGGTACTGATCTTATCACGCTGTTCGGCCAATAGAATTCCATGCTCAACTATCCGTGCAATTCCCCGGCTTTCGAAGGGCAGTAGACGTTCATCATCCTGGATCATCTTGATAAAGCCGATATAGCGGGCTAAATTGTCCTGGGATAGAGGCATTACCGAGTCGAATTCGGCTGATATTTTAAAATGCTTATGAAAATCGGTATCCTGGTTGTAGAGATTGTCGTAAAGATTTTCACTACCGACCACAATTACTTTAGTGTCGATCTTAATCGGCTGGGGCTTCATCATGGTGTATTGAAAGCTGACCACGTGCTCACTCGGCTGAATTTCCACTTGCTCGGTTTGCAGTACCCGCTTCAACTGATCCCATAAATCTTCATCCCGGAGGATATCTTGGGCGTTTAGAATGAGAAAACCGCCGGAGGCGCGAATAAGAGAACCGGCCTTTATCATCATGAAGGTGCTGCGGCTCTGTCCGTTCAGGTCGAGCCGGCTCTCAATTGTACCAAATAGGTTGGTCGTTGTTGGATGGTGTTCAAAAATAATCGGCACCTGCTGGGCGGTGCTGTTGTCAACCAGCACATTTACGCCGTAGCGAACCAGAGCGGGGCTGCCCCCCTCATCGCTGGGCTGTTCACGCAAGAAGAGAAAAAGATGATGGACAATATCGTTTTTTAGTGCATCGAGGTAGGTGCTGACGGAGGGCGCTGTGTAATGTTCCTGCAGCCGTTCTACCTCCTCCTTAACTCCGGGGGTAACCGTTTCAATTTGCAGGCTCTCAAGCTCTTTCTCAAGGGCGCTGCGCCCCTCTTTCAGTTCCTGGAAGAGGCGCCGCATTTCATCCATCAGCTGGTAATAGCGCTCACGAGTGCGGTTCCAGTAGGCATTATCAATCTTTCCTGCCTGTACAAGCTGCTGCAATTCTTCAAAATCCACAGCTTCGCCATCATACAATGGAACTATATCCGTAGAATCGCTGTCCTCCTCGTGAATGTGTACCAGCTTAAAGCCCTCCGCATGCAGTTTTTCTTCGAAATCAGTGAGGGCCCGATTCTCTTCCTGATCAATCATTCCTATCAGACGGTCCCGCTCCTGCTTATACGCATCACTGTCAAGCTTTTTGCGGATAAGACCCTTCATGTCCTCTACCAGCTGGTGGACGGCATGTTTGAAGGTCTTGCCCTCTCCCTGTGGGAGATAGAGCACCTGGGGATAATCGGGTTCGGTAAAATTATAGACAAAAACAATGTCCGCAAGGGGCACATCCTTTGACTGGTAGTGGGAAAGTACTTTTTTTATGGAGGTTGTGCGTCCGGTTCCGGATTGACCGGTTACAAATATATTGTATCCCCGCGCTCTGATTTCAGTGCCTATCTGCAGGGCTCTGAGAGCCCGGGGCTGACCGATCACATCGGGTAGTTCAATAGTTTTTTGCAGTTCTTCAATTTCATTCACGTCGATTGATATCGATATTTGATCGGCAGGCAATTCACGATGTTCCATTATTACTCCGTAGGTTCAACTATAGAGAGACGATAAAGTGCTTGTCAAGCACAGCTAACGCAATTGACGGCGCAGCTGCCTAGGGTCTTGAAAATTATACCTGCCCTACTATAATGGAGCCATGAAATTACGTGAAGTAGTACAGTATTTTAATTCACTTTTACCCCTCGAAGATGTGGCTCACAGCGATTACTCCTTAAATGGACTGCAGGTGGGGGATCTGGATAGTGAGGTTGAAAAAGTCGCCTTTGCAGTTGATGCGTGTATGGCTAGTTTTCAGAGAGCGGGGCTTGCAGGTGCGCAGCTGCTTTGTGTACATCATGGTCTGTTCTGGGGCAAACCAATGGCAGTGACAGGGACTCATTATCGCCGTATGAAGTACCTGCTGGATGAAGGCTTGGCGCTGTATGCAGCCCACCTTCCCCTTGACATGGAACCGGAGTTGGGGAACAATGCCGGCCTGGCCGATGCCCTGGAGCTAAAGCAGCGAAAGCCTTTTGGCGATTACCACGGGGTACAGATCGGTGTAAAGGGAATCCTAGCCTCTGAGCTGAGTCTTGAACAGGTCTTGGATAGACTTGAACTTAGCCGCGAGAGCGCGCTGGGGGTATTGCCCTTTGGTCCCGATAGGGTTAAAAGTGTGGGAATAATCTCCGGTGGTGCCGATAAAGAGGTTGGACAGGCGCTGCGGGATGAGCTTGATTTGTACATTACCGGTGAACTAAACCACCAGGTATATCACGCCTGTCTGGAAGGCGGAATTAACCTGATATCCGCGGGCCACTATTTTACCGAAACCTACGGAGTACAGAATTTGATGAAGAAAATGAATGCAGATATCGGCTTGGAAACTACTTTTATTGATGTGCCGACGGGCTTATAAGAATGGAAGCAACCCTGCCCTCGTATAAGCTTCGCACCAAGCTGCGTCCACTCTGGTTGTCTTTGGCTATCATCGTGGTCGATCAAATTAGTAAAGCCATGATTGTAGCCACTATTCCGCTGCACAGCATCGGAGCCGTTTTTTTTGATGGATTTTTACGCATTATCCACACCCGGAACTTGGCAATCGCTTTTAGTATTGGACGCTCCCTTTCAGAACAGGTTCGTACCGTTTTGTTTATCATCCTCCCGCTTATTCTGCTGGTACTTCTGGTTATATATTTTATTAAAACCGAAGACTTTACCCGAGTGCAGCGCTGGGCGGTGGCCGGAATAATCGGAGGCGGATTCGGGAATATGATCGACCGCCTCTTCCGTCCGGCGGGAGTTGTTGATTTTATTGATGTGCGTTTTTACGGGCTCTTCGGTTTGGAACGCTGGCCGACATTTAATGTGGCCGACTCATCTGTTGTTGTGGCCGGAATAGTAATGGCGGCCTCGTTTATTTTAGAAAAGGGAGAAAATGATGAATAAGAAGGTAAATACGGTACTGTTCATATTGGGAGCCACAGTTTTTAATATTATTACGATGATTCTGATTCTGGTGATCGGGCTTGCACTGATAAGTATGTTTGTCGGAGAAAACCTCGGTGCAGGGGCAGCTCAAATACTTTTTTTATTGTTGTTTGTAGGCTCAATTGCGGGAGCGTTTTTTGTGTATCACCGGGCGGTGAAGCTTCTTTCCCGCAAAATTGATATGGAAAAGTACTTCCACCCGATTTTTACCCGCTTCAAAAAATAGCTATAAAAAGGTCATTGCAAAAAGGTAGTTGCAATAGGCGTGCCGGTCTTGAACTAATATCCGTCCGAAAGGGCACGGTTTTTGTCCTTTTTGTACAGTTCGTTATAGACAAAACCGCGGTTTTTGAGGCTGTCCTTTAGTTCCTGCGGGAAGGGCATGTAGCGCCAGAAAATACCCCGCACTTCGCGGTTCAGTTTCTGGGTGCCCTCACTCTCCTTATTGATCCACAGCAGATAGTCCTGAATAAAATACTCTTTTACATCTCCGCGAAGCTTTTGGCTTTCAAACCACATATAGTAGTTGCCTGTCAGCCCCTCTTCCATCCAGTAATGCTGGGCTTTCTCTTTTGCCACTTGCCATCGCAGGTCAGCCATCGCAATGATTATTGCCGAGCGCAGGTCCTTGGGATACATCGGAATCGCCACACGCCCGCGGCTGGTGGCACGATTGTATTTTTCAAAGGGTTCCCAGCAGAGACCTCGCTCGCCGTAACAGGGAATAAGAATAATATGGGGAACTATTCGGTTGACCTGCTGTTTGAAACTACGCTTAAAGAGGTCGGGATCAATACGTTCAATATCCGCTAACTGTTTGATAATGTTTTCCCGGGTACCCAATTCAAAGTCGAGGGCACGGAAATACTGTTTCAT
>JAIPFV010000070.1 GCA_021736475.1 Spirochaetia bacterium | reverse complement strand
CTCACATTCAAGGGTAAATTAGGCCATTTTTGGATTATTCGAGGTTAAATACCTTAACAAATGACTAGTATTAATAATTAGTACAAGCGATTATACTTCCCCTCAGGGAGGGAAGTATGGAAAGGAAGCACTCATCGAAACTGATCCAGCACCTCGGAATCCTCGCAGGGGTGTGCAAAGAGATTCGACTTGCCGAGTTGATCGACCGGCATGTGGACAACGGAGGGAGAAAAGTAACTGTAGGCGAGGCGGTAGTGGCGATGGTCTTAAACGCCATGGGCTTTACCGGCCGTCCTCTCTACCTTACCCCTCGATTCTACGAAAGCCGTCCGGTAGACACCCTCATTCGGGAAGGGCTCAGCAGCAAAGATTTTCATGACTATTCGCTGGGAACCGCCTTAGATGCCCTCTATGAGCAGGGAATCACCGAACTGTTTTTCTCGGTCGCCTCACAGATCCTATCCGAACAGGGTATCGATACCCGCTTTGCTCACCTCGATTCGACCACTTTCAGTGTTTACGGGCAGTACAACAGCGAGGTCCAAGAGGTAGATGAGGAAGTAGTCCATATTACCAAGGGCTACTCCAAGGACAATGCCCCGGAACTGAATCAGGTCGTCGCGCAAATGATAAGCGTGAACAAAACATCTATACCGTTATGGATAGAGGCGCTGAGCGGCAGCAGTAACGACAAGAAGGCCTTTCGGGAGACGGTGAGGAAGTTTCAAAAGCAGTTTCGCAAAGATGAGATGCCTTTCATGGTAGCCGACTCGGCCTTCTACACCAAAAAGAATATGGCCGACTGCGGTGATGAGATAAAGTGGGTAAGCCGTGTGCCTGAGACGATAAGAGATGTAAAGGACCTCTACCGCAGCCTCGCCGATGAGGAGCTGATTTCTATCGGCGGCGGATACTGGTACAGCCGTGTGGGAAGCGAATATGCAGGTGTGCCTCAGCGATGGCTGCTTATCTTCTCCGAGAAGGCCTACGAGCGGGAGATGAAGACCTTCCGGAAGAATCTGGAGAAAGAGCTCGAGAAGAAAAAGCGAGAGCTGAAGCACCTGCGAAATACCGCCTATGCATGCGCCGAGGATGCCGAGAAGGCCGCCCAGGCCTTCTCACGGAAACTGAAACACCTGCAGTTGCAATACCATGTTTATGAGAAGCCCTACTATGGAGGCAAAGGCCGTCCGAAGGCCGGCAGCACTCCCTCTTCCGTCTCCTGGTTTATAGAGGGATCACTCGAATATGATGATCAGCGCATCGAGGCCGACCGGCAGCGGAAGGGTAAGTTTGTCGTGGCTACGAACGAGCTCGATGAGGAAGTCCTCTCTGATGAGCACATTATCGAGGTCTACAAGGACCAGAACGTCAGTGTGGAGCGGGGCTTCCGCTTCTTGAAAGATCCCCTTTTCTACGCCGACCGCCTCTTTCTCAAAAAACCGGAGCGGGTGATGGCGCTTATTATGATCATGACACTCTCTCTACTGGTATATTCACTTGCCGAGCGGCGCATCCGGGCAGCACTCAAGGAGGAGGGGGCGCATATTTGGAACCAGAAGAACAAAGCCACAGATAATCCGACAGCCAGGTGGGTCTTCACCATCTTTGAGGATGTGCTGCTTTTGTATATCCATGGCAAAGACGGCATTACCGTAGAGGCGATGAATCTAAGAGCCGAGCATGAGATCGTGATAAACAGCTTAGGCGAACACTACAGAAAAATGTATTTTTTATAATTTCAGGTCTTGAAAGTGGGATAGTCGCACCTCCTACCCAGTAGGAATACCGAGGGTCGTACCGGACCGAAGGGAGGAACGATCCCAACACCGTTCGAATTGCGATGGGGGTAATATTAATTACTTTAATATTTAGGATTTGTTTAGTCCTCTCCTATAGGAAACCTTACAGTAAATATTGGATGAGGATTTTTCTGCAGTTCTATAGTTCCATTTAGTTGATCCACAAGAGAGGTTATCAATTGCAAACCCAAAGAATCAGGGTCCTCCAAACTCACCTCGTCGGGAAAGGGCTTACCGGTATTCGAGAGTGTGAGAATGTAGTGTGAATCGTCTTTTTCTCTCGTGAGTGTTACAGTAAAGATAGCCTCTTCATCCTGATTAAACCCATATTTTATTGCATTCGTAGCTATCTCATTTACCATCAAACCAACGGAGATAGCCCTTTTTGTGTCAATGCTTACCCCTTCAACATTGTTCACTATATGTACATTCCGGTTTGCAGTAAAAGAGAATATAGACTCCAAAAGGCTTTGGAAGTATTCACCCACCTCAATCTTATCCACTTTATTGTGCTGGTGAAGTTTTTCATGAACCAAGCTAATAGCTTCTATTTGGTTTTTGATGTCGGACAGATCATACGTGATTTCCGACTCTTTAAAGCTGATAAGAGCGGTGACCATGTTAAGGTTATTTTTAACACGATGGTTGAGCTCCCTCATAAGGAAGTCTTTTTCTTCGAGGGCTTTACTCAGTTTCTCCTCTTGCAATTTAGTTTTTTCAAATAAGTCGTGGAGCTTACCGACTATAAAACCCACTCCCACAAACATAAAGATAGCAACAAGCACCAGTGGAACTGTGTTTCGATTATTTAAGATAAAATAGATAAATATGAAAATATACAGAGAATACAGGCTGCCACTTATCAGGCCTCCCCTGGTTCCATAAGATACAGAAGGTCTTGAATCTCATTCCAGCTCCAATACCACATGAACCGTGGTCCCGCCATCAGTGCTTATACTCATGGTTCCGTCAAACTGTTTTGCGTACCCTTCAACCAAAGTAAGCCCAAAGCCGTATTCCCCATTCTCTACTATCTCCGGGGGTATGCCCTTTCCATTATCAGCGACTTCAATACAGAGGAACTTGATATTCTCCTTGTCTTTGTGAATTGATATATCGATTTTCCCTTCTCCACTTTCATCAAAAGCGTATTTAATGGAGTTGGTTATGAGCTCGGTTATTATTATACCGATAGGAAAAGACTGTTTTGAAGTTACATGTATCTCCTCTATATCGGTGCTCATGGATATAGACTGGTTGTCGATATAGGCCGACTGGATATCGTGGATAACAGGTCCTAAGTAAGATGAAATACGTATAGTTCCTACATCCTCCCCGGTGTAGAGGGACTGATAGATATTCTGCATAAGGTTTATTTTGTCCTGAACCTCCTCAAGGACTTCCCGTATGTGCGGATTGTCAATTCGGCTTGCACGCAAGGAGATGATACTATAAATCGTATTCATATGGTTTTTAATCCGGTGATGGACTTCATGAATTAGTTGCTCCTTTTCCTCTAATATTGCTTCCAGAAGCTGTCTTCTCTCCTCATTCACTTGTTCAAGTTTTCTTATGTCTGTAATGTCACGATCAGCATAGATGGCACCGTTAAAACGCCCTTCAGCATCGTACGTTAGTCTTGCCCTTGTTTCCATCCACCGCAGTTCACCTGACTTCGTGTAGATTCGATGTGAATAAGTAAGATTTTTCTCATTTTTATTAATTTTTTTTTCAACTAATTCTGCCAGGCTTTTTTGATCTTCCGGGGGGACATACTCCAGCACATTTGCATCAGCAATATCTTCCAAAGTGTAGCCCAAACTTTCAGCTACCGACGGGCTTATATAGGTTGGCCTCAATCGTTCATCTATTTGTATTATGAGATCTGAGGCATTTTCAGTTAGAAAACGGTATTTCTTTTCACTCTCCTTAAGGGCATTCTCCATTTGCTTCCGCTCGCTGATATCTCTGGTGCTGAAAATTATATTCCCAGGCTTTCCGCTTTCATCAGGCAGTATTTTGCCCACCGTTTCAAACCATAGATATGACCCATCCGAGCGTTTACATCTGTATTCTATTTTTTTCTTCTGTCTTGACAAAAGGAAATTGTGAAACTCCTTTTCAACATATGAGTAATCATCAGGATGTACAATTTCCATCACATTACTCCCTATCAAATCAATTGGTTCATATCCTAATATTTCGTGCGATTTTCCAACAAAAATAAAATTACCCGCAGGGTCGGTAAGTGCTACCAGATCATGCATGTTGTCCAAAATAACTTCCATAAATTCTGTCTTCGCTTTCAACTCTTTTTCTAACCGCTTTCGTTCGGTAATATCTCGAATACTTGATACTACGAAATCTCTACCGCCTTCGCTATAACTAAAGGCACTCACTTCCACCGGAATTAGAACACCGTCACTCCTGATGTCTTCTGATACGAAAGTAAAATGCTTTTTTTCAACAAGCTCTTTAGCACGTGAACGTAATAAAGATTGATCCTCTTCGGCAGTAATATCTTTTATAGACATCTGTAACAGTTCTTCCCTGCTGTATTGCAATAACCTACACGCTTGTTCATTCACTTCAATAATCCTGCCGGGCAGTTTGTCTGCTCCTATTTCATGAACAAAAATTGCATCATTTGAATAATTAAACAGCAATCGGTATTTCTCTTCACTTTTTTTTAGCTCTTCGTCTTTGTGTATTTGTTCGGTAACATCCTTTGCCGAAGCAAATAAATATCCTTCTTTGGAAGGCATCGCATTCCATTCTAAGTATCTATAAGAGCCATCTTTATGATAATATCGATTAACAAAGTACGCTGTTTCACCACCACCTGTTTGTTTTTCAATTTCATGTTGGGTAGGTTCGATATCATCTGGGTGGATAAAATCAGACAACGGTTTACTTTTTAACTCTTCTATTGTGTAGCCCAGGGTTTTTTCCCATTCTGGGTTCAGTTCCTTAAAATAGCCATCTGTTCCAGCTACACAGAAAAGTGCAGGAGTGAGATTGAAAATTCTCTGATACGCATTTTTGCTTTTCTCTTGCTGAAAAATAGCGGCTTGAAGGTTTTCCTTCTGATTTTTTAGCTCCTTATGTGCTTCATAGAGATGAAAGGCCATGTTAATCGACTCTACAAGCACAAACTCTCCGCTGTTTTTTAGCACATAGCCGTAGTTGGTAATCTTCTTTACCCTATCTACATATTCCTTCTCCGAGTGACTGGTAAGGAAGACAATTGGCAGCTCCTGCTTCTTAAGTATTTTCTGAGCAGCCTCTGTCCCGTCTATTCCCTTACCAAGGTCGATATCCATCAATATAAGAGAGATTTCCGGGTCTGAGTCAACAGCCCTTATCGCTCTTTCACCGTTATGTGCAATTACCACTTCATAACCGTTTTTTTCCAGTATCTTGGCTTCGGACATGGCGAGAATAGCTTCATCTTCGACTAAAAGGATTTTTTTTCCCATAAAAGACCTTTCTATTGCAGGAAGATATAAGAAGTATAAAAACTTCAATAAAATTTAACAATACAGGCCCTTACAAAAAAACTGTTTTAATTATTCGAGGCAATAAGAAAGGTGAACTCTGTTTCTGGAAACCGGGAGAATTTCAGGTTGGCTTTCATTAGATCAGCTATTGTCGATACTAATTGAAGCCCAAGCGAATCTGAGTGAGATGGATCTACTTCTTCCGGAAACATGTTGCCGGTGTTTGAAACAGAAAAGATATAGCGGTCCTCTATTTTCTCTTTTACAAATTTCACGGTAAACACCGCCTGCTTCTCCTCGGAAAAACCGTTCTTCTGAAGGAGCTTTTTATGGCTCATTGCCATAACTGCATTTAACTCAATAAAGTAGGTCACGTTACAGTTTCTCGGTCGGCATTCTCTCGAACTGTTCTACCCTGCTCGTTCCGCTCTCCACCAGGGTCATGGCGGATACCCGAACGGCACGGGCGTTTTTGTGCAGCTTGTCCATAGACAGGACCCCTAGATTGCACATTGTTGAGCGCAGCTTTGCCAGGGTAGTATCCACCTTATCCGCGAGGGATCCGCTGTAGGGTACATAGGCATCCACCCCCTCTTCGAAGAACATTGCATCTTCATCTTTATCACTTTCCTTATAACGTTGCCAGTTTCTTGCCCGTGAGGAGCCTTCACCCCAGTAAGGTTTATACAGCATTCCCCGATAGTTGACCTTGGGGGTGGGGCTCTCTTCGGTCATAGCGAAATATCTGCCCATCATCACAAAATCTGCCCCCAGGGCAAGGGCCATTATAATGTTGGTATCGTTGTTCAGCCCTCCGTCAGAACAAATTGGTACATAAATCCCGGTTTCCTGAAAGTAGCGGTCGCGTTCTGCGGCAACTTCAATAACCGCCGATGCCTGGCCCCTTCCGATGCCCTTCTGTTCACGGGTAATGCAGATAGAACCGCCGCCGATGCCCACTTTCACAAAATCAAGGTCCGCCTCTTCTACCAGAAAGCGAAAGCCGTCAGCGCTTACCACATTGCCGCCGCCCAATATGATCTTCCGGCCGTAGCGATCGCGCAGCTGCAGGGCTGCGTCCTTCTGCCACTCGGAGTACCCATCGGAGGAGTCAAAACAGAAAAGGTCCGCTTCCGCTTCTATCAGGGTTTCAGCCCGCTTGAGGTAGTCGTGGGTGTTCAGTGCGGCACCCACGAACAGACGCTTTTTTTCATCGGTAAGTTCCAGCGGATTGGCCTTGTGGTCGAAATAATCCTTGCGGAACACCAGTGATGCCAGGTTACCCGAATCATCAACAATCGGCAGACATTCCTTCTTTTCCTTATGCAGTATCTCCGTAGCCTCTTCCAAGGACACCCCTTCTTTAGCACACACAAGTCTTTCGAGGGGGGTAAAATAGTAACGTACTGGGAGCCTGGGATCGTCTTTTGTCTCCCAGTAATCCTTGTCTGTGAGTATTCCCAGAAGCCGCGAATGCCGCCCGCCGTCTTCGGTAACCGCAATGGTAGAATGCCCGGTTTTTTTGCTCAAAGCGATAGCCTTAGATAGGGGGTCATCCGGGGCAATATTGGAGTCGGAGTCAACAAAGCCGGCCTTGTGCTCTTTTACCTTCCGTACCATTGCCGCCTGCTCCTCTATCGACTGGCTGCAAAAGGTAAATGAACAGCCCCCCTTCCGCGCCAGGGCTATCGCCAAATCGGGCCCTGATACCGACTGCATAGCCGCACTGGTAAAGGGTATGCCCAGACAGTAGGGTTCTTCTTTTCCCGGCCGATATTTTGCCACCGGAACCTTCAGCGACACCTGTTCGGGATAATGCCCTTTTGTAGTAAGCCCGGGAAGCAGAAGATACTCGTCAAAGGTTCTGGACACTGTCTCGTTTATTTCCGCCATGGGACCCTCCTCATATTTTGCTTTGTACGCTAAGGCTACGTCTTTTAGTCTTGTAAGACAAGGGGGAAACGAGGCTCCATCTTCGCATTGTAAATCTCCACAGAGGGCTTTATACTTTTACTATACTTTTAAGTGGAAATAGGTGTTGTATGTCAAAAAGAATCCTTTTAGTCGAAGACCAGGCCATCCTTGCTATGTCTGAAGCCAAACTGCTCAAGTCCTACGGCTACGAGGTAGTAACAGTCTATAATGGAGAAGATTCTATAAGGGCAGTGGAAACCGACCCGGAAATAGCGCTTGTTTTGATGGACATAGACCTGGGGCCAGGGATGGACGGAACTGAAGCGGCCGAAGGAATCCTTAAAACCCGTGATCTTCCCATAGTATTCCTTACCAGCCACTCGGAAAAAGAGTATGTCGACAAAGTAAAAACAATCACGAGCTACGGATATGTGCTGAAAAACAGCGGAGAGTTCGTAATCCGCGAATCTATACAAATGGCTTTTCAACTCTTTGATTCACACAAGAAGCTGCAGGATCAGGAAGAGCAGTTGGACCTGGCAATGGATGCCGAGGACCATGGCTATTGGGATTGGAATCTGGATACGAATGAAGTCTATTTCAGCCCAAAGTACTTTGAAATGCTTGGTTATGAACCTGACGAGCTGCCGGGAGATTACCGGACCTGGGAGAAACTTCTGCATCCAGAAGACAAAGAGTATGCTCTAGAAACTGTAAGGGAAAAGCTGAAACACGGAGAAGCCTTCGAACTGGAGTTCCGCTTGCTGACCAAGTCCGGTACCTGGAAATGGATAAAGACTAAGGGCAAATTATATTATGCTGATAAAAGGAGTGTACCCCATCGCTTTGTCGGAACGCATGAGGACATCACCGAACGCAAGCATGCAGAGCAGCAGTTAAAAATGCGTGAACAAAACCTTCATACTACCCTAAACTCTATAGGAGATGCAGTTATAGCTACGGACAGCCAGGGTAAGGTAATCCGTTTGAATCCGGTAGCCGAGAGGCTGTGCGGGTGGTCGATAGAAGAGGCCGAAGGGAAAATGCTCGAAGATATATTCCGCATTGTAAATGCACATACTCGGCGGAGTCTTGAAACCCCTGTTAAGAGGGTGATGGTAACGGGTAATATCGTAGGGCTTGCAAATCATACCCTGCTGATTTCAAAAACGGGTGAGGAGCATCAGATAGCCGACAGTGCAGCTCCTATTCGTGATGAAGAGGGAGAGATCCGTGGGGTTGTACTGGTATTCCGGGATGTAACCGAGGAATACAGAAAAAACCGCCAGATCAGAGAATCAAAGGAGTTTCTGGATGCAGTTTTTCTAAGCATCCAGGATGGAATAAGTGTTTTGGATACCGACCTTACCATAACCTATGCAAATACGATTATGGAGAGGTGGTATGCCTCCAATCTGCCCCTGGTCGGCAACCGCTGCTATTCTGCATATCATAATAGCGATACTCCCTGCACTCCCTGTCCCTCTCTTCGCTGTATTAATTCAGGTAAAACCGAGTCGGATATCGTGCCGGTCGAAACGGAGATCAATTCACCAATTAAGTGGGTAGAACTCTTCAGCTATCCCCTGATCGATGCGGAAACGGGGAAGATAAAGGGAGTAATAGAGTTTGTCCGGGACATAAGTGAACGGCGGAACGCGGAGAAACGGCTTGAAGAGAGCGAAGCACGCTGGCAGTTTGCCCTTGAGGGGGCCGGAGACGGTGTGTGGGACTGGAATGCAAAAACGGACAAAGTGTTTTTCTCACGACAGTGGAAGGAGATGCTCGGATATAATGAGGAAGAGATTGGAGATACTCTGTTCGAATGGGAAAGCCGCATTCATCCGGAGGACAAGGAAAGGTGCTTCGCCGATTTAGAGGAGCATCTGAGTGGGAATGCCCCTTACTATAAAAATGAGCACCGCGTGAGGTGCAAAAGCGGAGAATACAAATGGATATTAGACAGAGGAAAGGTAATCGAACGGACGCAGGAGGGCAAGCCCCTGCGTGTTATCGGTACACACGCCGATATCAGCGAACGTAAAAAAAATGAATCCCAGCTGCAAAAGGCAATTGAAGAGAAGGATTTCCTGATGAGGGAGCTCAACCACCGAGTAAAAAACAACCTCGCCATGGTTTCCTCACTTATCAGTCTAAAAAATTCTGAAATCGAGACGGATCTATCCGACCTAAAAAACAGAATAGAGGTAATCAGCTTAGTCCACGAAAAACTCCATCACCAAAATGAAGTAGACCGGATTGAAGTAAAAGATTACTTTCAAAAAATCTTAGAGTCCGTATTCTATTCCACCGCCGATCGTGATGTGCACATAGTCAATACTATTGAACAAGCGAGCATTCACACAAAGACTGCGATGTCACTGGGACTGCTGGTAAATGAAATTGCCACTAATGCAATAAAATATGGATTTACCCCCAGCGAAGAGGCGCGCTTTACCGTAACTCTGACTAGAGATGAAAACAGCAGACAATACATCCTCACCCTCTCGAATACCGGCAATCCCTTTCCCGAAAAAGTCAAATTAGAGCATCCTGAAACACTGGGGTTACAGCTGGTATCTACTTTGGTACAGCAGATAAAGGGGACAATAGAGCTGCAAAAACAGCCGCATCCGGTTTTTACTGTACGCTTTCCCCTGGAGAATTCCAGTTCGGTCCATGAAGAACTTCCCTTGGCAGAATGATTGACAAAGACGGCAAATGAGTTAATATACTAACATTCACAGCACCGGGGGCCGGCAATGGAAAACTTCTTGATGATGTTTTATATTCTGTTCTTTGCGACGGGATTCATGGGCGGAGCGGCCCTCTTTCTCCTGTCGATAAGAGTGCGGAGCAGGCTTCTACGCCCCCTGCTGGCTTTTCAGCTTCTGTTTCTGATCGCTACGGGCCTGATTGTACTGTACTTCTACCTGGAAAGCCGTCCCGGCGGCCTTACGATGCCGGTTACAATTTCACTTTTGGTTACAATTGTTGGAATAAATGCGGCGGTCTGGGGCATGGTAATCCTGCTAATCCGGCGCATCACTCCGCCCCCTGCGCGGCGAAAAGGCACTCCCGCCACGGCAGAGCTGCTTGCATGGCTGGTAATTGCCCATAGTATCGCCAACATGGCTCTTATGATAGCTACTTCCGGGGATGGGGGTTCGGGAGAACTCGCTTCTCCAGCAGCGCTTGATGCCTGGCGTCTCGGCGGCTACATTTTATCGGGGCTTGCGATGGCTACCTTCGGGATTACCGCCCGGGGTACGCTGACCAGTAAAGAACCTGCACAGCTGCGCTCCTTGATGCGCGCGTACGGAACCATTGCACTCATTTTTGCGCCAACCGGAGTAATCGAGTACACAATAGAAACCGCCGGCATTCCATGGCTCTCCTACCTATCCCTGGAACACTTCTTCTTCCTCGCCTGGAACGTGGTTTCTATGAGCGCCGCTGTGAGGCTTTTCAAGCCCAGCAGTACGGGTACGGCGATGCTGGATTCTGTTCCGGAAGAGCGTGTACAGGCACTCGGGCTCTCCGTCAGAGAGGCCGAAATGGCCGTATTGATAGCCCGGGGACTGGCAAACAAGGAAATAGCCGCAGAGCTCAATATCTCTCCCGCAACTGTACGCACCCACATCTACAATTTATACCAGAAAGCCGATGCCCGCAGCCGGGTCGAACTCCTGAACAAGCTGCGTTCATAGCAATTTGAGCCCGACAGCTTTCACAAACGTGGAAAAAACATCCCGGTTTTCTCTGCATACTCTTTCCACTCCCAGCCGAAGGACCTCTCTAACTCTCGATCCTCCCTGCGGGCTAAGCGGTAATACAGCACTGCCAGAACCGGCCAGAGTAACAACAGTATTATAGTAGCCCATTCAAAAAGCGCGCCTAAAGCTAAAAGAAGAAAGCCTGTATACTGGGGATGCCGGATATAGCGATAGGGCCCCTCTTTTACCAGGCGCCCCTCGTCCTCCTCCTTGCTCCAGTAATCCTGGTATATCCTGGACCAGCCGGCAACAATTAAATAGCCTCCCGTCAGAATCGAAGCCAAAAACAGATAGTGCCCCGTCATTCCAATGACCCCCGAAAGTGTCCGTCCCCAGAGCACCCCAAAGGGAAGCGACTTGCCGAAAGCCCACATGACAAAGTAGAGAGACAGGGGCACACCGAACATCTCCACCGCGAAAGCAGTCATAAAGGCTATAAAGGCTCCGGCAGGTTTTCTATCGGCCTTTCTGTAAAATGGTACAAACAGAAGAAAGGCTCCAAATAGAACCACATAGGCTATGGTCGTCCACCACAGACCAAAATACGATTCATATGCTTTATTCATTACGATGCTCCTTTGTATACCCAAAAAGATAGCAGGCCTGCGGGGCAAATGGTATCGGACAAATGTATGAAAAGAGGATTGCCAAAGGGAAACGAACATCACTTTTTCGCACTTTTGAGCCTAGTATCAATTACGTAGGTCTTTTTTTTAAATACACGACAAACGTTCGATATGCAGCACAGTGAAAATGACCTATCTTCAGCTTGAGATTTGAAAACATAGGAGAAAGAAATGAAAAGAACTAACACCCGAGGGGCAGTGCTGCTGATGAGCATTCTACTCTCATCTTTAGTATTTCCAGCCTGGGCTGCAGAGGTTGTACAGTCGACTGAGGCTGAACAAGCTGCGGAGGTTGAACCGGAACAGGATACTGGGACCCACATATATCCTCTAGTAAAATACGACTTTGCCTCATTAGGCAGCCAGGGTCTCCACTCCCCAGGTGCAGGCCTTCTGCTTATGAATGACAAGCTTATGCTGCTTGGCTTCTACACTCGACACACTTTCACAGAGCCCCTTCAGTTCGATTATCCGGAGGTGTACCACTCAGTAGACCTGCTGCTCGACGGGGCCTTACGAAACCACCAATACCTAGTTCTATTCAAAAGCGAGGCCGATAAACCGATCTTAGGGGGGCTGGCAAGTTTTCAAACCGCTGCTGTCTACGGCTACCGCCTGTTGAATTCTCAACACAACTCACTGGTCCTCGGTGCCGGACTGGCGATAAGCGATTTCGGTATTGAGCTCGAAGACGGGTGCCCCTGGCCGCTTATACCGGTTCCCCTGATTCGTTTTAATCACGAATCGAAACTACTCAGCGCATCCTTCGACTTAATTACCGGCCCCAACCTTTCCCTTACCCTTATGCCCGAAAGCAGAATCAGACTGAGGGCTGATATGAGAATGGATCAGTTCAGGGATATCCACGACCTCATCTTCGAGACGGAGCTTATGTACCGCTTTTTCGGAAAGGAACACCCGACAGGCGACTTTGCCGGAATTTCGGCGGGTATCAAGAATGAGGGCTATAGCTTCGCCGCTGAAGGAAAGGATGAGCCTGTGGAAGTAAACTACTACTCGGTCTTCGGAACCCTCGATATTACGCTGTTGAAGTGTACCGGCGGCTACGTGTTCGATAGCCGTGAGCGATACAACGGGGATGATTCGTCCACGATGGGAACGGGATTTTTTCTCTCCATCGAGGGCATGTATCAATTTTAAGGGAGACGTGACATGAATTCGTTAGTTAATGACATAGCAAAAGACATACCAGTAAAATCCTACCCCAAATTTCTTTTAGTATGGGCGGGGCAGCTGATGTCGGGACTGGGGAACGGAATGACCGCCTTCGCCCTGGGTGTCTACGTGTACCGTCAGACCCAGTCGGCCACCAACTTTGCAATGGTAACCCTCTGCCTGTTTATTCCCTCTATTCTTCTGCGGCCCCTCGGTGGAGTACTTGCCGACCGCTTCGATCGCCGCTTTTTAATCATCGGGGGGGACCTAGGGTCAGCCGTGGCAGTCCTTTTTCTGCTGATGTGTACCCTCAGCGGCAATTTGTCGCTTTGGAAGATATACCTCGGTGTGGGCATCAACTCAATTTTTACAGCCCTGCAGGCCCCCGCTTACAAGGCTTCGGTTACCGATTTACTGACCGCCGAGCAGTTCGCCAAAGCCGGAGGACTGGTACAGCTCGCCTCTTCAGCACAGCATCTCTTTTCTCCGGTGGCAGCCGGTTTCCTCCTCAGTGTTGCCTCCCTCGAGGCGATTCTGCTTGTCGACCTGTCCACCTTTCTTATTGCCGTTGCCGCGGTACTGACCATCCGGAGACGCTGCGGCGCCGCCCGCCAGGAGTCCAACTGGAGTTTTTCCAAGGATCTTGGAGAGGGCTGGAGGGCCGTTACCTCTAACCGGGGCGTATTACATGTGGTATTACTTATTTCGCTAATAACTTTTTTCGTGGGCTTCCTGCAGACCCTCTTCGCACCAATGCTCCTCTCCTTCACCGCTGCAAAAACTCTGGGGCTCGTTCAATCGATCAGTGCAACCGGCATGCTGCTTAGCAGTCTTCTGCTGGGCATATTAGGAAGCAAGGGAAAGCACTCCACTATCCTGCTTACCAGTTTAGCTGCGGCAGGGCTATGTATGGCTCTCATGGGCATAACCACGAATATCGTCT
Source organism: Spirochaetia bacterium (assembly GCA_021736475.1). GTDB lineage: Bacteria > Spirochaetota > Spirochaetia > DSM-16054 > Sediminispirochaetaceae > DSBN01. The sequence continues at coordinate 3,709 of JAIPFV010000070.1, read as the reverse complement.
TCATTACCGCCGTCTTCTTTCTGTTTTTCTGCGCCCTGCCCCTCATAAATACCAGTGCGGATGTGCTGATTCGCACAAAGATACCCAACGAGCAGCAAGGCCGGGCTTGGGGCATCATCGGACTCCTATCGCAGATAGGCTATATCTTGGCTTACAGTACTTCAGGGGTACTGGCGGACCGCTTGTTTAACCCGCTCTTAATGAAAAATGGGCCACTGGCCGATTCCGTTGGAAGACTTATCGGAATCGGCTTGGGAAGAGGAATCGGGCTCATGTATATCATCGCCGGGATGACTGTGGTGCTTGTAACCGCAGTTTCATCAAGCATTATTTCCCGTACAGAACAGGAGTATGCATAAAATGATTTTTTTACGAATCTTAAAAAAGGATTTTCTCAGAAAAAAAGGTATCATGCTGATAGTCTTCAGCTTTATCCTGCTGTCGGCCTTTCTCATGTCCGCCGGTGCGAACTTGATAGTGGAGTTGAGCAACTCCCTTAACGCCCTCTTCAGCGCCTCACGGGCGCCACACTTTGTTCAAATGCATGCCGGCTCCATCGACCAGCCGACACTTAATGGCTGGGCTCGGAAAAATAAAATGGTAGAAGAGTTTCAGCTGGTGGAAATGATTACTATCGACGGATCGGCCCTCTTCTTAGGGGATTCGGGGGTGAGTGAAGAGAGCAGCGTCATGGACATTGGCTTTGTCTCACAAAACGAAACTTTTGATTATCTTCTCGATATGCAAAATCGGCCTCTCCAAGTCTCGCCGGGAGAAATTGCCGTACCGGTGTACTATCTGCAGAACCGGGACTTGCAGCTTGGTGATACCCTGCGGGTAAAGGGGGCATCAAAGACAACCAGCCTCACCATTACCGCCTTCCTGCGGGATGCCCAAATGAACCCCTCCATCGTACATTCAAAGCGCTTTTTGCTGCACCAGTCGGATTACACGGAGCTGCAAAAGCAGTTCACAGAAAGCGAGTACCTGATCGAGTTCATCCTTACAGATCCCGGTCGAATAGATGAGTTTACCAAAGCTTACCTCGATTCGGGTTTACCTAAAATGGGACCAACCGTCGATTCACGTCTGTTCAAAACCCTGAACGCTCTAACCGACGGAATAGTTGCAGCGGTTGTGATAGTGCTTAGTCTGCTGATAATGATCATTGCTCTTCTCTGTCTGCGATTCACCATTCTGGCCACGCTGGAGGATGACTACCGAGAGATCGGGGTGATGAAGGCCGTGGGAATGAAAAGAGGGGATATTAAACGCATCTATCTGTTTAAATATTTTGCACTGGGTGCCCTGGCTGCACTGCTGGGTTACCTGGCCTCTCTTTCTTTTAACCGTATCCTCTCTGAAGATATCCTGCTGTACATTGGATCTGCACCGAAGAGCTTTGTCCAGCACCTGATTCCGCTGTGTGCGGCCGCACTCACATTCCTGATAGTCCTTTTATCTACCGTACTCATTCTCAGGAGACTGAACCGGATCAGTGCGGTAGAAGCCCTGCGAGCTGGTGCGGGAGCAGGAATCGGAGGGAAAGCCTCCGCCGGAGTTCGGATACTGCCCCTCAAAAACAGTAAACTGTTCAATGTAAATGTGTTTCTTGGTATGCGGGATGTGTTCCAGCGCTTCCGGATGTTTGCACTGCTCGGCTTTATCTTCTTCTTCTGCACTTTTATTATTATCCTTCCCGTTCATTTTCTCGGAACCATTACCTCCCCCAGTTTTATCTCCTACATGGGCATAGGTAGAAGTGATATCCGGGTGGATCTTCGCCAGTCCGAATCAGTTGCTGCGCGGTTCTCCGATATGCTCGAGTACATTGAAGCGGACGATGATGTAGAACGCTTCTCCCCGCTGATAACATCCCAATTTACTATGCTCAGCGATAACGGCGAGAAGGAGACCATCGCCATAGAATCGGGAGACTTCACCCTGTTTCCCCTCGATTATGTAAAAGGCGGTGCCCCAGCCCGGGAAAACGAAATCGCCCTCTCCTATCTTAAAGCCAAAGATATGAACAGAAAAATCGGGGACAGCCTAAGCCTAATGGTAGATGGCAGCCCCAGAGAGATGACTGTCTGCGGAATCTACCAGGATGTGACCAACGGAGGCAGAACCGCAAAAACCATTCTCCCCTATAATCCCGCGAAAGTGCTCTGGTATACGGTGAGTCTCGACCTTGCTGCTCAAGCTGATATGCAGGCGAAAATGCATGAATACTCTGACCAGTTCCATCCGGCCCGGATAACTGATATGGAAAGCTATATAGACCAGACCCTCGGAAGCACCATAGATCAACTGGGCCGGGTAACCCTGGTTGCAATTGCTGCCGGACTGGTCGTATCGATTCTCATCACTTCCCTTTTCCTGAAGATGATTATTTCCAAAGACTCTTCGCAAATCGCAATTATGAAAAGTATCGGCTTTTCCCTGCAGCACATACGCATCCAGTACCTCAGCAATACTCTGGTGCTTTTGGCGATAGGTCTGCTGCTGGGAACAGTTTTTTCAAACACCCTTGGCCAGCGTTTTGTGAGTATTCTGTGGTCACAAATGGGCGCTTCCCAAATCACCTTTATTATCGATCCGCTGCGGGCATATATTCTCATGCCCCTGCTTCTGATGGGTACCGTCTCCTTAGCCACGGTGCTCAGTATCTCGGCTATCAAAGAACATAGTATAATTAATGGAGTAAAAGAATGAGCATTTTATTAGAAACCAAACAACTGAACAAAACCTATGTGGTAGGCAAACAGAATGAAGTCAATGTTCTCAAAGATGTGGACCTGAAAATTATGAGAGGAGAGTTCGTCTCGGTGATGGGCCCCTCGGGTTCGGGAAAATCGACACTGCTTTATAACATCTGCGGAATGGACAAGATGAGTGATGGCAGTGTCCTGTTTAACGAAAAAGAGTTATCCCGGCTTTCGGAAAAGGAGCTGTCCGCGCTGCGGTTGAATGAGATGGGCTTCATCTTCCAACAGATTCATCTACTGAAAAACCTTTCAATTCTGGACAACATCATTCTGTCGGGGTATCTGGCACACAACCGCCGCCGGGGAGCGGTCAAAAAGAAGGATGTTGAAAAGAGAGCGGTGAAACTGATGGAAAAAACCGGTATTGCCGAACTGGCGACGAACGATATCAGCCAGGCCTCCGGAGGACAGCTTCAGAGGGTGGGTATTTGCAGAGCCCTTATTAACGAACCGGATATCATCTTTGGCGACGAGCCTACGGGCGCCTTAAACTCTAAGTCCTCCGATGAAATAATGGAGCTCCTGGCCGGAGTCAACCGGGGAGGAACCACGGTTATGCTGGTTACCCACGACGTAAAGGTTGCCGCAAAAACCGAACGGGTCCTGTTCATGCTGGACGGCCGCCTCGTGGCGGAGAAACACATGGGCAAGTACTCTGGTAACGGCGACTTAAAAGCCCGGGAGGAGCGGCTTTCGTCCTGGCTGCTGGAACTGGGATTTTAGACTGGAGCCTCAGCTATGATGGCCGCCTAGCCCTTCAGCACCTTGCTAAGAATACGCCGGTAGATCTCCGGTGTACTTTCGGATTCAAGCATAAAACTAATCCGTGAGTGCGTGGGATCCACCGGTTTTACATACACAAGTTCCTGGGTCATCTGTATCCTTTTGTCTGCAGAGGTAAGCTTGACCAGGTGCTCGCGGATGCGGTTGGTGGGTACTTC
>JAIPFV010000069.1 GCA_021736475.1 Spirochaetia bacterium | reverse complement strand
GCCCCCTCCGGCGGCTGCCGATTCTCTGGTTGCCGATTCTCTGGCGGCCTGAAGCCATTCTTCAGCAGCCGTGATCCTGCCGGCCGCACTCTCTATCTGTGCAAGATATATGACCGGTGAAAAGGCCCGGGGATATTGCAAATGTAGGCTCAGCAAGCCCGCATAGCGCTCTTCGGGAAATTCCAGGTCCAATACAGCCGAGACTGCCGTGTGAAGGGCATCGGTAGAGTGAAGTGCGTTGCTTCCGGACTGCCCTGAAACTGCAGGGGACTGGTTGCAGCCGGGCAGCAGGACCAGCAGCGCTAGTGTCGAAGACAAAACAAAAATTAGGACCAAAGCTGAAGACCACACCGCCTTCAGTGCAGGCAAACTTGAAATTAATTGTGTTTTCATAACTCCTCCTATTACACACAACCGCCTGTTTCGTCCCGATGCTTCAATTTAGTACCTCATATTTCTAGGGTTTCCCAAAATTTTTCCGGAATTTTTAGTTGACAAATCTACGGCAAAGGGCTATTTTATTATTGTACTATAGCTTTAGTACAAACAAACATTTCTGCAGAGGGAGGGCAGCGACTGTGGCACCCAAAAAGATGGAAGATCTGAAATTCACAATAGATCCCAAAAGCGGAGTCCCCTTTTATAAGCAGATCATCCTTCAAATAGAAATGGCGATTGCCGACAACCGTTTGCAGCAGGGCAATCAGCTTCCGACGGTACGCAGTCTTGCGGTGGATCTTAAAATCAACCCCAACACCGTTGCCAAGGCGTACAACCAGCTGGAAATCAGAGGAATTGTAAATACCCAACAGGGAACGGGAACTTTCATTTCAGATAAGCAGATAGAAATTGATGATATCGAACGGGAGCGAATTCTGTCCCAGATCAGCCGCGATTTCCTTTCGAAAGCCGGCTCATACGGATTTACAATTCAGAATATTATCGATCATCTGCAGGAGCTTCAGGATCGTGAATAAAATCGGCCAAGGAGGACGCATATGAATTTCTTAAAAAAACGGTATACCCGCATTAAAAACCTGCCGTCATTTCACCTGGAAAAGGATTTTATCTTTAACACCTTTTCGTTGCTGGTACTTATCATTCTGGCGGTCGCCGCGGTGACGGTATTTGAACTGACCGGACTCGGGTTTACCGATTTAGAGCTGCAGGGAATTACCCTGGCAGTTGTGGTATCCGGAATCATCATAGCATTGGTGTCAATCTGGAACATGCTGCTGTTTGCCCTGCTGGCCGGCTGGATAGTATTATTCCAGGTTTCCGCTACCATGGATCCCCTTGCGTATCTGATACCGGCTCTGGCACTGATGCTCTCCTCAACTACCCAGCTTATGTATCACTGGGACAAAGCGGTCATTCTCCGAATGGGTAAATTCAAACGGGTCCAAGAAGCGGGGCTCTTTTTTCTGATTCCCTTCGTCGACCGGATTGCGAACAAGGTTGATACACGGATCCGAGTAACCGACTTTAGTGCGGAGCGGACTCTGAGCATGGACAATGTACCGGTGCATATCGATGCAATCTGCTTTTGGATGATATGGGACCCACAAAAGGCAATTCTCGAAGTGGAGAATTTTCTTGAGGCGGTGACCCTTTCAGCCCAAACCGCCCTACGCGATTCCATCGGCAGCCACGACCTTAATACCCTGCTCTCCAAACGGGACGAAGTAGGCAAGGAGCTGCAGCGAATTCTGGATGCAAAAACAAACCCCTGGGGAATCACCATTCTCTCAGTTGAATTTACCGATATTATCATTCCAAAGGAACTGGAGGACATCATGAGTCGCAAGGCTCAGGCCTTTCGGGAAAAGCAGGCTCGGGAGATTTTGGGGGATGCGGAGATTTCAGTTGCTGAAAAAATGACCCGGGCCAATGAGTTTTACCGGGAAAATCCCCAGGCCTTTCAGCTGCGGGCCATGAATATGGTCTACGACGGCCTCCGGCAGAGCAAGGGCTCCATCATGCTGATGCCCTCTTCGGCAATCGAAAGCATGGACCTGGGAAGTCCCGCCGGATTGGCGGCGTTACAGAAACTGCAAAACCAAAAAAATGAAGAAGAGCAAGTAGGAGGAGAAAATGATTCAGATTAATGGGTTAAAAAAACAGTACCGCTCCGGAGAGACGGTAGTCCAGGCCCTGCGAGGGGTAGACCTGGAGATACAAAACGGAGAGTTTCTGTCCATCGCCGGGCCTTCAGGCTCCGGAAAGACCACCCTGCTGAACCTAATTGGCTGCCTGGATATCGCCGATGAGGGGAGCATTCACATCGACTCGGTGGATATAGCAGAAAAGACCAGGAAGGAACTTGCCCTTCTAAGGCGGGAAAAAATCGGTTTTGTCTTTCAGTCCTTCAACCTTATCCCCGTGCTTACCGCCTACGAAAATGCCTCCTTTCCCCTCTCTCTGCTGGGAGTCACGGAGAAGGAACTCCATGAACGCACCGTAAAAATAATGCAAGAGGTGGGTCTGGAGGAGATGATGCACCGCAAGCCGGCGGAACTCTCCGGCGGACAGCAGCAGCGGGTGGCAATTGCCCGGGCACTGATAAAGTCTCCGGACATTGTGCTGGCCGACGAGCCGACGGCCAACCTCGATTCCGAGACCGGCCAGGATATCCTCGACCTGATGGAGGTTCTGAATGCGAAACACAACACAACCTTTATCTTCTCGACCCACGACCAGATGGTAATGGACTTTGCCCATCGGCTGGTCAGGCTGCATGACGGCCTCATCCACAGCGACGAGCTTACCCGGCGTGCGGCCGGCGGCACTAAAGTCGGAAGCCGCGGATAAGCGGATAAAGGAGGGTTACATGAAATTTCTTGTTAATTTAGCTTTCAAGAATCTATTCCGTCATAAACGGCGGACCATGATTACTTCAATTGCCATTGCAGTGGGACTGGCCCTGTTTATCCTAATCGACTCGATGCTGGTCGGTATAGAGGAAGACTCCACCCGTAACCTGGTACTTTATGAAACCGGCTCGGCCCGCATAATGGATGCACAGTTCTGGGAGGAGCATGAGAACCTGCCCCTCAAACACAGCATTGATAACCCGCAGCCCATACTTGAAGACCTGGAGGCCGCCGGTATCGATGCCGCTCCACGTACGGTGTTCAGGGGTGAACTGATCATGCAAAAAGACCCCTACCCAGAGTCCGGCTCGATTCAAGCCCAAATTACCGCTATCGATCCCCAAAGGGACCCGCAGGTCTACCTTATAGATGAATCAATCAGTGCAGGGCGCTTTCTGAAAGAGGACCGCCTCGAGGCGGTTGTCGGCGCCTGGCTGGCCGAGGATATCGGTGCACAAGTGGGCTACCCGCTGACCATCGTTACCCGCACCAAGGAGGGCTTCTTCCAGACGATAGATCTGGAGATCGTCGGACTGGCAAATACCCCCAATCCGGTGGTTAACCGCACCGGAATTTTTATACCGATCAAAACCGCCGATTACTACCTGCAGATGGATGGAAGCGTAACCCAGATCGATACCAGCTTCCCCTACCAGGCGGACATCAAGAAACAAACCTCCAAAATCCGCTCCGTAGCCCTGGAGGACCGCCCAGACCTTACAATAGTCGACTGGAAAATTCTGGGCAAGGATTTTGTAGCCCTGGCCGCAGCTAAAAGTGCCGGTAGCAAGGTTATTCTGTTTCTGGTTTTCATTATCGCAGCAGTGGGAATATCCAACACCATGCTGATGTCGGTGTATGAACGAATCCGGGAAATTGGAATGCTCCGGGCTCTGGGGATGCGACGGCACGAGATTCGTCTTGCCTTTCTCATTGAAGCCGGAGGAATCGGGCTGATAGGAGCTTCGGTGGGAGTACTGATAGGGGTACTGCTGAACATCCCGCTGGTGAATAACGGCATAGATTACTCTGCCCTCATGCGCGATGCTGATATGGGCTACCGGATTACCGGAATTATGCGCGGATTGTGGAGCACAGCTACTATTCTTACTGCCTTCTTCACCGGCGTGGTTCTGTCGGTCCTGATGGCCTTCATCCCTACCCGCAAGGCCCTGAAGCTACAGATTACCGATGCCCTGCGCTACCAGTAGCGCAGCTGCGAAAGGAGAAACCCGATATGAAGTTACGCAAAATTGCCTGGAGAAATATTCGCCGCAATACCCGTCGCAGCATCCTGTCGATGTCGGCGGTCGCCATAGCGGCGATGGCCTTTGTATTTCTGTTCAGTATGATCGAAGGGATGAAGCAGGATGTAGCCTACAATCTGCAGACCTTTGTAACCGGCGAAGTACGTATCCGCCACAGCGAATTCGAAAAGTACAAGCACCTGAACCCCCTGCATCTGGGAGTAGATAATTATACCGCACTGGCCGAACGGCTGGAGTCCATGGAGGCGGTCCGCACGATCTCCCCGCGCATCAAGTTTCCAACCGCTATTTATAAAGAGGGAAGCACCTACCGAGCCCAGGGTCAGGGGGTGGATTTTGAACGGGAAGCCGAGTACCAGGGTCTTGAAGAGTACGTGGTGAAGGGGCGCATGCCCCGGAACGGACAGAATGAGGTGCTGGTAGCCACCGGGTTGGCTAAAGAGATGAACCTTGACATTGGAGATAACTTTACCCTGCTTACCCAAACCCGCGGCAGAGGGATGAATGCAATTACCTTTAAAATTACCGGCCTGTCCCACTACCAATTCGACGGGCTCAATAACAGCTTTTTTCAGGCTCCCCTGGACCGGGTGCAGTACTTTCTGCGTATGGATAATTCGGTCAGTGAAATTCTGATCAAACTAAAGGAAAATTATTCGGCGGAAGAGTTCGCCGCCGGGCTCAACAGCAGCCTGACAGACTGGGGACGGCCTCAATTGGAGGCCCGCATGTGGAAGGACATCAGCCAGACCTACTCTTTTGTTGTCATGGCCGATGCCATCTACTTTATTATCGCCCTGATGTTCTTTCTACTGGGAAGCACGGTTATCATAAATACCATGATGATGACGATATTTGAGCGCCGCAAGGAAATCGGGACCATCAATGCAATGGGTATGACCGGTCCGGAAATAGTCCGCCTTTTCTTCCTGGAAGCCTTTTTTATCGCCGCCATCGGTTCCTTTGTCGGGGTCCTGGCCGGTATAGGCATTACCTATCCCACCTCCATCTACGGTCTCAACTTCTCAGCGGCCATGGAGGGGGTAGATATGGAGGTTTCTCAAATTCTCCGGCCGGTGCTGAATTTTAAGTCGACCCTGTTTGTATTTCTGTATTCCACTTTTATCGCTTCGGTCGCCTCGTTTATTCCATCGAGAAAATCGGCAAAGATCAAACCGGTTGAAGCCCTCCGGGCAATATAATAGAAGGAGTTTAATCATGCACACTGCCCACAAAAAAACACTACTACTAATCGGCATCCTGCTTTCAGTGAGTATGCTGAGCAGCCTGCCTCTGTTCGCCATATCGGCTGAGGAAATAATCCGGAAACTGGAGGAAAACCAGGTCCATGAAACAGCCCGCTCCGAGGGTAAAATGATCATCAACGACCGTTTCGGGGAGAAGGTCACCACTTTCAAGTCCTGGGCGGAGGGGGAAGAGAAAACCCTAATCGAGTTTACCAGCCGCCAGGAGAGGGGGCAGAAAATCCTCCGGACCGACGATGAGATTTATCTGTACTTTCCCGATGCGGCCGAGGTGATCCGCCTGCAGGGAGCTGCCCTGCGAGATTCAGTGCTCGGCTCGGATATGTCCTACGAGGATATGACCGGGGGAAAGGGGCTGCTGGACTCCTACCGCGCTACTCTATTAGGAACCGAAAAGATAGATGGACAGGAGTGTTATAAAATCGAGCTTAAGGCCAAGGGACGCGGCGTACCCTACCCCAGGGAAATACTCTGGGTGGATAGTGAAATCTTCGTCACCCGCAGGGTGCATATGTTCAGCCTGTCCGAAAAACTTCTGAAGGAGATGCGGATAGAAGAGTACCGCAGCCTGAAGGGAAAAACCTTTCCCGTGCGCTTTATTATCGAGGACAAAATGAAACGCAACAGCTCCACCGAGTTTGTGATCGAATCGATCGAAATCGGAGTTGATATCCCATCCAGCCGTTTCTCGTTAGAGGAGCTGACATGGTAATCCCAAAACCACACGTACGGGGCGGCCTCGCAATAAGGACAGCGGCCTATATAACAGCGGTGCGAGGACGCGCCGCCCTGGCGGCTGTGGTTCTACTGCTTCTTCTAAGCTCTACTGCAAGCGCCGAAAGCATAACCACCGTAAAGCTGGAGCTGTTCGACTCGGTGCAGCGCTCCGCCGCCGGCAGCTGGCTGCATTCGGGGGCCGGCAGCGCCTCGATTAAGATAGACCAGACCGGCAACCGCAATGTGCGCTCCCAGTTCGAGCTTAGTGCAGCCATCCTCCCCAACAACACCGGAGTCGATTCGCTGCAGACCATTAGCCGCGCCTACGGCAAGTTTCGTTTTGAGTCCTTCCGGGGAGTCATCGGTAAAGCCCCCTTCTCCTGGGGCGAGGGGCTCATCTTCAACGCAGCCGACGAGATCTTCGGCCGCGGTACCGGAGCTAACCTGATGCAGCAGGAGTTTACAGACCCCAGCGCCTGGATTACCTCCCTTTCCCGCTACTTCGGACCCTTCAGTTTTGTGGAGGTGCTGGTAAACCCGGGGCTGCTGGAAATTGACCCAGACGGTGAATCGGAAAGCAGTCTCCTGGCCGCCGTCGGCAGCGCCCAGCCGGCCGGACTGGAAGAGACCCGTGCCGGGGTCCGCCTTGTCACTAAGCCCGGCGGGATTAAACTGGAGGGGGGCTACCTGTTCGACGGGCGCGACGGAATTACAGAAAGCCCTGCCCCTACAGCACTGCAGTCGGCTGACTTTTACCACCGCCTCTACTTGAGTCTGCAGGGCAACCTGTGGCTCGACTGGCACGTGAGCGGCTCCCTGGAACTGCCCGACCCGGAGCACATTGCTGACAGCGTCCCGAGTACCCTCTGGAGGGGGCAGCTGTACACCGCCGGTGTATACTCCATGTTACCAGTGGGCTACGACGACACCCTTAGTTTTAGGGTTGAAGCCCGCGTGTATCCGGCCGGAAGCTGGTCCCAGGACCACTCGGCGGGCTATCCGGACTACGGCATATTCAACTACGGTGAGGTGAACTACGATTTCGGGGGAGGGTTCAGTATCCTGGGCAGGACACTGGTAAATCCGATTGATTTATCCGCCCGTTTTACACCGGGATTCTCGTGGAACCTCTTTCAGGGCTTTACCCTGCTCGGCTTTGCCACAGTACAGACCGGAGAGCCCCGCGACACCTACGCCTGGGAGGCCGCAGACACCCAGGAAAACCCGGCCGCCGCCACCCCGGGGCTTGCCATGCAGCTGGGTTGTTCGATAATCTATTGACATGACCACTCTTACCGCTGCCAAAATGCATAGCCCCCTGGGACCTTTCCACCTGCTCTTCAACGAAGAACAGCTGCTGTATGCAGGATTCTCCGACCACCGCTCTCCGGGCGTGCGGCTTCCGTCCACCCTGCGCACATATCTAGCCGGCACCCGCGTTGCAGATACCGGAGACATTTCCCACACCGGAATCAGCCATATTGATGCCTTAAAACGACAGCTTGAAGCCTATTTTAACGGGGAAGTGATCGATTTCGATGTGAGTTTACAGCTCTATGGGAGCCCCTTTCAACTTAGCGTGTGGAATTATCTGTTGACTATCGAAAAAAGTGGAACCCGAACCTATGGTCAGGTGGCGACCGAAAGCGGATACCCTCGGGCAGTCAGGGCGGTGGGCAGTGCAGTCGGCAGTAACCCTATTTCAATTATTGTGCCCTGTCACCGAATACTCCCTGCCTCTGGCGGTATTGGAAACTACGGGGGCGGGTCCGACCGGAAAGAGTTTTTGCTAGAGCTGGAACACGCCCGGATATAATGCTTATTTCGCTTTTTTCACATAGTACTGCATAAGCTGAATAAAGTAATAGATCTTCTTGTAAATTTCGGTGATGTTTTCTTTTACATCCTTCTCGGAATACTGCTCGATCTCTTTCCAGTTCATAATCAACTCATGCGGCTTTTTATCGTAATCCTCAAGCACCTGCTTCAGGCCTTTGCCGATAGTGATGAGGTTTTGTGAAGTAGTCTGAATAATATCAAGCGCCTCTTCGTTGGTCTCTTTCAGCACCTTACGCAGACTCACCATGGCGTTTTTGTCTTTCTCCGACCTCGCCATATACGTTTTTATTCGCGCGCCCCTCTCACCATCCTCGCCCAGGGCATCATCGAACTTAAGGAGTTGATCAGAGACTTCCATAACGGCATGAAAAGATTCAGAGAGCTGCTGGCTCATCAGATTTGTCGACCACTTTCCGCGAATTAGCAGAAGATCGATGAGAACTTTGATATCACGCTTAAAATAATCCAGCAGAAACGCCTTTACGTAATTCAGCGGTTTTATATAGGTATAACCACCCAGCATTTTTTTTGCGAACTTGAGGTTCTCTTTCTCGGTATAATTCTTCATCCTGGAGACTGCAGTAGTACCGAAGACTACTTTCAGCAGCTTATCTACCTTACGGTTCTGCCGCTCGTTTAGGATCTTCTGGACAGTCATCTCAGACTGAGTTTTTACTTTGTTTATATACTCTTCCACAATTCGCTCGTTCGGCTCGCTGTATTGTGGTTTAAAATAGGGATCACTATCGGCATGGCGGACAATCTGCTCAAATACAGCCTCTTTTGTGACGCCGTCCAGTGTGCGCAGCAGTTTCTTCCAGGCCGAACGGTTAATCACTTCAGTCTCTTTATAGTTTTGCAGAATGTCGAACAGATGGTCCCAATCGGCATCTTTACGAATAAGCGGCAGGACCTCTAAAAAGTCCTTCAGATCATCGCTCACATATTCGGCATTGATTGACTCAAACTTCGGATTATAGGCAAAATCCCGTTCCGGCAGGTTGGAGTCAAACTTCTTTAACAGAAAATAGTAATCAAAATGGATGAACTGAAGAAAACAAGTGAGCAGATTATAGGTGCTATCGATTTCTTTTACCTTATCACCCTTGAATCCGGAAAAAAAGCTGACCATCTTTTCCCGCAATTCATTAGCTAATGCTTTAGTGTCCATAGAATCAGCTTTGGCACGAATAGATTCTTCACTCAATTCATCGCGTATAGCCTGTACATCTTTAGGCAGAGAGGTCTCTATAATCATGTTTTTAAGAACATTGGAGGACTGGGCATGTTCTAGGAAAACCTGCGCCGGCCCAATTACTTTGTAGGTATCATGAAAAAATTTTGCCAAAGCCGGAAGCGCCTCGCCGCTGCTCGGCTTGTAGAACTTATACTTCTTTTTTTTGAGATCCTTGGCTATGTCCCTGAGAAGTCTTCTCTTTTCACGCTCAGGATCCATTCCCCGAAAGAAGATCGAGAGTACCTTTTGCACAAACCCGCTATCAGAATCGGTCGAAGACCCGCTTTTTTCATCCATGCCATAACTTTATGGAAAATGAAATGGGCTGTCAACAGCAAAAATACTAATCCCGGCTCAGCTACAGTACCGCTGCCCTTGATACAGCCCAAGTTGGGCCATTTTCTGGTCCAATTGCTGGTAAAACTGCCCCTTCGGAGTAAAGTTGAGGGGAGCTACAAGACGATCGGAGGTGGTATCGCAGGTAATCCGCTGGATTACTGTGTCAGCCGGCAGGCGCTGCAAAGCCTCGCTCACATAGCCGAGATGGCGATCGCCACTAGGGACAGCCAGTTCGCCGGCCATATATTCGGCTGAGAGGGCCGTATCGGAGACAATATTCAAATTATGTATTTTCACCGCATCCGGCTCTAGGGATGCTACATAGTCGATGCTTGACATAATTGCATCCCGCGATTCTCCGGGCAGCCCGAAAATAAGATGCACAGTAATCTTAAGGCCGGCACTGCGCAAGCGATTAAAGGCCCCTTCGAACTGCTCAACCGTATGTCCGCGGTTTACCCTTCGAAGGGTAGCATCATGGGCCGATTGGAGCCCCAGTTCCACCCACACATCCAGATCCGGCTTTATATACTCAGACAGGAGCTGGGCATGAGATTTGCTGACACAATCGGGGCGGGTCGACACAATAAACTCGCAAAAGTCAGCCTCGGAAAGTGCAAAATCATAGATTCTACGCAGCTGGGAAATAGGTGCAAAGGTATTAGAAAAAGCCTGAAGATAGAGAATATAACGCTCAGCTCCGTAACGTCCATACAAAAACTCCCGGCCCTGCTCAATTTGCCGGCGGATTATCTCCAGTCTCTCCGGACTAACGGGGGAACCTCTTTTGATCTTTATCGTCGAGTTCCCCACAACCTCTTCCTGATATGCAGCCCGGGAACCAAGCTCATCACAGAAGCTGCAGCCCCCGCTCCCGTGCTCATCACGATGTGGACAGGTAAACCCGGCATCCACTGAAATTCTGTAGACAGCTTCCCCATATTTCTCTTTAAGATACGTGCTGTAGCGGTAAAATGGACCTGGATAAGTAATCTTATAAAACCCCTATAAACTGTGGATAATGCAATTATTCTACAGCCGGCGGGAATTGACAACCCCCAGTGTAAAGACGTAAGGTAGCAGCGATGAAACCTGCATATACCTTTAGCTTGCTAGTGACTCTATCTATACTCCTACTGTTCACTGCTTGTCCGACTAAACAACGCACAACCGCTATTCTCAGCACCAATCGTCCTGAGTTTACCTCATACGCAGAACTGTTTAACTCAGTGCAAGATGAATACCGGCTTGTCATTGCCTTTAACGACAAGCCGCGTGCACAACTGAGCGATAATGGAGGGGTCAATTCTGACCTTGTTATCGATGTACAGCTAAACTCACAGCAGTACCTCAACAAATTCGCATCTTTAGAGAATTTGTTTATGGAGGAAAAGCTTGATGCTGATAGATTTTATCCCATACCTTTTGAACAGGGACAGTACGATGGCCAGCAGGTACTGCTGCCGATTTCATTTCAAATTCCCGGGCTGATGTTTCATGCAGAACAGCAGATTACGGAGCAAGACAGCTTTCTGATTAATCTAGAGCAGGTGAAAAAGCTTAACCAGGAGTTTAGCTCTCAAACAGAAAAGGGATTTACAAAACTGGGGCTTTCCCTAAGATGGGATTCATCTCTGTTGTATCTTATTACCCTGCTAAAAGAGACTGACTTTCATGAAGGCAGCTCAGGATCGCTGATATGGAATTCGCAACACTTGAAAGATTCAGTAGATCTGATCCGTGAGTGGACCTATCAAATCAATGCTGGCCTTACCGCAGAACGGGAGTTTAGCCAAAAGTTTTTAATTGAACCGCCATATAAGTTAATCGCCAAAAAACGAATTCTCTGCTACTATACCGATGCTGCAGATTTTTACTCACTTTCACCGCAATTACGTGAGAACCTTAAACTGAGGTGGTTGGCGGATGAAGACACTATTTCTGTATTACCGAATATGCTATTTGCCGGAATACCCCATGGGGCACCCGGTATTGAAGCAGCCAAAGCCTTCATTACCTGGTTCTCGAACCCCGCAAGCCAAGAGGAGCTGTTAGCCGCTACCCAGTACAAACGGACCCGGACCTTTGGAATTGCAGGAGGCCTATCCGCCCTGCCGAAGGTAAATGAGCAAATCCTGCCAACCTATTACCCTTCGTTGGTCGGTTATATTCCAACTGCCTCATACCTTGATTTTCCACCACCAATGCCTGCAGATTGGTCAATGCTCCGGGACCAAGTTATCATCCCCTGGCTTGAGAAACAGGCAGAGTCGGAAACAACGGACGAACTGCTGCGAGACCACTTAGCAACCTGGCTTCGACAAAAGCCCGCCTCGTAAGAACCCTTAATACTCGGTAAATACTCGGTACTGCAAATTTTAATTGACAGAGTGGTGCTTTCATATTACGCTAATAGCCATAAGATAAACCTAGGAGGTTCAAATGGCCACTGTGAGTCTAAAAAACATTGGTAAGGTCTACGAGGGCAATGTACGGGCAGTTGATAATGCCAACATTGAAATCGAAGACCGTGAGTTTGTGGTGTTTGTAGGTCCTTCCGGATGCGGAAAATCTACTACACTTAGGATGATCGCCGGATTAGAAGATATTACCGAAGGCGACCTTTACATCGACGACAAGCGCGTAAACGACATTCCCCCAAAAGATCGAGACATCGCTATGGTGTTCCAGAACTACGCTCTGTACCCGCACATGACGGTGTACGATAACATGGCGTTCGGTCTTAAAATTCGTAAGTTCGACAAAGAAGACATCAAAAAGCGAGTCGATCAGGCTGCAAAAATTCTCGACATCGAAGAGCTGCTCGATCGGAAACCAAAAGCTCTCTCCGGTGGACAGCGGCAGCGTGTTGCTGTAGGACGAGCCATCGTCCGCCAACCAAAAGTATTTTTGTTTGACGAACCCCTGTCGAACCTTGATGCTAAACTGCGTGTGCAAATGCGTGCAGAAATTTCATCCTTGCATAATCGACTTCAAGCCACGATGGTCTACGTTACCCACGACCAGGTGGAAGCTATGACCATGGCCGATAAGATTGTCGTGCTCAAGGACGGACTTATCCAGCAGATTGGTAGCCCCTTGGAACTCTACAACGACCCGGCCAACCGCTTTGTAGCCGGATTTATCGGCAGCCCGCCAATGAACTTCATGACCGTCGACGTAACCGAAGAGAAGGGCAAGGTTTACATTGACGAGGGCGACTTTAAGTTGGAAATTCCTAAAGAACAGGGAGATATCCTAAAGGACTACGTGGGTAAGCAGGTTGTATTCGGCATGCGTCCCGAAGACCTCGACTACCACGAAGAAGAAATGAAGGACCAGACCATCAAGTGTAACGTGGGCGTTATTGAACCCCTCGGTGCAGAAATTCACGTGTATGTGAATACTGCCAAACACCAGGCTATTGCCCGGGTAGGTCCAAATGTCAAACTTCAAGTAGGTGATACCATCTACCTCCTACCGCACTTTGAAAAAGCAGTGTTCTTTGACCTTGAAACAGAACTTGCAATAGGTCGCGAACAGCGTCGTCAATAATCAACAATATAGCTGCTGTGGAGCTTTTCCACGGCAGCTTTTTATTTGCTTCTTACCTTCTTTCTACGTATACTTTCACTATAATGTATACCCACTTTAATTATTCATTCCAGAAAGAGATTGTTACTATTCATCCCGGCGAATATTATGTCTCGTCGGAAGAAATCTACATATCGACCGTACTCGGCTCTTGTATTTCCGTGGCTCTCCATGATCCAGAACTGAAGATAGGAGGCCTCAACCACTACATGCTGCCCGGCACCTTCAAAGGGTTTAATGCAGCGGACAAAAGTGGAAGATACGGGGTGTATGCAATGGAGCTATTGATAAATGAAATGCTGAAAAACGGAGCCCGCCGTAAAAACTTGCGAGCAAAGGTTTTCGGAGGGGGAAATGTGCTGAATTCGGCCAACAAGGTGGGAACGAATAACGCAAGGTTTGCCCTTCAGTTTTTAGAGACCGAGCAAATTCCAATTGATGCACAGGATGTTGAATCCGATATTGCCAGAAAAGTTTTGTTCGACCCGGTCTCCGGACGGGTGTATCTTAAAAAGCTTTCCCATACTGTGATTAAAAAGGTAGAGGATATCGAGGTGAAGCATCTCCAAAAAATTAGCAAAAAAGATGTTTATGGAGATTTTATCCTGTTTGAAAATTTATAGAAAACCTGTATAATCTTTCATAAGCTTAGGTAGTCTTGTACAGGATAGGAGATCAAAAAATGGATATGCCTCTTTTCCCGGCCGGTAGAAAATTATTCTACCTATTTCCGCAGGGAAATTTTCATCAAAGCGTGGTTCAACATATTATTCGTGAAGAGTATGAGATTTACACTCTTTCGGACTACAAGCGGGGTCTCCCCCTCATTTTTCACTATAATGGTGCGATCGTATTTATAAATCTGGACGCTGTCCCGGGAGATACTAAGCTTATTACTACAATTCGTGATTTTTCTCGTCAGAGCTCCAACCGTTCCATCGATATATTCTTGATCACCCACAGTAACGAAACTAAAATCTGGGCGGAAAAGTATCTTACCCAGGTGGATAACTGCTCTGCCCTGGTTGCTGAAGAGGCGGTTGAAGAGTTTACCTCCCAGCTTGATAATGTATTGAGCAATCTCCACGCCCAGGGTCAGCGAAAATATGTAAGATTCGGCTCAAACAGCAACCAAATCACCCATCTTTCTTTCTATCGCAAGGAAGTTCGATTTAAGGCGTATCTACATGATGTGAGTACGGCAGGACTCTCCTTTACTTTAGAAGAAGAACATCCCCTATCGATGCGCAGTAAGCTTAACAATATTACTATTGACCTTGGTTATACTATAGAAGGACTTACCGGTACTATCACCATAAAACGGCGCCTGCCGAATAACAAAACCCTGCATGTTCTGTTGTTTGATAAAACTATGGATGACAAAATCAAAGAACAACTTCGATTTGTCATCCATGCATCGCTGCAGCGTCAGTTCACTGCCCGTATGGAACAAGTCGCCGTACCGGAGTAGAACCAGAGCTACTAATTATAGAAGCTCTACAGCCTTGGCGAGGGCCTGCAAGGCTTGGGTATAAGACTCTAGGGGCACCGCCACCAACAGTGTTATTGGAGATCCACCATAGTTAAGCGCCTCAACCGGGATTGAGTGCTCTTTTAGTGTCTCCAATACCATCCCAACTACCTGTCCATGAGCCGCTAATCCCTCACCGACTACACCGAGTACTGCTATTTCTTCACCAACACTACAGCTGTCGGCATTGAGATTCTTTTCAACCGCCCCGGCAAGTCCTGCCCAATCAACCTCGCCCTCCGAGGCTGCAAACAGAGCCAGGGTATCGAAACCCTTTAGTTCAAAATCTATGGTTATTGAAAGTTTCTTGAGGGACTCTTGAATTTGAAGAGGAAACTGCGGATAACGGTTCAGCATGAACTTTTCGACCAGTACCTTCCGATAGGGTTTCTTACCGGAAACGCCCACTACCGCTGCTTTGGAGGTATCCCGTTCAGCTACGATAAAGGTCCCTTTATCCTCGGGGGCATTAGTATTCTTCACGTTGATAGGAATTCCAAGTGATTTTACCGGAGCAATCGCCTCTTCATGAAACACATTCGCCCCTACCGAAGCCATCTCTCGAATTTCTCGGTAGGTAATCTCTTCTATCGGTTTAGGCTGGTCCACTACCCGCGGGTCAGCCATTAAAATACCGGATACATCGGTCCAGTTTTCATATACCTCAGCTCCTACCCCCCGGGCAGCTATTGCTCCGGATATGTCGGAACCTCCACGGGAGAAGGTCTTGAGAGTTCCGTCGAGAGTAGCCCCGTAAAAGCCGGGCAGCACATAAGTTTTCCGCTCCATCATTCTTTGCGCAACTAACTGATAAGAGTTTTCATGTACCTGTCCGTCATCAGTAAGGCGTACCACCTGATCCGCATCAACAAACTCCGCTTCCAGAAACTGTGCAATAAGCAGCCCGCTCAGGTATTCTCCGCGACTGGCCGCATAGTCCGCAGAAGCACCGGCTTTGATTTTCTCTTCAACCTCATTTAGTGCATCTTCAAGGCTATCGGTTAAATCTAATTCCCGGGCAATTTCCAGAAAGCGGGAGCGAATAACTTCGAAGGTCGCAGCTATCGATTCACCCTTCTGCACCATGGCATGGCAGCTGTACAGTAGGTCGGTAATTTTCTCATCCTGCTTGTGTCGCTTTCCAGGGGCGGATACCACAATTACCCGTCTGCTTAAATCTTGTTCAACTATCGATTTTACTTTTCTAATCTGCGCAGCTTCAGCTACCGAGCTGCCTCCAAATTTACATACCTTCATGAATCACTCCTTTGGCTGTGTGAGGAACCTCATTTTACAAATAATTGCTGGGGATAATCAATAAACTTCTCGCAGCCCTGTTCTGTGACCAAGAAGGGTTCGCTGTTCTCAAACCCATACTTGTCCAGCCAAATACCAGGCATAAAATGGATGGTCATACCCGGTTGCAGCACAGTTTTATCGCCCGGACGCAAACTGACCGTATGCTCACCCCAGTCCGGCACAAAGTTCAGGCCGTAAGAGTAACCTACCCGCGAGGGCTTCTCTACTCCAGTACCCTTTAAATTGCTGCGCCAGCGTTCTTCGACCTCTTCGGCGGTAACCCCCGGCTTGATATAACTAAGTGTGTCATTGAGCCCCTTCACCACCACCTCGGCAACTTTCTGTAAATCCTCCGGCGGGCGGCCCAAGAAGACAGTCCTTGACAGGGGGGCATGATAATGGTACCGCGCTCCCGCTAACTCCAGCAGTACTACGTCTCCGGATTGATAGCGGCGGTCGGGATCAAAGGTCAGGTGAGCGCTAGAGGTGCGTTCGGCGGAGGGCATAATTGGGAATATGGCCGGAGCATCACCTCCGTACTCATCGGTACCGGCAATTTGGGCAGCAACCACCTTTGCCGCTACATCCTTTTCCCAAACCCCCACTTCAATATTCTCAACTGCTGTCTGCATCACATTGTTACAAATGCGGGAGGCCTGCCGCATATACTCTATCTCCGGTGGACTTTTCACCGTCTTAACCCAATTCACCAGATTGGTTGCGTCCATGAGGGTGGCATTCGGCAGCTGTTCGTCCAGCTCGACAAACATCTTGGCGTTGAACCAGTAGCCGTCCATCTCCAGGCCCAGGGTCTTATTTCCCAAGCCCTTGTCCCGCAGCAAGCCGGCCACGTACTGCATAGTATGTATATAACGGGACTGCACGTATTTATCCGGATAGCCGTGCAGATGCGACTCCGGCAGCCAGCTTGTTAATCGGGCCCCGTTCGAGTCCTGTTCACGACCAAACCAGAGCGGATATTCATCGGTCAGAGACACAATTACTCCCTGATGCACATAAAAGGACCATCCGTCATAACCGGTCAGATAGTTCATATTAGCCGGATCCATCACCAGCAACAGTTCCATTCCCTGATGGTCCATTCGCTCCTGGGTTTCGCGCACCCGTCGACGGTATTCGGATTCCGAAAACACCTGCTTTTTCGCCATTTTTGTATCTCCTCCGCGCGTGTATCGCGACTTCTGCAACGTCGCGGGTCAGCGTGGTATTTTTGTTCCCATTCCCTGATCGACAGCCAAATCGTAGGCTTTAATTGCAATCATGGTATCCTGCACACCAACGCCGGTCAGGTCGCAGACGGTGATCTGTTCTTCATTCTCGCGCCCTGTCTTCACTCCATTGATCATCTCACCCAGTTCGCGGATCGGTGAATCCTCGCTAATAACCCCGGCTTCTATTCCCGAACGCATCTCACCCAAGCGGAACACCTGGCTTTTCAAATCGCAGGCCAACACATCAGCCCTGCCTAACACTGCCGATTCCAGCTCCTGCTTCTCTTCGGTATCACAACCCATTGCGGTTATGTGCAGTCCTGGATGGAGCCACTCGGCTTTGAGGTAGCCCTTACGGGCAGGAGTGGTGGTAACC
>JAIPFV010000068.1 GCA_021736475.1 Spirochaetia bacterium | reverse complement strand
GTGCTCTTGTAGGGTATGTACCAGCTGGTGGTGGATCTCCGGCAGGTTGTTTATTCTTACCTCGCGTTTGGCCGGATGTATGTTAAAATCCACTAACTCAGGGTCAATTTCTAGAAAAATGAAAGCCACCGGAAAACTACCGCCGGGCAGCAGCTGTTCGTAGGCATAGTGAACTGCCTGGACCAGTGAAAATTCCTGAATCCGACGACGGTTTACATACACCTGGATATTTCGACGATCCCGGCGGTGAATAGCCGGTGAGGCTAGGAGCCCCTTTATCTTGAAACGGCCGGCCTCCTCTTCCACTGAATTGAGAAAGCTGGGGTCCACCTGGTTGGGGTAGGCAGCTGCAATCCGCTTCTGCAAATCTGCGGCGGGCAGATATAGTTTTAACTGGTCGTCGGTAAACAGCCGGAAACTGATATCCGGAAAGGGTAAGGCTTTTTCGATAAAGGTGCGTGTACAGGCACTTGTCTCTGCTCCGGGACTTTTCAGAAACTTCCTTCGTCCCGGCATCGCATAAAACAGGTCCGACACGTCAACAACTGTTCCCTGGGTTCCGCGGGAGAGTTCCAGGCGGATTGGGGAACCGTTGCGAACCTCCAGGGTGTGGGGTTCGGCAGAGACAGGTGCACTGGTGATGGTCAGCTTTGCACACGCGGCTACACTTGCCAGGGCTTCTCCGCGAAAGCCCAGAGTGTGCAGATTATAAATATCTCCCACCGCCGAAATTTTGCTGGTGGCATGGGGCTTGTAGCACAGCTCCAGATCCTCCCGGTCCATGCCGCTTCCGTTGTCCAAGACTCTAATGCGGCGGATACCGCCGCCCTCGATGTACAGGTCTATGCTGTCGGCCCCGGAATCGATAGCGTTATCGAGCAGTTCCCGGACCACAGAAAACGGCCGGTCGATAACCTCGCCGGCCGCAATTTTCTGGGCTACTGAATCCCGGAGGAGGTGAATCCTCCGGGGCTGTGTGGTTTCTTTCTGCATAGCCTAAGAGTACTAAAAGTGTACCCGAGTTTCAATCGTTATATTCGGTACAATTTCCGGGTCTCCATCGGCATCGTATACTACGTTGCCCGCATCATCCTGGCGTACAGAAGTACTGATGATGGCGGCGATGTCCAAAGAAGGTGCCACCGGGTATATTACCTCGCCTTTCACTGAGGTGTAGGCATCGAACAGGCTGAGTTCATCTTCGGTAAAGGCCGGTATAAAATTGGTGCGTGAGTACTCGATACCACCATACACCTGCGTAATCCTGGCCGCCTCCGGCAGCAGATACAGCGAAAGGCTAAACTCATCGTTAAAGTTGCTCGGGTCGTCCAACTCATCTATCGAACGCCATGGCCACATGTATCCGGCTTTCACATCTACCAGGTTCAACAAGACCGTGTGGGCAGAGCCGTAGATGCCCATAACCGAGTCCTCATAGTCGCTTGAACCACTTCCGGTACCGTCAAGAAAAGCCAGATAGTTATTGATCTCTACAGCCAGAGTTCCGCGATTACGCTCGTAGGTGGTGTTGAAAAAGGTTGGCCGAAACACCCCGTGGTAGTAACGCCACTCGAGGTTGTAGTCTACAGACAGAAGATTCCCGAAAATACCGGAGGTAAGACCGTAGTTGCGGACTGAATCTGCAAAGGTCCCACCCCCGGAGTTGTAGACCATATCCCACTGCATTTCCCCGTTTTTCTGAGGGACCATAGCCGCCACATCCGCAAAGGGAATAATGGAGAGTACATCGTTTTCAAAAATCGGCAGTTCCATATCCGCACCAAGCGTTACAAAGCGCATGCTGTCAACATTTGTAAGTTCCTGGCTACTTCCCTCGAGTGTGGAAAGAGGATCTATATCGACGATTGAACTGACCCCCATAGCAAAGCGTCCGATTGGTCTGACATAAAAGCGTCCGCCGAAAATTTCCGGCTGGGCAATATCATTTACCACAAGTTCGAAACCGCTCTTCTCACGGTCAATACCCATGTTTAATCCGACTCGGCGTACCGAGGGAAACTCAAGATCATTGGCGAAGTTCTTCATAATCGTTCCGTGGCCGATGGTCATATTGTGCAGATTTCCAAGCTTAAGGAAGAAGGGATCCCGTTGTTCTCCCCATTCCAAATAGTGAATTTTCAAGGCCAAGTCGATCAAGGCATCCTGTGCCGCCTCTCCCGGTTCACTGCTCCAATCATAGTCACTACCAAAGGACCACTCGTTGTTGCCCGCCGGACGGTACCACTGGCTGTAATCAAAAAGGTCATCGTTGTATACAACCGGCAGATACAGGCCTAACTTGAGTTTTCCAATTTCAAACTGAGGTTTAACCACGGCCTTTGAATAGGTGCGGCCACGCATGGTTACCGTTCCGATTTCAAAACCGAAAATTTCGCCTATAGCCCGGGCTAAGGCGCTCTGTTCCCCGTCATCTCCCTCATCAGCTCCAGCGGCATCTGCACTACCTGCAGCTTCGCCACCGGCAGCAGTAAGCGCTGCACCGGGAATTGTTGCATCTTCCGTTGCTTCCGGCTCTTCCTCTTCGGTCGGCTCCTCAGCTTCTTCGGCCTCAGGCTCTTCTGCCGGTTCTTCTTCAGTCTCCTGTTCAGCAACAAGCTCGTGCCCGGGGACCTCCTTCGGATCCAGCCGTTCAAACTGCATATCCTGCAAAAGCTCCCGGAGGCGTTCCTGGGAAAGCCGAACTGCCTCGAAGGTATCCGCTAGGGCGTTCGCAGTCATTCCCTGGGTAAGGGTAACTGCGGACTGCGAGGTTTTCTGCATAAACTCAACTACTCCCTGGTTTACAAATGCGCTCTCTTCCTGGCCGGGAATTGCAATTATTCCAAAGTCCGTACCACGCACTCCACATACCGCCGAGGGAGTACTCACCTGATAGCGGTTCCCCAGGCCGGTTCTGGCAGCAATTGCCCGCATTTTTCCCGCTGCCATACTGAACTTGTTGGTGGTGTTCGCATCTTTCTGCAGTTCATCTACCGTGAAAACGGTATTTTGGGATAATTTGACTATTGAACCGTTGGGTTCAAGCTGAAGCTCGGCTATGGTGGCGTTGGTGCGTACTGTATCTCCCGGCTGCAGCTCCATCCCGAAATACACCTCTACCGGTACTCGGGCGCTGTCTAATATTTCAATCTGGGTATCATCTTCGTAATACGCCAGTGTTGCAGATGGGTCTGCATCCTGGGCAAACAGCAGCACCGGCATGCAGAGCATGGAAACTATTAGTAATGTGATGATTCGTTTCATAATTATTCTCCTTTAGCCCTACATGGTAATAGAGCTTGAAAGTTTGGCCGTAGTCTCCCACGAGCCTGTTTCCGGTACGTAACGAAGCGTATAGCCCAGAGTAATGACTGCGGGACCGGTTTTGTAATTCAAATTGGCCAAAACCACCGCATCTTCAGGGCTGAATAGTTCGTCTATATCGCTGATGTTCTTTTTGTCGTAGGTCACGTCGAAAAAGATACCCGGAAGCAGACCTTCTCCCACTTTAAGGGTGGAACGAAGGTGTGGCATCGTTGAAGGTGAATCCGTATCCGGATCAAAGGCTGCGTCTAAGCTGGTCTGAAAGACAAGACTGTCGCTCAGTAAATTAAAACCAAGGGTTGCCTGCCATCCGGCGTAGCCCGGTACTGGAGTATCTCCGGAATAGATGCTGTATTTTGACTGCCGGTACAGATCGTAGGTACCGTCAAAATAGAAGGGAACGAAGTTATCCCCCAAAAACAGGGTGTTGAAGCCGTAGGAAAGAAAGCTGAGCGCTTCACCGCCCATACCAACCAGAAGTCCCCGGTTCAACTCTTCACCGCCGGGCTGGAAGGCGGCATCACTGTAAAGTGCCAGACTGAATGCCTGGCTGCTGAGCAGGGGCTGAATTAAATCGAAACTGAACATGCTCACCGCATCCGGATCAATGGTTCCGGATCCGGTCTCATCCTCAAATGAATAGTTCGCATCGGGTTTGGTATCAGCAGCGGCGGTCACACCTAACTGCAGATTTTTGATAATTGGCAAGCCCGTATCGATGAGGGGCCGGGCGTAAACCCGCGAACCGAGTACATCGAGTTGTGCTAAATTACCCACAAAGGTCTCAATGCCAAGGTAGGGAAAGCCTACCAGTTGTCCGTCTACATCAAGTGCAAGACCGACAATGCGCTTCTCCGGTAAGAAGAGTGCATTAGAATAGTTGGCCATGATAAAACCGGTTCCCAGGGTTGCATCTTCAATTGAACCTATTTTCCCATACAAAGGATCACCCTTCTGTCCGTAACGTACATAACGAAAGAGGGGCAGATAAATATCCAGAAAGCTGGTATCCCCTTCGGGTATCCAGTCCTCTTCCCGTATATCCAGAGTACTATCTCCCTGATCATCGACAAAGCGATAATGCAGGGTAACTCCCAGTCCGACCCCAACTTTGCCAAAGGTAAACTCCGGATTAAGCCCCAGGCGCTGGTAGGTTACCTGTTCTCCATCTTCGTTGAAGGTTTCAGCTCCAATTTCAATGGTCATATTGAATCCGGTTTCCGGAGCGCTGGTTACCATTTGTTCGTCCGTATTCTGTTCTCCGGAGGTTTCCTGGGCAGCAATGGGACTGATAACCAGGAAAAATAGTAATAGCAGCCGGCTGCTACGATTTATCCAATTCATGATATTCTCCTTTTCTACTATGTTTTCTACATTATATCAATTAAGTTCAATAGGTAAAGAGCGTCTGTTTCGGCTCTTACCTATCAGTATAGTACAAAATTTTTCAAAATCACAGTAACGGGACAAAATATGAGAGTTGATCTGTCAGAAGGTCAAGGTGAGTTCCATCCCTAGTTCAACCGCAATAGTGTGCTGCCTGCTCCGAAAGTCCTCGTTTAGATTATCATTGTGCCGGTAGCCGATCCGGGCAAAACCGCGCAGGCTGCCTCTGTCACCAAGGGTTAACAGACTGTTGTGCCCGGCGGTAAGAATGATGTGCCGGTTGTCGCCGGTATCGTTTCTGTGGGTATACTCAATCTCCTCGGTATGCTCAATTCGCTTGTCCTCCTGCGGGTCGATTCGCTCCTCGAAGGGAAGTGTCTCCTCGAAAAGACTGCTGCGCTGCCAATAAAGGCGGGCGGATATACTGCGTTCACCTTTGCCGAGTTTTTGCCGCCAGCTAGTATCAACTCCTATGACACTTTGCTGATTAATATTCAACTCTACAAACTGGCCCAAGGTTATTTCATGGGACTCCTCGGTGTCACCCACGGATCCGGAATAGAGCACGGAGTGGTTAATCTCTTCAGTTCTATACCATTGAAAGAGGGGATACCGGCCAAGCCTCCCAAAAAGGTTGAGAGCGGTTGCCCGGTACAGAGCCTCAAATTGGTGCAAGTCGGTTATGCTGTCAAAATCTCGCTGCAGCGCGCGCTCAACTCCCACAGAAAAGCGGGTGGGGGCGATGAGGTCGTACAAACGGGAACCGGGCGTGCGATCGACAGCTAAAGTGCTGCTGCCGGAATAGTCGGCCTTCAGCTGGTTCGACGTTTTCTCCTCAAAGCTCAGCGGCAGACTGTCGGACCACAGTTCCTGATACGGCAGGACGGTCCAAATAAAGGGTGTTTCCCCCATACGCTCCGGCAAGGAGGATAAATCATCCATAAAACCGGTGTCTTCCCCGTAGCGCTCGCGAAAACTGCTGTCGCGCTGATAGCCATGGGTGATCTTGATTTTCCTGGCTGCCGATTTTCCGAGAAAAAATGTCAAGTCGGCGTTCCATCCCCCGCCGGAGGTGAGGGTGAACGGGTTTTGGTGGCTCGAAGTTCCCGTATGCAGCGAGTGAGTTGCGTGGCCCGTGACCCAGTCGGCTTTCCATGTGAGACCCAAAGAGTGGTCTGTTTCGCGAAAGCGGGGGCCGGAGGTTTGTTCCGGGTAGAACAGCCGGGTAAAGCGGGCATACCGGCGGTCCAGCGGCCCCTCTTCGGCATCTATGCCGGCATTGCGGGAATGAAAGCTTGAGTCGGCGTTAAGTTGAAAGCTGTCGAACTCCCGTAGGTGAGCGGAAAAATCCCAGGTGCGGTCCAGTACCGTATTTTCCCACAGCAGGGTACTTTTTAAGTCGAGGGAGCTCTGCGTGCGGCTGTTAATACCCAACTCTGCTGATCGAAGAATATCGATAGACTCGTGGTAATGCTGCTCGCGGTAGGCATCTTTCAGCAGCACCCGGCTCTCTGCCAGGGGTAGACTGAATCGATATCCCCCCGCCGGCAGATACTCAGCCTCGTCCAGCTTACCGTGGTAGAACAGGCCTATACTGCTCTGCAGCAGTCCGAAATCCAGCTCGTTGGTAAAGGAGAGGGCCGCCGCCGGTGCCGGGCTAAGCCCTCCCTGGTAACCCTCCTGCCGCCCATACACAGTCTGCCGGAACTGCAGCTGGTGCAGCACCGGCGTCCCTCCAAAACTGATCAAGGCCTCGGGGTACCGATACTCCACTGATGTTCTGCCGCCCACACCCATATCAAGCCGCGGATCGTGCAAATACACCTCGTCAATTTCGATTGCTCCGATAGAGCTAATGTCCGCTTCTATGGAAAACTCGTTTACTCCCACTGCACTGCTGTTTCTGATTATGCCGTTGCCCGGCGTCACCAATTGGGCAGCGGGAATTGGATTACCATCTACAAGGATTCTATCATCCGGATCGGAGGAGTGCAGCTTCCAGGTGTAGCGCCTCCAGTCGGGGTGTGCCTCGGGCGGAATGAATTCCACCGCCAGCCCTTCGTCCTGAGGGTTTCTCAGAATGAGGGTTAGCTTATCCGGTGGAGAGTCCGGTTCTGTTCGTTCAAGATCCGTCCGCATAAAAAACGAAAAAGATTCGTACTCATCAAGCTGCACAGGGGTGTGGTAGCCGGTCAGGGTCCAGTTATCGGAGCCCGATGGGGCGCCCCATTCGACCCGGGTAACCTTGGTGTTAAAAACAGAATCTTCGTTCAGAAGCTCCGCTTCGCCTTGGCTCATCAGCGACTTATAACTGCTGCCCCCTGGATCGAGAGCCCTGGTGAAAACCGAAAATTCGGTGCCACCAGCTGTGGTTCCGGTAAAGGGCGCCCCCTCCAGATCGATGTCGGCAATCAGGAGCCTGCCTTCGGCCCCTTCTGTTGTACTGCTGTTTTCGATTACAAATTCGATTCCGGTTGTTGCTTTCAATTTTTCGCGGTCATCATCTGTCAGGGGGATTGTGATTCGGCTCCAGGTGCTGTGTGAGGCCAGGGCGCCGGAGTCAATAGTTCCATCTACGGTGCTCTTGATAACCGGGACGGGGAGGGTTGCTGAGGAGCCGTCCAAGACATCGTTGCCGTCCAGGTCTTCACTGTTCACCCTGCTGCTCTCGGGTGACCACTTGAGGGCAGGGGCCACCGGTAAGACAAACGTAGTCGGATTGATATTGAAATCGAAACCTTGGTCCTGGGGCGAGTCCTCCTCATCGAGCTTTCCGTCGGCATCCAGGTCTTCATACAGACGGCCCAGCAGGAGGTGTAAATTGATACTTCCCGAAGGCTCAGAGCTGCTGCGTCCGATATGCTTGACCAGCAGGGTAATCGCCTGGACATGGGACAAGTCAACCGCACCGTTGCCGTCGGCTAAAGGAATAGCACCACCCGCCCATTCTCCGCCGGCCAGCGAGTACTCCATGACCATTGCATTGCCCTCGGTTTCGCTGCCGGTGGCGGCGATATAAGGGCCGGTGCGGTTAGTACTGCCGCTTTGGGCGTAGCTATATGTTTGATCGGAGGGCGGGTCCCAGCTGTAGTGCTGCAGCTGATACCCCCCGGCAAAGCTGTAGTTGTAGTAGTCGCTGAAAAAAAGCTTGCCCCGGGATGAGTGGGGCAGGTCTGCTGTTACTGCTGGACCTTCGTAGCCCCCTGCAAAAGTAGTCCCGTCGGTAAGCGGAGCACCCGGATACATCAGCTCGGGATTCATGGAAACGGGGTAGGCACTGTCGTCCATACCGAAGAGGCGCAGACGTCCGGTGGTATTGGGACTGCGGACATTTACACCCGACTCGATTTCGAAATTGAGCCGGTCGCTTTGATAGCTGAGTTGCCCGGCCGCCAGCATTGAGCCCTCTGCCTCTCCGACTTCGGTAATATAGGCGTTGGGGTCGGCGTTCCAGCGCAGACCAAGGTTTAGGTCAGCCGACCACTGCTCGTTAAAGTTGAACCGGTTAATTGCTGCAGCAAAAATATCTCCCCCAATGGCCTGGGCGCTGGTGGTACGATAGCGAATATCGATGCGTTCATTCCGGCTGGGGGGAATGAAAAAGTTCAGCTCCCCCGTGTCGGGGTTAAAGGTAAAGCGCTGCTCCGGCACCCCGTTTCTAAGCACGGTAATCGAGCCCTCCAGCGCGTTACTGCCGAGGTTGTAGCCGCCGGCCTGGGAGAGCTGTTCAAAGCGCAGCTCCCGGTCTACCGGTTCGGTGCCGCCCCCCGGTCCATACAGCGACTGTGCCCAACTGCTCTCATCGGTATAAATCAACAGCGGGTAGCGTGCCTCGTGGCTGCGTAGATCAAATCCGGTAGGGGCGATGCGCGCTGTATCCGCATCCTGAAACTGCTCGATCGGCAGGCGGCTTCCCCCGGAGGAGTTCTTCGCGGCCAGCCACAGAGTGGTGTTCCCCGCATCAGCCTTCACCGCAGCTCCGGCGTTATACACCGACAGCAGCTCAAAGGGGCTCCATTGGCCGGGGCTGTAGAGCAGGAGGGCTTTATTGCCCTCTATTGTTCGCTGCCAGTCGGTAAAGTCGTTTATTCCGGCAAAGGGAAAATAGGTTGTATACGGTTCACCGGAATTTGCAGTCCAATAAAAATCAATCGGAACGGCTGATAATGAAAGCTTGCTGCCGTCCAGCCCGGCCAGGGCTTCTTTGCCGAGTAATGAGTCTCCAACCGCGGCCCCGCCTTTCTCATAATACACCACTACGTCCGAGGTGGCCGGTTGGCGCAGGAACAGCAGGCCCTCTTCAAGGGTATACACCATCTCGTCCTCATCCAGTCGGCGGTAGCGGCGGTCTTGAGCATCACTGACGGTGCCGTCCCGGTCATCCCGCACATAGACCCGCAGAAAATCTATCTCCGCATCGGGCAGGACAAAGAAGCGGCCCCGGCGAAAATCCGCCGGTTCAACCCGCTGCTCCTCGATCAGCCGGCTGCCGCGGAAGTGAAGCTCTTCAAGTTGGGCCGGATCGTAGCGTGCGGCCAGGTGGTGTTCGGAGTATCCACCTTCAAAACGGCTGTAGGCGCCCAGGGAGTGGCGCGAAGCGGCCGGGATAGATAACACACCGTAGTCACCCAGTCCGATGTCGGTATTGCCGGCCCGGGCTTCCTGGAGAAACTCCCCCTCCTGCCCGAAGTAGCCGAATAAAAAAGTCTCCAGCTGCTGTTCTTTGGTAATGGTAGTTTCGAAAAAGTAACGGTCCATGTACCAGAGCGACAGGCTCAGCTGCGGAACCTGCTCAAACTTAATTCCGTCTGTAAAATCCGAAAGTACCGCCGGCTGAACACCCTCAATTCCATCCCCCCAGGTGATGCCGGTGCCCCCCTGCAGTGAGGCTGTCCAGCTGCCCTCAATAAAAAAATCTACCTCTGCGTCGTAGAGATCGGCGGAGAACAAGGCCTTAGGGGCTTCTTCTTCCGGCAAGGGGACCTCTCGTGCAAAAACCGAAGAGTAGGAGCCGGTCCACAGCAGAAGAAGAGATAGAAAAAAGGGTGTCACATAAAGCCGAATCATCGTATAATTATTTTACACTCAAAGGATCATGTAAATCAGTTTTTTGACGAAATAAGAGTAAATGAGTAGCGAAAAAGAAAAAGCGGAGGGATTTATCCGGCATTTGCTGGAAAATCCCGCACTACGAAATCAAACCCCCCTGCAGAAAGAGGAGCAGCTGTTGGCTTTTCTAGAGCTGAATGCGCGTGCACTTTACCCGACACTCTCCTCAAACCGGTTTTTTCCCGGAACAAGTTGGGCCCACATACGCTCGATATTAATTACCGAGCTCTTCAAAATAACCGATTTTGCTCTGAAGGGATATATGAATCGGTTCATAGTTGAGCAGCTCGATATGTCCTTTGCCGCATTTTTGGGGATGCCCAGGGTTTCCCAGGAAGAGATGAAAATCGAGCTACTGAAGCTGACCGGGCAGGTGGCTCACACCGGAGAAGGCCGGCGGGCTCTGACCGGAAGCTTTAACGCTCTGGCCTACCGTTTGTCTGAAAAATATATCGAACAGATCTACCAAACTCGCAACTACATACGTTTTGAGCTGGAAAAGGTACAACGTTTGCGAATGAGTAAGGAAGAGCTGAAACACATGCTGAAGGTTTCACTATTGCTGCGTCCGGCGGTCTACTTAGTAAGCGGAGATGGTCGTGAGACAAGTTCCTCTGTACGGCGGCAGCGTGGTAACTTTCAGCCCAGCGTTGCTGATAAAGTGACTCAGGGACTTGCTGAAAGGCTTCCACATTTTCCCGAAGCTGCCATACGCAGCGGTGTAGAAAGTAATATCTCCTTTATTGATAATTCCCGGGTCCCCGCTACTGGAAGGCTAACCCTTTTGTTGAGCAGTCTGGCTCATGAGTATAAGCCGAATATGCAGATTGATCGCGGGGCGGTTAGCCCGGAGAAAAGCTGGTTTAGTATAGCCCGGAAAAATTATCGCTATTTTGGGTACGACATAAAAATGATCGATGAATTGTTTAAAATTGCAGCCGAGCAGGGATGGTAACAGTGGAACAGGGGAGAATACGCAGTTTTTTCGAAGGCCTAGTGGTCCTGGCAATTATTCTGGTACTAATTCAGACCTTTTTGGAGGATGTGGCGCTCATTGGCGGCTGGAGCTGGGAGGTACGGAAAGTCCTCTTGATCAGCGGTTTCATTTTCGACCTGTTTTTTACCTTTGAGTTTTTAATTCGGTTTTTTTCCGCTGCCTTCCGCCGGGAAGCTGGTGAGTATCTACTGCACCGGAAGGGCTGGATAGACTTGTTCGCCTCTGTGCCGCTGTTGCTGTTTAACAGTGGGCCCCTTATGGCGGCAGTTTTTCTGGGAGGCGGCACCCTCTCCGGCTTAGGCGGAGTGTTTAATGTGCTCAAAGTTGCAAAGGCTATCCGGGTGGCTCGGATCCTGCGCCTGCTCAGGGTTCTGAAGGTGTTCAAAAAGATAAAGTACACCGGTTCTGCTATGGCTCAACGACATGTGGCGCTGATCACCAGCCTGGCCGTCACGGTGACTGTAGCCACTCTATTCTTGTGTACCCTAATTCAACCCCTCCTTCCGTCGACCCCGGGTAGAGCCGAAGTACTGGAGACAACTGAGACCCGCCTGCTCGAACGCTTTGATGGTACCGACAGCAGGCAGCTTGCAGAAGCACTCCCCACGCTGCTGATCATCAAAGAGGATCAGCAGACCCTGTATTCCAGATATGAGAACAGTTATTACCGTTCTATGTTTGGACCCACCGATTATCAGCATCGGCGCATCGGTAATTACGACTTTTTTCTTTCCCTCAAACCGGAGTTAGTTGATCGAGCTGCGCAAAGTCTGGCCTTTTTTGTTTTAATTGTGCTGCTGGTGCTGGTCTTTCTGCTGTATTACAGCCCCCACTTTGCTCTGACAATTAGCGATCCGGTGCATATTATGCGGCGCGGTTTTGCCGAGAGCGGCTACAAACTGGAGGTTGAAATACCAACCCGTTACAGGAATGACGATATCTATCGTCTTGCGGCGTTGTACAATCGGGAATATCTGCCCCTCAAAGAGCGGATGAAGCACCAGGAAGACCGCTTGCATAGTGATCTGAGCCTCGATACAATCGGAGATATCCTTGTTGATGAAGAGTAATTATGGTTGTAAGTCTAATACAGTTTATTATATACCTTCCCGATGCCACCAACCTGAAAGAGAAACGCAGAGTAGTTCAGTCTCTTAAACAGCGTCTCCACAGCAAATTCAAAATCTCCGCCGCAGAGGTCGATCTGCATGAGTCCACCACCTTTTCCCAGATTGGGGCAGGGCTGGTCAGTAATTCTAAAAAACATGGTGATGAGGTAATTCAGAAGGTGATTCTGTTTGTAGAGCAGGAAGTACCGGGGCGGGTACAGGATATCGTTACTCACACGGAGTTCTACTCATAAGCCTCCGCGAGGCTGTTTATTCGTTCTGCTCCATCGGCACATCCTCTGGAAATAGGTACAGCTCTCCTATTTTGTAGGTATTCTGAGCCGAAAAGTTATGCAGCACCTCCTCCTGAGCGCGTATCTTCATTTCAAAAAAATGCTGCAGCGGACTAAATCCTTCCACATCGATATATACCTCAAAGGAAAAACTCTTTTGATCTCCGGCCTGCTCCGCCTTTTCGGGATGGGGCAGAAAGGTAAAGTGGCCGCGAGTACTTTCGACGACAAAATAGGGGTTCTGCCAGGTATAGTCGATCATCGGTACCGACTCGCTGTCCCGCAGCAGCGCCACATTGATATTCATCAATGGCTCAAAGGTAGTTCCGTGCAGAATACGGCCGATAATCGCCGGGAAGTTATATACCGGTCCTGCGGGAATTTCCGGTTTTTCTTGCGGACTATTAGTGTAATAGGGCCGTCGTCTTGAGTCTATTTTTCGCAGTCCCTCATTTACCAAGGCAACAATGTCCGCACTGGTCTGCAGATGGTCCTGATAGTCACTTTCGTAGTGTGCTAAGCCGCGACCGGAGATGATATACTCGGGTTTGATACGATTGAGTACATAACAGGCAACATCGAGACGGCATTGATAGCAGTGTGCCAGGGGGAATCCGCTTTTAGCCTTCTCCTCGAATATTTCATTTACGGTCTCATAAACAAACTCTTCCATGCTGTTGTGAATATCCATTGCCCGCCCCTTTATCCGTTCGTTAGACTGACTAATTCTTTTACCGAGGTGCTGCAGCGGTAAAAGTCTGCCATTGTGTCTTTTAAACTGTAGTAGTTTAATCCGGAAAAGTATACTTTGCTGAAAAGAGAAATATTTATTGCATACTCATCGGCAAAGGTACTCATATAACAGCCGTACTCAAAGCAGGTTTCAAACACTTCCGGCATTTTGTGTTGTACAAACTCTGCTAACTGTGAACTGAAGGTTAGATTATATACCACCTCTAAAAAGCGGTTTTCTTTTTCAATAAAAAACATGCCCTGCAGGCCATTGGAGTGCACAAAGGCGGTACTATAACTCTCTTCTAGACGCTCTTCGTCGAAAAGGTCATAGCCAAGTTCCTTAAACAAAACTTGTACTCGCCTGATTCTCTCTTTCATTATTTTTGAGTATTTCATTTCGTCCTGTCCTTATAATTCACAATACGTGACTATTCAGCTTGATGCAAGTCATTTAGGCTCATCTTTAGTATAATTCAGAGCATCATAAATATGTTCACGGGTATAGCGATCAAGTGAAGAAAGTTTTGATACAATCGGCTTTAATTGGGATCGGATATTGGTTTTATCATAGGGGCAGGGAGCCTTTGCAACCGGCATACGAACTTCCCGGGCTATCTTTTCAATTTTCGATTCCCTTACCTCGCACATCGGACGAATTACATGTAGTTTGCCCCCGAAAAACTCCTGTACCGGCTTCATTGACTCAAATTTAGCCCTAAAGCACAAATTAATCAGGGTCGTTTCAACAATATCGTCCATGTGATGTCCCATCGCGATAAGCGAAATATCGTGGTCCCGGGCATACTCGAACAGAATCCTGCGTCGGTTTCGCGAACAGAGGTAACAATTAAACTTTCCTTTGAAACCGGTGGCAAACATGTGGGAACGGGTAGTCTCAAAGGGTATATTGAGTTCCCGGAAAAACTCCTGCAGCTCCTCCATCTTATCATCAGGAATGGGGTACTCGGCCCAGTCTATATGCAACGCTTTCAGCTGGTAGTCAATCGGCAGCCATCGCTTTCGCAAGGCCAGAGCTAAACTGAGGGCAAGTGAGTCCTTTCCACCGGAGACCGAGATTAACACCGAGTCGTTTTCTCTGATCATAGAGTGGTGGTTGATTCCCCGGCCGGTATACTTCACAAATCGACGGACCCATGGAGGGATTTTTCCCTCCAGTAAATCGCTGACTTCAATCATAACAGCCTCGCATCCTGTTCCTGTACTTTCCGGGAGAGCTCGGCGGGAAGGTAAATTCGTAGTTTCCGCAGGGAATCGGTAAAGCCCTTGACCACCGGGCCGCTGAAAACTGATCCGGATTCTGTGAAGGGTACATAGCTTCCCTGCTGATAGATGGGAAGATCAACCTCAAAGGAGATCGGCTCGGGTATATCTATCAGGACCTCGTATGGATACACTGTTCTCTTCATCTGTGAGCTCAGGCGCCCGGCAATTTCCTCCTGAACAACCTTGCGGTCCTCAAGCTGAGTAAGGCGCGTATGGGTAAGGTCTTGCGGGTCAAAGGAGGCTTCGAAGGCGGTTTTATAAAGTCGGCGGTGGACTACCTGTTCTATTAGCTGAAAAGGGGCATAGGCATCGGCCGAAAATTTGCGGAAAAACTCCTCATCATCCAGCCAGTGCAGATCTTCGACCTTAAATTTCTTATCAACCATTCCGGAATAGACTGCCTGCTTAATCATCGCGGTTGCAATTCGCACTGCCCTGTGCCAGTACACGGTGCGGTACATAAGGTATTTGGAGAACAGTACATTTTCTACGGCGGTCACCCCGTCCGCCTCCACTGCAATTCCCAGTGTCGGGTGGGGCAGCATTTTGTGCAGAACAAATTGTGTATCCTGCATGCCGTAGGGTACTCCGCAGAAGAAGGCATCCCGGTTCAGATAATCCAGCTTATCAGGATCCAGCACTCCGGAGAGCAGGCGGCGGTAGAAGGGTATCTCGGTTTCCTCGGGCAGGTCCATATGTTCATCAACGATGGCAGCCACTATTTCCGGACTGCAGCCCACCCAATCTCGGAGGGCTGTGGCCAGCGGTTCAGAGAGCAGCCCTTCCGCGGTCAGCTGTTCATGCTCTTTTAAGGGAAGCTCTTTCAGCGAATGGGCAAAGGGAAAGTGACCAAGGTCGTGCAGCAGAGCCGCGGCTAAAAAAGCCTTTACCCCTTCCAAGGTAAGGGGCAGCTCTTCACTTCGCTCAAGCAGCGCCAGCAGCAGCAGACGTGACAGGTGAAAAACGCCCAGGCTGTGGTTGAGTCGTGTATGTACGGCCCCCGGATATACATGAAAAGCCGGGCCCAGTTGCTTAATTCGGCCAAGTTTCTGAAAAGAATCCAGGGCAACCAGCCGTTTTATCCCGGGTGAAAGATAAATGTGCTGCCAAAGAGGATCACGAATTGGTTCTGTATAGTCGTGGATCAGATGGCGGAAAATAGCATTGCGTATAGTCGGACTCATATAATCCCCATAAAAAAGTTTGCACAGTTTATCGACTCTTATTTTGATTGTCTATAGCAGTA
This sequence comes from Spirochaetia bacterium, assembly GCA_021736475.1. Lineage (GTDB taxonomy): Bacteria > Spirochaetota > Spirochaetia > DSM-16054 > Sediminispirochaetaceae > DSBN01. The sequence goes on along the minus strand of JAIPFV010000068.1, from coordinate 2,485 downwards.
GGGAGGAGCAGTCGGGATGTGCTGCGTTGTGCGAGTGTTTGACAAAAATCGATCCATCGTATACCAAGTAAGAAAGGGATGGGCGTAATTCATAGTATGAAACAGTTTATTGTAAAGCTTATAGATATGTTCCTGCTTTTGCTGCTGGCCGTGGTGTGTGCATGGACCTTTCTGTCCTGCAGCAAAAGTGAAGAGCCCCTCCCGGAAACCGGCACTGCCCGCACCGAAGAGCAAAAGAACAGCACAAAAAGGGTTGATAAACCCGAGCGAACGCTGATCTTCGGAGAAGAAGAAGAAAGGGCAGGGGAAAGCGGCCCTGCAGAAACCGATTCGGAGGTAAGGGTGGCGGAGCCCTCGGCTGTGTTGCAGCGAAATGCAGCTTTTCTTGAGCGGTCCGGTTCGAAAGCTCGTTACCCCTTCGATCTGATAATTGGGAAAATAGCATCTTACCAGAGCTCGTATAGTGAAACCGAGGGGAAAGCCGATAATGGTAAAGTGGCTGCGCTGGGTGAACGCTTTCTTAGAGCTGCCTTTGACGGCAAGATGAATATAGTAAAACAGTTGAGTTCACCCGCAGCCCAGGATAGCTTGTCTGTACAGGTGAAGGCCTGGGAGACTCAAGATGTCCAAATAGAAGAAATTCGCATTGGGGCGATTCACCTGGATGATGCCACTGCCCACTTTGATTTTCGGGTAATTGCTCAGATTGGCCGGGGGGCAGGAAACGCGGTTGCGGTGTTTGCACAGGATAGATGGACCGTGCAGGCAATTGAATTTGATGCCGGTAGGTTGCAGGATGAGTACGTACCGCCCGAGTATACCGATTTTCCGGATAATTACGGGTATTTTCAATATTAAGAAAATAGCCGTATCCGGCTATTTTCGTCGTTTTGCATGCTGCTTCGCGACATGCAAAACTATTAAAAAAAGGGGGCAATGAGGATGGGTGAAAAAGTAGGGAGAATTGAGCAGCAATATGTAATTGGGGTACTCTGCGATCAGAACATGCCAATGGATGTTCACGGGCAGGAACATCAGGTGAAGGGCACCGCAGTAGAAAATGAAGGTGACGAACTATCTATCCTCTGTGAAACTGATGAAGGGAAGTTGTTTAAGCGGAAAGAGCAGGTAAGGGTGTATTTTTCCTACTTCGGTCATACTATGATGTTTGAGACAAAAGTTGTTCAACCCGGAAGGACTCTCCAGGTGGCTGTTCCCCCGGGCTTGGTGAAAAATCTCGAAAGAAAATTTGAACGTATTCCAAGCCCTGAGGGGCTTTCTATGAGCTTTGAGTATAAGGATGTGACCGTCGAGCTCAGTTTTCCCCGCTCCCGCGAGTATCGTGAGGTCGATGAACCCTTGATCTCCGAGTATTTTGACACTGATGAAATCCAATCGCTCATCGCGCAGTTTCGGGAAAAAGCCCAGGGGATGTCGGAGAATAACAATATAGTGATGTTTCGGAACCGTCAGCCCAGCGATTTTGAGGAACAGTTGATCGCCGATACAGGCAAGAGCCTGTTTATACCCCAGCTCGATCGAGGATTGCCCCGGCAGGGCCAGATTGTGCAGCATCCGGTTATCACCCAGGAGATGTTTCCAGATCCAACTCAGCAGGAAGGGAGCTTTATGGGCATGAATCGCCAGCAGGTGCAGGCGTATTTCAAAGAGAAGAGCAGCAGCGGTACCTTCTGCGAGCTCTATAGCCCTATTATGTACCTGCAGTACGTGGTCGGTTATGTGTATCTGAGCAATACCCACAAGCGCAAACGCCCGTTTACCCTGGATACCCTCGATTTTGCCTTAGAGTTTTCTTACGTACTTGCCTATGCACTGAAGGAGAACGGTTATTTCCAGAGTGAAAAACAGGAAAAGAAGCATTTTAATGCCGAAATCATCAATATCAGTGCCTCGGGAATCCTTTTTTCTTATCCTTCCGGAGAACTGACCCGGGCGATAGGACTTTTGACGGATCTGGATCTGCTGCTGCATATTGAGAAGCGGGCCATTCATGTAAGCGGACGGGTGATGCGGCGGTACGAGATTGACGGGATGACCTACTTCGGTTTGCAGTTTATGGAGATCCAGCCGGAGGACTTCCGGTTTCTATTTGACCATGTCTATGGCCGTCCCTTTACAGAGAAGGATGATCAGTTGTGGGAGGGCGGTGCAAAACCCCCGAAGGTCGAACTGTAACAGGCGGTGAACCCTAAGGCTTTACTACCTTTAGACTGTCCCGAAGCTTAGCGGAAAAATAGAAAAAAAACCATCGCTGTGATACAAAAATCCCTCCCCGCACTCTCAGTCCCTTTAACCTCTGGCGTACTTTGGCAGATACTCCTCACTCCACTTCTGAGGTGTATTAAACCGGCGAAACCATATCCCCCGCTCTCCCACCTCTAAGGGAAGCAGCGAGGCAAAGGGACGGTGCACAAACCGCCGGGCCAACAGGTTGTTCATCCAGCCCATATCACACCCGGCCAAA
>JAIPFV010000001.1 GCA_021736475.1 Spirochaetia bacterium | reverse complement strand
GATGAAAGAAAATTCCATCCTCCGACCACTGCAGGCTCGAATCGCTGTTGAAAGAACCGTATACCGCCCGTGAATCGAAGGTAAAAATGCTTGAGTACGAAAAATTGGTATATTTGGCGTTGTATTCATCTTTGTCATGATACGACTTGTGGTTTATCAGCTGTATCTGTCCGCTGTTCTGATCGCCCAGCAGCAGCATCCCGGCCCTCTTAAGGGGGACAGAAAAACTACTCTTGTGAATCGGCAGCGGATCTTCCGGAACAGACCAGAAGGGGTCCTCCGGCGGGATCATCAGTATATTTAACGCCTTGACTGCCCAGTAGGGCGAGCCACCACAATTGTAGTGTTCCAGAACCCCTTCGGCGGGTCGAACAAAACCCATCGACAGGTGACCCAGATCGGTAAGAATTTCCCGGGAAAAGAAAAATTTTAGGGTCATATTGAACATGGTCCGCAGTTCGCCTACGGTTATATCTAAAGCCCCTAGGGAGTAGCCCAGGGCAAGCGGGGCCAGATAGCCAAAGCGATAGATCATCGAGCGGCCGAAACAGGGCGCACTTCCATCACTCGAGATAAAATAGCGCAGTATCCGTGCAAACTCGCGTACCCGCTGCTTGTGGGTCTCCGCCAGTTCGGGATGCTCGTCACCTTCCAAGATTGTGTAAATTAGATAATAGTAATGAAAGGCCCAGGCGTTGTAATAATCGATTCGGTTTATATTACCGTCTCGATACCACCCTTCACCGATATACATGTGCTCACAGGCGGCGATATTCCGGTCGATCTGTTCCTGACTGTAGGGCCTCCCCAGTTTTTTCAGCACCCCATTGGTAACCACATTAAACAGCAGCCAGTTGTTTTGATGATACTCGGCTTGGGTGCATTGAAAAAGGTAACCTCCCACCTGCTGCTGCTCTGCCGGGGAAAACTGATCCCAGATGTGCCTGCGCGACTGATACAAGCCCCAGGATAGAGAGGCCATCTCCACCAGATGCTGGGCATAGTCGGTAATATCGCCCCAATATTCGGGATGCTGAGGGTTAGTACCGTTTACAATTCCCCGTCGGTAAAACTCTGGGACATCGTAGTGCCGCCCTCCCAACTCAAAAACAGTATCACTCTGCTGGGACAGCCACGGGCCCGCCATAATGAACGAGCGGGTAAACCCCTCCAATTCATCGGCAAGCCGTCCGTGGTGGCTGCGGGGCCCGGGAATTAGCTGACGGGCGCAGCCCGGAGATCCGTTATCGATAATTGCGGCCATAAGCTCGCAAAAAATCTCCTCGTAGTGGGCCTTGGTATAGCCGGAGAAGCGGGAGGCGGAGTAATCGTAGGGTGTTTTGAAATCTATCCGTTTCACTTTTCTCCCCCTCCGGAAAGCTGAGTAGAATTTGCCTCTTCGATTTTAAAGGGGTTATAGGTAGACAGCGGCCACCGGCCTTGCGGTGGAACCCTTCCGAACAGTACATCTCGAGTAGCCCGCAGCCCTTCCGGCGAAAGGTTCATATTCAGCACAATACTCGGCGCATCAGGGATCATTCCGCCGCTCTCTTTTATCTGATAGGGGGTATTGGTGATAAGCAGCACCGGATACCCCGCATCGATCAGCTCTTTTACATACCGGTTGGGAGCTGCCGAACGGTCGTAGAAGTTGGTGCAGATAATCAGATCCCAGTTGCCCTGTTTTACAAATTCCGGTACCCCACGATCATCTTCTTCATTTCCTGCAAAATCGGTTTCATAGGTCTGAAGTGCCGGCCACTCCGCTTCCAACAGCTCGGAGAACAGGGCCGGATGGTCCCAGCGGTCATTGGGGCTTTTTACCGTGTTTAGCTGGTTTATCAGCAGCACCCGGGAGGCTGTGCCGGACAGAGGCACTGCATTCAGGTCATCCTTTGGTACCAGGATAGCACTGCGGGCGGCTTTTTTTGCGGTTTGCACCACAACCGGATCACTAAATGGTTCGGAGGCCAGCTCAGAGTCGGCCATTCCCATGCTAGCGAACATGCCGTACTTCTGTTTCATTCTCAAAACCCGGCGGACCTTGTTATCCAGTTCATCCGAGGGGATTTTTTCCTGGTCGACCCATTTTCGGATGGTGTAGAACATCTCCCCCCGCCACTGATTCTCTGCTTTCATCAGAATTAAATCCGAACCCGCGGCCAGGGCACGGGCACAGGATTCACCGACCCCGTAACGGTCGATCAAGGCGCCCATGGTCATACTGTCAGTGGTTATCACCCCTTCAAAGCCGAGCTCTTCCCGCAACAGATCGGTTACTATACTTCTCGAGACCGTTGAAATAGTATCTCCGTCCAGATGGGGATACATACAATGGGCTACCATCACCGCATCAATTCCGGCCTCAATAAGACGTTTATACGGATACAGCTCCACTTCATGAAACCGCCGGTTATCAACCTCCAGCTTAGGACAGGCATGATGGGCGTCGGTAGCACTGTCGCCACGGCCGGGAAAGTGCTTCGCCGCTGCAACCACTCCAGCTTCCTTAAAACCCTGCAGCATTGCAAGGGCATACTCGGCAACTACCGCCGGATCATCGCCGAAGGAACGCCGGCCGATCTCCGGGTTCAAGGGGTTTATATTCACATCTACCACCGGTGAGTGGATCATGTCCAAGCCGGCGGCCTTCATCTGTAGACCGGTTGCCCGGGCTACTTCATAGGCAAGCTGCGGGCTACCCGATGCGGCAATCCCTAAATTGGATGGAAACTGCACCACGCCCCCGCGACTGTAGTCCTTGCTGGTATCCCCCTCCTGATCAACTACCATATGCAGAGGAATTCCCGGAGTCCGTACAGCCGCCAGTCCTCGCAGTTCATTGAGCATTTCGACAAACTGCTCCGGCGAGGCATAGGGGGGCTCTCCTGATTTTGCTATTTTCTGCATCGATGGTATATAGTCTGCTCCCAGGTCCTGCCGCTTTGCCCGATCATCGCTGAAGTATCGAAAAATCCGGTAGAAGGGAGACAATCGTACCCCTCCGCACTGATACCTGGTGATCGCCTCGCGTAGATCGTTGGTGATAACTGTACCGGACATGCCCACCACCACACATTGGCCAATTTTCTGTTCAACGGACATTTGTCCGATTATGTTCTCTATAAACTGTTCATCAGTCACACTTATCTCCTTTCCCACTTCATCTCTTGGTAGTGCCATTGGAGTTCTGCATTTTTATATGTATACTTTGAAGAGCAGCGGGGGCTGTAAGCCTCACACTTGCCGGCCCCCGCGTCCTTTCCGGGGGGTAAGAGTTTCTCTTATCCCCTGGTTTTAGTAATTCTTCATTGGATCCCAATCGGGAAATATAAAATCATCGATCTGTACATCGGCACCTTCGGCATTCGCTTTTTCGATGTTTCGTCTTAGCTGTTCAGCCATCTTTTCGTCCCATTCACGGGCTTGCTGAACAAAATAGTCCTCGCCCTTTAGCAGGGATGCACTAAATATCTCGCCCATCCCGGGAGAAACCGACGGCCACTGCACCTTTCCGGCATCCGGATTCTGGGTAACCGGTTCGGGGTGGTTTTTAACTACTTCATCCGCAATTTCAAGAAACCGTTTTTGATACCAATTTGCGTTACTGGTGTCAACATTTTTGTTCCCCGGGAAAACTCCATTCTCATCAAAGTGTGCTTTCTGGAAGTCTTGTCCGTGCAGCCATTTGTACACTTCCGCCGCTTCTTCCGGGTTTTCGCTCTGGGAAGAGAGATACACAGAACCCTTCGCCAGACTCATGTAGCGATACGCTCGACGACCGCTGTCGGGTGCCGGAACATAGGCAATACCGAAATCGATATCCTCATAGCCCATGGACTCCCACACTCCCGGCATCCAGGTTCCATCTAAATAGAAGGCCACTCGATTCTCACCGAACATACTGCGGGCCGCTTCCTTTTTCATTGAGCTCCAGCCCGGGGCCACACTACCGTCATCGACCAACCCTTTCAGGAGTCGGTATACACCTAGGTGGTTCCGGTTTTCAAACTTAAAATCACCATCCCGGTAATCAAAACCGGGCCGACCGTAGCGGATATCTCCGGAAGCGGGGGTTGCGGTGGTAAAGAAGCCCTGCAGCGGGCGGTCCATTCCATTTCCAACGCCTGGAAATGCGATACCATAGAATTTTCCATCTCCAGCTTCGGTAATCTGTCGGCACACTTCGCGAAACTCGGAAAAAGTCTCCGGCATGTCCTGGGAAGGATCGAGCCCGGCCATTTCGAATACCTCTTTATTGTAGAACAACAGCCCGTGCAGTTTCACAAAGCGATTCTCAAAAGGGAGGGTGTAAAGCTTGCCGTTGTGCTTCATAATTCCTTCCTGAAACAGTCGCTGGTCAAACTGTGACAGAAAATCCTGGTCCATATACTCACCGATCGGCTGGATCCAGTCTTGAGCAATATAATCCATTGCACTCATCTCGGGGGACAGCCAGAACAGATCGGCAGCCTGGCCGCTTTTTAGAGAAAGGGGCAGAGTCTGCTGGTACTGATCCTGGGCATAGGTCTCAAATTTCACGTGTATATTCGGATGTTCAGCCTCAAACTTTTCAGCTTCAGCCTCGAAAAAGTCTTGGTTTTCCTGGGACCAGTTAGTTACGGTGATAGTAACCGGACCTTCCTGTCCGCCCTCAGCCGCCTCTTCCTGGGCACCACCAGCCCACAGAGCGGGAGTCATCAGCACTATAAGTGCTACCAGTAGCATGATACTTTTCTTACGCATCATTTCTCCTCCTAATAATTTTTGTGAAGTGGTTCAAAGCTAGTACAAAGCAAGCTTGTGCAAAGCCAAGACCATCTTCTATCCTTTCACTGCTCCCGCTAATCCTTCTATGAAGTAGCGTTGAAACAGCAGAAATACCACCATCATGGGTACAATCGAAATCGATGCGGCCGCCGCCATGGCCGCCCAATCACTGGAAAACTCGCCGACAAAGGCGTACATACCCACGCCCAGGGTGCGCAGATTCGGACGGCTGAAGGTAAAGACCAAGGGTATCATGAAGGCCTTCCACGCCCCGATTGTGTTCAGAATAGTTACGGTGCCGATAATCGGTTTGGCCAGGGGCAGCATTATATGCCGGAACTGCTGCCAGAAATTACAGCCGTCAATTGCTCCCGAGTCTTCCATCTCCCGGGGAACCCCGATATAGAAGCCTATAAACAGCAGGATTGCGATTATCAGGGTTTTGCTGGTATAGGCCAGGGTGTAGCCGATCCGGTTGTTGAGTAGCCCCAGCATATCCGCAAGTTGAAACAGGGGTATTATTGTGGTTGCCCGGGGTACCACTGTGGTTCCGATGAACAGCACCATAATCAGTCGTTTACCGGGAAACTTAAATCGGCCAAGCACATAACCGCTGGTTGAACCCAGAAAAACAATCAGTGCCACTACACTCACCGCGAATATCACGGTATTCAGAAAGTAAATGGAAAAGTTGGAAGTAGTCCAAGCCCGTACGTAGTTATCCAGCTGCAGCGGGTCGGGTATCAGCCCGGCGCTGTTGTTCCACATTTGAGCATTTGTCTTAAAACTTGCCGATACCATCCACACAATCGGGTATATCCAGATTATGCACAACAGTATCAGAACCGCATGCAGCGAGCCGCGCTGCATCAGACGTCGCAGATAGTCCCCTCCCGTTGCTTTAGCCATGGTTGCCCCTCCCGACGATTTTACCCTGTAGGGTTCCAAGAACCATAATGAGTCCTCCGAAGAGCACCGCCACCGCCGAAGAGTAGCCGATTCGCGGAGAAGCTGTGCCGAAGGCATTCCGATAGATAAAAGTGCCGATCACATCAGTTGAGAAAGCCGGTCCGCCGCCGGTCATGGCCATTACAATGTCAAAGACTCGCAGGGACATTACAATACCCAACAAGGTAACGATAATGATGACCGGTTTAAGGGCGGGAATGGTAACAAACAGAAAGGTCTGCACCGAGTTCGCCCCATCCACTTCAGCCGCCTCATATAGCTCTTTAGGAATGGTTTGCAAACCCGCCAGCCAATAGATGATGTACTGTCCGGAGTAGTGCCACACCTCCACCAGAATAACCACAAGCATTGCCAGGTTAATGTTTCCCAGCCAGTCGACCGGCCTTCCGAGTACTCCAATTTCCAACAGCATCTTATTCAGAGGGCCGTTCCAGGGATTTAATATAAAGGTCATTACTATCCCTATAATAGCGGTTGAACTGACCATCGGCAGGAAGAGCCCGGTACGGTACAAATTAGAAAACCGCAAACGGGGATTGTTCAGCATGTAGGCGATTATTAAAGTGAGCGGAAGTTTAATCAGATTATTCAGTACTACAAAGACCACCGTATTTTTGAAGGCATTCCAGAAGTGACTATCCCCAATCAAATCCTGATAATTTCGCAGCCCTACATAATAACTCGGCCACTCCCCTATTCCGTTCCACTGGAAGAAGGAGTAATAGATACTGGCGATGATCGGCCACAAAATAAACATTAAAAACACCAACATAGTCGGTAGGAGAAACAGAGCAATCCACATTGAACGCTGCCCCTCGGGATTGAAAACTGCTGCCTTATGAAGATCAGACTTCTTCAAACCTCGTTTATTCAAAACACTTTTTTGTAAATTAGGCTCCTGTACATCAGACCTACCAGCGTTCATGCACACTCCTTACTACAAATTGTATAGAGCATTGATGCCAACACCCTAACTTGTTACTTTTTTATAGTAACACAATTCTAATTGATGTCAACTCTTTTTTCGTTATTTATACAATACAATTTTACTTTTTGTACCGTACAATATATAATCGATTTTTTTTGATCGTGTTAAGAAGAAGATTACCTGAGTTTTGGTTTAATACATCCGGGAGCTGCTATTTTTTTACAAATACCGATTTGCGAATAATCAATTCAGTTTTTAGGGTTTTTTCCAGATAAATGGGAGCGCGACTGGAAATCAATTCTTCCATAATAGAAAAGCCTTCATGAACTAGGGATGCCCGGTTTACCCGCAGCGTAGTCAGTGGAGGGTTGGCCAGGTTGCTGGCCATAATATCATCAAAACCAACCACTGAAAAATCTTCGGGAATTGAGTGACCCGTTGTATTGAGCAGGGAGTAGAGCCGAAGAGCAGAAACGTCGTTATACCCAAAGGCGGCCGAAAACCCATCCTGTAGATATGCCTCTAGCTGCACCACAGTTTCACCCTCATGGGCATCGAATGCGAAAACCTCAAGCTGGATTCGAGAATCGCCCCAGCTTTTGATAGCCGACTGAAGTTCACCTAAACGTCGATAATAGACCTCATTCTCCTCAAACTCTTTAGAAAAGGCAAACAGGAGCTTAGTATGGCCCATACTGACCAGATAATTGAGCATATCTCGTATTTTTTCTTCTGATATTAGCACTGAACCAAATTTTCCCGCAGAGCCCTTTGCCAAATTGCGGTTAATTAGAACTGCGGGAATTTCATGCTGTCCTAAAAACTCAAAATAGCACTTAGGTAGACTACCCTGTACAAAAAAGCCGGATGCCTTGAGAGCCTTTTCCTTAAATTCCTCCGGAACCGTCTCGCAGTCCTTATCGTAAATTATAAAATCGGCATTTATCTTGTTGTTATTCATCAACATAAAATAAGAGAAGTAAATATCTCGGCTGTGACTGTTTTCAGGATTCTCCTGGTCGGTAAGCCAGTGGCTGCGAGAACGGTCGACCAGCATACCAATATAACGGGTTGGCGCTTTTTCATACGGAACAGTCACTGTAGAGCCCGCACCCTGACGTGGCTGTAGATAACCAAGACTGGCTAAATGGGCGGTTGCCTTATTAACTGTCTGCGGGTTAACTCCGTACTTCTCAGATAAGCGACGAATAGGCGGAATTTTTTCCCCGACCGCATACACCCCGGCTACAATATCCTTACGAATGATATCGGCAATTTCAAGATACTTATGTTTCGAATTCGAGTGTGTTTCCATCACACAAAGTATGAAAGCAAAATATGCATTTGTCAACTATTAAGCAATACAATTTCTATTATTTCTTATATTGTATGTTACAATTTTTAAACACATAGGGTGCACCAGCAGTTAGCCATAGCCCTATAAAAAAGTACCGTATGAGGTCAGAAACCATAAAGTCGGCAGGAAAGACTGTTCCGAGCAGCAGCTTCAGGCCTACTCTAATACCGATCAATCCCAGCAAACCGACAGCCATTTTCAGTCCCTGCCGCCACCACACAGCTGAAACTTCAATTTTTATATACCGCTCCTCAAGAAGATACCCCAGCCAAAACCCGAGCAGGGCCCCAAAGGGCTGCACATAGTTTTTATCTTCAAACAGAAACAACCCTAGGAATAGCGGAATTACCGCCCACAGCAGCAGGTATTTGTTCTTGCGCCGTGAAGCCAGATCGAAGAGCTTGTTCATCAACAGCGCGGTAATTATCCCCGCTGCAGCACCACCGAGCACATCCATAGGCCAGTGCACCCCCAAGTACATCCTTGAAAGAGCAACCAGCACAATCATACTCCCACCAAGCCGGTACATCCAGGGGCGACGGACAAAGCTCATCAACCCTGTCCAGAGGGCAGCGGCGGCCTGGGTATGCCCGCTGGGAAAGGCAAACCCTTCCGCAGTATGCACCCGTTGAGACTCGATGCCCTCAATGCCGATCGGCCGTTCCAGGCGAAAGCTGTTTTTAAGCAGGGGGTTCACCACAGTGCTTACCAAAAAGGCAAAGCCCACCCGATACCCAAGCTGCTTGTTGCCGCACCACAAAAACCATGCCGCAATTACAATAATAACCAGTTCCTCTGCAGTCATAGTTATTGCCTGAAACAGCACATCCAACAGAGGAAACCGAATCTGCTGTATCATTTTCAGCAGTTCAACTTGTAATTCCATAGAGCCATAATAGGCGCACCGCCCCGATATGTCAAATTGTAGCGTAGTATGTTTTTTGACTAAAGACTGCTTGCAGTGCTCGGTTTTATCGCATACAATCGCGGCGCACGTTCATAGAACAGCCAAAAAACAATACTAATGGAAAAGCAATGCTACGCGAACTACTGAACCTTTTTATCATATTTTTCAAAATCGGCCTATTTTCCATCGGCGGTGGCTACGTAATGCTGCCGATGCTTCGCCGCGAGATGGTAGAGGACCGGGATTGGCTAAGCGACGCCGAGCTCATCGATTACTACGCTATCGCCCAAGCCACCCCCGGAATTATCGCGATAAATACGGCCACCTTTGTCGGCTACAAGCGGCGGGGAGTGTGGGGTGCGCTGGCCTCCACCGCAGGAATGGTCGGCCCCTCGCTCATTATAATCACCATCATAGCCATATTTTTTGCCCGCTTTCAGGATGAAGTAGTGGTTCAAAAGGCGCTGCGGGGAATCCGGGTGGCGGTGGCGGTGCTGCTGAGCTTTACGGTGGCCTCCCTCATCAAAAAGGCTGTCCACGGGCTGCAGGGGGTAGTTTTGTTCATAGGGGCATTTATCGGCGTAGCGCTACTCAGGCTCTCGCCTATTCCTGTTCTGCTGACGGGAGCCTTCATCGGCCTTGCCGCAGGTGCTTTGGCTCGTAGAAAACATGTCGACCCGGAAAACAATGGAAGAGGTGATCAGAAATGAGTTTGCTCACTATTTTTGCCGCATTTTTTAAGATTGGCCTGTTTACTATCGGCGGCGGCCTAGCGGCTATCCCTCTGCTGCGGGAGGAACTGGTAGCCGGGGGCTGGGTCTCAGGGGCCGAGTTTATCGACATGCTGGCGGTTAGCCAGTCCACCCCCGGACCGATCGGCATCAATATGGCCACCTATGCGGGCTTTAAAGCCGCCTCTTTTCCGGGCTCGCTTGCCGCTACCGCCGGGATGGTTGCTCCTTCACTAATTATAATTATTCTCATTGCCCGATTTATGCGCAATTTTTCCGACCATCCTCTGGTACAAAACGTACTGGGCGGAGTCCGCCCGGCGGCCATCGGCTTGATTGCCGCGGCCGCCTGGTTTGTCCTGTCCAACTCGGTCCTGCTGATGGAACATTTCCCCGGAACGGGCTGGTTCGAACTGCCGGCCTTCACCCTAGGAGCGGTCATCGCCCTGGTGTACTGGAAAACAAAAGCCTACCCGGTCTATTACATTGTGGCTGGGGGCCTTATCGGAATTTTCCTTTTCTAAAAACCGTACCCTGCATTCACGAGGGAAGGACTGCAGCCCTCCTCCTCGTGGAGATATACAGCCTTTTAAATGCACGGCTCACGTTGATTTACCACTCCCCCACCTGACATACATGCTATATATACTGCCGTAGAGTTTAGAACCTGCTTTTCTGCAGGGTCTCTAGATTACCCTCAGCCTCAAGCAGGGTATAATCCAGTGACCCCAATCCGTAGGCAGTAGCGGCAGCAAACTGTCCCATCTCTTCCAGGGGTATATCAAGTAAATTATCCGCGGGAAAGCTCTTTATTATTTTCATCGCCTCCGCATCTATCGCTACCATATCTCCCGAGGCAAGCACCACATTCGGATATATGTATGCACCGCGTCCGGATTGAGAGATAGTGGTACGCCGGGCATCAATAAAGACCAGGTCCGGCTGCCATCCTAAGTTGAGCTCGGGTATCTTATACTCAACCAGTGACCTCTCCTCGTGGAAAAACCCCCGATATTCAGAATCGATCCAGCCCACACTTAGCTTCTGACTTGCGGAAAAGCGAGCGGAATTGTGACCCCGTGCATTTGCAATATAGACCCGCTTATCCGCTTCGTATATTGATTTCGGAACCCGTAGTTTCTTAAAATGTTTTCCTGGTATTTCCATCTCCAGCCACTGATCTTTTTCAAAATCCACAAAGGCTACACCGTAACGTTCAAGAAGAGGAAGAATCTTCAGGTCCCTAACCACCTCTTCTGTAGGACCGTCGGCTTTACCGGAACTCTCAGCTACGGTTACTTTAGCCCCATGATCCTGCAGCAGCTCTATTACCGAGCTTAAAAAAGTAAGATGAGTGGACAGGGGCATGGCGAATCTACAGTTAAAATTAGGTTTTAGAATTACCTTGTCACCCGGCTTTATTGATTTTTCTACTCCACCAAGCATCTCCGCCGCCTGAGCTACAGTTTCCGGAAGATAATCTCCATTAAAATGAGGAACCTTGACAACCAGCGGTTTCCCCTCCTGCATATATACATTTTTTGTACGTTCCCGGGGTTTTACCATTATCTTTCTCCTTAATATTTTTCACAAAAATTTCATTATCTACAGGCTTTATCAGATTTAGATGTATTTTTGCATCGGAGGTAATAATAGTCAATGAACAAAATGTATTTTTGAAACCTTATTTCACATTATGGCAGAAGGCAGTTTATTATAGGAGGCTGGAATTTAAGTCGCTCTAGCTCTATGAAATTATAGAGAGTATTACCGAATGTTTTCAAGACGCATACTGTTGTCAAGTGGAGGATATGAGAAGACCTCCCGCAACTTGGAAAGTTCTTTCAGTTTATCAATAGCTGGTTGACCAAGCTCATGAGCCACTGCAATAACTAGCGCATTAATAATTGCAGAGGGAACTACATGGGAGTTAAAGTTTTCAGGGGAGCCTCGTTTTGCATGCAGTACCACCGTTGAATTTTTAATCATGCTGGGGTTGATGGTATCGGTGACGGATATTATTTTCGCACGATTACGCTCATGGAGCTCATGAATTCTGGTAGTATCCAGGGAAGGGGTAAAAAAATCGAACACTACTATCACATCATCAGCATTAAGTTTGAACAAACGTTCGATAAGACAGTGACCAGACTGTGAAAGTTGTAGTACTTCCAAACCAAGACGGTCAAGGCGAAACCATAGGTTGTTGGCCAGGCTTTCGTTTGAACTATTGCCGAAGACATAGACCTTTTGTGCAGCACAAATTAAATCTACCACCTGGTCGAAGGCGTTTTGGTCAAGCGTGCTAACCGCTTTCTGAAGATAATCCACCTCGGACTGGGAAATCGCTGCAAAACTAGGCCTCCCTTCGGGCAAATTGTCGATTGTCCGTTTAAATCTATCTGCAATGTCCATCTGATTTTTATAATAGTTTATCAGATCCTCTTTAAGCTGGGGAAATCCGTCATATCCAAGGGCATTAGCGAACCTTACTACCGAGGCAACACTGGTACCGGTCTGTTCAGCCAGGAAGGTCACATTTTCAAAAATCACATCGTTCATATTGTCTAAAATGTAAGTGGCAATTTTTTTCTGTTGTTTGGTAAGAGAATCATATTGCTCTGATATTTTATTCTTCATACTTTTCACCCTTTGAATCAACCTTGTCAGTTCTGCTGGTTTGAATACTCCTACAAAATCTCCAGCTTGTCAAACCATACTCATGAGTAGCAAATTTCCGTACCATTCTGTGGATAACCATACCAAAATTGTATTTGACAAACTATACAATTGTGTTGTAAAATATTTTTCATTGTTTTATTTTTGTAAATCCATTAGGCAAAGTACAGTTTACACTAAACCGGAGGAAACCTATGAATGCACTACAAGAGGGCCGATCCCTCGAACTCTCTCAAGAATTACTAAAAGGAGCTATTGACCTCCATGTTCATGTGGGGCCGCACCTATTCAGCAGTCCCCGCCGACAAGACCCCATCGAATGCGCTATAGAAGCACGAGCCGCAGGAATGCGTGCTTTTGCTATAGTCGATGTATTCGAAATGAGCAACGGCTATACATGGATCGTAAACCGTCATGTAGATAATTTCACCGTATACGGTGGATTAGCCCTTAACACCGTCTATGGAGGGATGAACCCGAGAGCAGTCAAAACTGCCCTCTATTATGGAAGTGGAGCCAAATACATATCCTTTGGTACCCATTCCACTTATTATCAAGCAGCTAGGGAAGGACGAATCATCGACGGTGAATTCAAATCTCTGGCAGATATATACCCTAAGTTCAAAAAAGAAGAATTGAGTCGTGCCATCAGAATTCCCCTCGAAGAAGAGCCGGGGGAAGCGCTTGATGAAATTCTCCGCCTGATCGCCGACCACCCCGATGTATATATGGATACCGGTCATGTATCACCGGAAGAAGCTATGCGCCTCTGTGATTTAAAGGAAAAATACGGGTACGAAAAGATAGTTATCTCCAGTTCGGTGGTTAAAGTTGCCAGTATGCAGCAGTTGGAGTATATGGTAAAGAAAGGGGCATATATCGAACAGACACTAGGTGCATATACTGCTGCTCAGATGATTCCTTTAACTCACTATTATGTGGAAAAAGAGTATTCCTCTGTAGATGAGGGTATGGATAAACCTGTCAACAAGGGAGTCGGTATTGTTGCAGATCAGGTAGCTGCCTTTGGTGCGGAAAATATGATAATGGACACCGATTTCGGCCGCTATGCACTATCCAGCCCAGTAGAAGGGCTGCGCCAGTTTATCTCCATGATGCTGGATATTGGTGTTTCCGCTGCTGATGTGCGTACCATGGTTAAAACGAATCCAGAAAAAATCCTCAGCCTCGAAGCAATGGATCCTGACTCTTTTCCACTGGGTTCCAATGAAAATGAGGAAGGAGCAAAATGAATCGCAAAATAGAAATTAGTTTCGTCGATGAAGGCGTGTCAGCAAAGGCCGAACTGCTATGGGACCAAGCACCGCGCACCTCCGAGTGCATCTGGAATCTTCTAGAAACTCCGGTAGAAAACTTGGGTATCCATGCCATGTGGACAGGCCGGGAGATCTCATTTCCGATACCCCACAACCGCTTTCCAAAGGATGAAGGCTTACATATTCCTCCGGAAAACCAGACCGTTATCCCAATCCCCGGAGACCTTATCTGGAATGGCTATTTTCCCTATCAATGGCAGGGAAATCCAAATCCGGTATATGATTTTGGAATCTTTTATGGTCGTGACAGTAGACTGCTGCTTCCGGTAGGCTGGCGTCCCAGCAACCGTTTTGGAACTATAACAGAAAATCTGGAGGAGTTTGCAGCGGTCTGCGCCCGTTGCCAAAGTGAAGGCAAGAAAAGAATCCGCCTCACCCGCTGCTGAACATAAGCCTATTCTCCCCTTCCCCGGTGTGCACAGTACCGGGGAAGATATTTTTACACAGCTCAGAGTGTAAGCTTACCGAGTTAATGTAAGCCGTTACCGCACATCCGGCCGGCTTTCGGTAAAGCCCTTCTCACGGGCATAGCCGTCGATAAGTTCTAAAAACAAAGTTCCGTACTGTTTCATTTTCTTTCGACCCACACCGCTGATTTGGAGAAAGGCGGGACGATCACGGGGAATTTCGCGGGCCATCTCTTCCAGACTCGCATCGGAGAAGACCATGTACGGGGCAATTCCCTTTTCCCGGGACAGCTCGAGCCGCTTCTCCCGCAGTCGTTCGAA
Source organism: Spirochaetia bacterium (assembly GCA_021736475.1). Classification (GTDB taxonomy): domain Bacteria; phylum Spirochaetota; class Spirochaetia; order DSM-16054; family Sediminispirochaetaceae; genus DSBN01. The sequence goes on along the minus strand of JAIPFV010000001.1, from coordinate 106,584 downwards.
GAGCTCAAGATCGTACTCCTCCTTGGAGGACTTTTTGATTAATATTGCCTGCTGCGCCCGGCGCACCACCTGAAAGGCCTCTCGGCCGAACAGAATATCCCGGCCGGACTCGGTCATGCTGAGAGTTGGATAGCGGCCACCGTTTTGCTGCAGGGCACCCCGGTTCAGCAGGTCGTTCAGCACCTGCTGCCAGTGCTTTTTAGGCTTGCCCTTCCCCACCCCGAAGGTAGGCAGTGTGTCATGGCCCCGCTCGCGGATCTTTTCGGTATCCCCGCCCTTTACTATATCGATAATGTGCCCGCCGCCAAAACGCTCACCCGTACGGGCAATCGCCGACAACAGCTTCTGGGCATCAACCGATAGATCCTCGGTACTAGCCTCGTCGGTGCACACATCACACCTGCCGCAGCCCCCGGTATGTTCCTCGTCAAAATGGCCTAGCAACAGGGTGCGGCGGCATTCAGAGGCCTGAGCGTAGCGCAGCATGGTGTCCAGATTGCGGCGGCCGCGGGCGGCCTCCTCTTCATCTTCAATTTGATCGATAAAGTAACGCTGGGTGCGAATATCCCCCGGCGAGTAGAGAAGCAGACAGTGGGACAACAAGCCGTCTCGGCCGGCCCGGCCGGTTTCCTGGTAATAGGCTTCCAGGCTTTTGGGCAAATCCCCGTGCACGACAAAACGAACGTTAGATTTATCAATTCCCATCCCGAAGGCAATAGTTGCCACAATCACATCCGCCTCATCCCGGACAAAACGCTCTTGATGGGTAAGCCGGGTTTTATCGGGCAGACCGGCGTGGTAGGGCAGCGCGTTTACTCCATGTGTGCGCAAAAAATCGCTAGTAGCCTCCACATCGGCCCGCTTACTGCGATAGATGATTCCCGCCTTCCCCGGACGGTCCTGAACAAAGGCCAGAATCTGGTCCAGCACGCTCTGCTTGGGACTCACCCGGTAGAACAGCTCGGGCCGGTCGAAACTGGCGCGCACCACAAAGGGGTTTTTCATCTTCAACTTGGTCTGTATATCCTGTTGGACAGTCCGGGTGGCCGTAGCGGTGAAGGCAGCAATCAGGCAACCGGGAAACTCGCTGCGAATCAGTGATAAGGCCAGGTAGTCTGGACGAAAATCATGTCCCCATTCACTGATGCAGTGGGCTTCATCGATCACACACAGCACAGGGTCAAATTCCTTTAGCCGCAAGCGAAACTGATCCGAAGAAAATCGTTCGGGACTGATGTACAAAAGTTTTATCTCGCCGGCGTGCAGCCGGCGGTACACCCCTCGGATCTCCTTTTCGTTCATGCTGCTGTTCAGGAAAGCTGCTGCCAAACCGAGCTCCTGCGCCGCACTGACCTGATCCTGCATGAGGGCGATCAGCGGGCTGACCACCACCGTCAAACCCTCCAACAGAAGCCCCGTCAGTTGGTAACAGAGCGACTTGCCGCCGCCGGTAGGCATGGAAACAAAGGCGTCGGAACCGCCCAGGAGTGCCTGCACAACCTCCAGCTGGTTCGCCTTAAACTTTGAGAAGCCGAAGTATCTTTTTAATTCGCCGTATAACTCTTTTTCTGAAATCACGGGGTACTTTCTCATGGAATAGGGGCTGGATGCAATCGGCGGCAAGGTGATTGTTAAAGTCCTTGAGATAGGCCTGCTATGCCTTAATCAGCTCTGCGACGGCCCCCCCCGCGCCACATGCAGCTGAAAGACATCGGGGCGGTTATAATGACCGATGGGATCAAAATCGAGGGCACTGCGGGTAAGAACTCCCGTATCAAGTTCGGCAAGCAGCATTCCCTCTTCGTCAAACAGGGGGCCTGCAAGGTACTCGCCATAGGGATCTACAACACAGCTTCCGCCCCGGCACATAACCTCCGGCGCAGACTCCAATTCATAGTAGTGTTCCAGATTGGTAGGGTACATGCTTTTTTCTACATACTGATTACAACCTATCACATAGCAGCGCCCCTCGAGGGCAATATGCCTTACCGTGCTTTGCCAGGCATCTCTTGAATCGGCGGTGGGTGCAATGTAGAGACGTACTCCCTGTTGATACATAGCAGCTCTTGCCAGGGGCATGTAGTTCTCCCAGCAGATCAGCCCTCCCATCCGGCCATAGGCTGTGTCTACTACTGTAAGGGTAGAGCCGTCCCCTTCGCCCCAGATCAGCCGCTCCGAACCGGTAGGTTTTAGTTTGCGATGCTTTCCCAGCAGGGTGCCGTCGGTACCAAAGTAGAGGGTAGTACAGTAGAGGGTCCGGTTGCAGAGGTCCCGTTCAGTCACCCCTAGTACCAGATAGGCACCGGCCTCACGAGCAGCCTTTCCGAGAAGTTCGGTGGCTGCACCCGGCACTTCCACGGCATTTTCGTAAAAGCGCTGCCAGTCACGCCGTCCGGCTTCGCTCCGACTGCCGACCAAAAACCCAAAGCTCAAACCCCGGGGATACGCCGGGATAAAAGATTCGGGAAACACTATTAGTTTAGCTCCGGAGGCTGCAGCATGCTCAATTAGTTGAACGGCCTTAGTGAGCGTTGCAGGTCCATCAAAAAGGACCGGAGATGCCTGAAGCACTGCAGTCTTTAAGATAGTAGGTGTAGATAGTTCGTCTTCCATTAGATTCTTCCTCTACAAAACTTTTTCAATGCCGCCCTTTTCTCAAAAGCGCTCACTGCTTCAGCGGGAGCGCAGTGCCCCCGTTACTGCTCCTAACACAGCCCCGGCACCGCCACTGAGCAGAATGTTCTGCCGTATAGTCTCTACCCCTCGAAGGGTATTTCCAATTTGAGATAAAAGCGAGTCACCCGGCATCAACAAGGCTTTCAAGCCTATATATGAATTGCCGACCTTTCCAAACAAAAAATAACCTACTACCAGTCCGATAACCCCAAGTAGCAAAGCATTAGACAAAATTTTACCCATAGAACTCTCCCTTTTGACCCTCTATATTGATGTATAATGCAATTAATGAGATATTACAACGCTTTTTTTTAGCAACTATTTGATTTTTTAGAGTTATTAATTTATTTTAGATAATAATGATGACTTTTGTGGGAGTTCTAATTGCAACCGGTAATTTTAATTGTTCACTCTGATAAATCCTTTATTCGTCTCACTTCCGAGTATCTAGACAAATATGGGTTCAAGACAGAGTCGGCATTGTCGGTTGGAGAATGTCGGGACACACTAAAAAAGAAATCGGCCTTCCAACTTGCTCTTATCGAGCTGGAATTACATCAGGAGAAAGCCGGAGGCCTCACTCTCTCCTCCGAACTCTTCACCACCCATAACCTCCCAGTTGTGTTTGTAACCAAGCGGAACGATTCAGCTATACTCAGCGATATCGAGCAGGCTAATCATTACGGAATAATTCAGCAGGATATGGCTCACAGCCAATTTTTAATTAGCACTATTGTAACCGCTCTTCGTTTATATAAATCCGAACATAGACACAAATCGAGTGAAGAAAAATACCGCTTCTTTTTTAATAGTATCCCTATTGCAGCAGTAGTATCCGACGATCAGTACCGCATACAAGAGTGGAACTATTCCGCCGGCGAGCTGTTCGGCTATGGCCGTAAGGAAGTACTGGGGGAAAACCTCATCCAAACTCTCTACTCCCAAAAAAACGAGAAAAAAATTCCAGAACTTCAAGGTTATTTACGGGACAACCTCGAAAATCAAAAGAAATCACATAACTACAATTATGACCGTACAAAAGACGGCCGCGATTTATTGTGTGAGTGGTATGATCTGCCTTATCGTCATAACGGACACACTTACATTCTGTCAGTGGCAAAAGACATTACAGAAGAGCAGCAGTTGATGGAAAAGCTTCGGAACACCGTGATAGAAAAGGAGTTTCTCCTACGGGAAACCCACCATCGAGTAAAGAACAGCCTGAACATGATCAACTCTCTTATCAATTTGAAAACAGATAAGCTGGAAGCCAAAGCAGTTTTTGCAGACTTGAAAGGCAAAATAGCAGCCCTCAGCACCCTCTATGAGAAGCTCCATCAGAATACCGATGCCACCCAAATAGACCTTCAACAGTACATCCAAGAACTGTTAAGCTCACTTTTCGCTACCTTTTCAGATTATCCGGTCAAATTATATGCCGAACTGAACCCTATTTCAATTGATCCGGATACCGCAATTACTATCGGCCTTATAGTGAATGAAATTGCCACCAATGCAATAAAACACGGTTTTCGCCCTGATGAACGCAGCTGGTTCCAAGTGCACATGGAAAGCAAAGACCACGGAACTCTCCTGGTTCTCAAGCTTGAAAACTCCGGAAATCCACTCCCCCGCTCGGTAGACATATCTTCTAAAGAGACCCTTGGTTTCCGACTCATTCAAACCCTGGTCGAGCAGATTCAGGGCAGTTTGGAGATTACCCGAGAACCGCACCCGGTCTTTGTTATCCGGTTCCCCCGCCCCTCTGCTCCAACCTCAAGTTAATACCCCAGCTTAGCAGCCTGAATGAGAAGTGTTCCCTAATAGCGGACTTTCTCAAGCTCAAACCCAGGCTTTCCGATCTGCTCAAGCTTCTCCCGCAGTGTGGAACGTGAAATTATGTTAGTACTCACTGTACCATCTCGGCCATCCCGTCCGGCACGCCCAGCCCGTCCGCGTTTCTCAAGTTCGCCATCCACATAGGACTTGCCGGCTGCACCGCCATGGCCTCCCTGACCTCCCTCGACATTGGCCCTTATATAGCTGAGAAGTCTGGGATCAGCGGTTATCAAGGTTATATCTCCGCCAAACCCAGCATGACCGCCGTCTCCCCCGTCCCCAGGTGTACCGGCACTACCAGGATATTCAGTAGTGGACTCATCAACAAACGTTCGGCCGCTGCCACCGTCTCCTCCGCGGCCCCCACGGCCGCCATCGCCCCCGCTTGCATCAATAACCATCTCTTTCATATCCGAAAGGTACAGCCGCTCACGATCTAGATCGTACCACAGTAGTTTCTCTTCGGTAGTGTACTGATAGCGACACAGAAGTAGACGAACATCCTTACCGGCATACCCACGGGAACCGTCGCTGCCGTCTTCGCCATCGCCTCCCTGCACTGAATCGGCGGAACTACCGGAAGCGGAGAAGCCGTCCTCACCGTCTTTACCGTCCTCACCGTCCTGTCCACTATAATCGATTTTTGAATATTCATCCCAATTAAGGGGATACGTGTATATTTTATGGGGAAACGCGTTGTCCTTTACGGACAAGCTGAAACCATACAGATCAGTCCCCGGTGGGTGAAACGTAGCTTTTGCCGTGCGAAACTCCACCCGAAAACGTGCGTGCTGGACAATGGTTATATTCTTCAGCCCATCCAAGCGGAAATCCCGGTAATTCGGATTGATATACTGCTCTCCAGCCTGGTCTTTCACCCGGAAATCGAGGGTATATAATGAGTCCGGCAGTAGTGTCTCTACCCGATTTCCATTATCGTCTTTAAGGGTTGTCTCTATTGAAGCAATCGGCATATCCCTTATTCCGGTTGCACATCCGATCATAAACAGTATTAAACCCGCTGAAAGACTAATAACTACTATTTTCCCCACACTATTTTTCATAATATACACTCCTTACACAACCTCCGGTTCCTGGTCCCGCTTTTCCTGAAACCACTCTTCTGCAAAAGCATCTGCATCATCTACAATTGAGTCGATACTGAGGCGAACATATTTTCCGGTAGCCTTAGCCGCCGGAGTGCCGTCCGGCAGCAGGAGTTCTCCTGAGCCGGAAAAGATCTTTCTGCCCAGTTTATCTATACGCCCTACCACCCTCAGTTCCTCTCCCAACGGAACCGGTTGCCTGAAACGCACATTCAGTTCGACGGTCACCCCCCAGGCATTGGGGTCCTCTATCATAATCGCTCTGCCGATGGTCTCGTCCAGCAAGGCCGAAATTAGCCCCCCGTGCATTCTCCCCGGATAGCCCTGATGCTCATCCCTTCCCTTTGCAAGGGCAACTAACTCCTTCCCCTCTATCTCATAAAAACGGGTGAATAGACTGAAATCATTTTCAAGGCCGCAGACAATGCAGCTCTTACTGTTGTTCTGCTTTGCGGTTACTTTCTGTTTCTTCATAATCCCTCCATGTAGATAATACAACCTGTCTCCGTCAAAAGGGAAGAGCCTACAGCCGGCTATTTTTCGTGGTTTCGGTTCCAGCGAAGCGGCATGCAAAACTAATTTGAAATAACTATTCCTTGAGTTTTGATTTTTCGCACTTCCCTAGTATATTTATTACAGAATGAGTATGGATAATGATTTCGAAAGAGTCGACAGTTTAATCGAAACCGGAATGTATGAGGAAGCGGTAGAGCTGCTGAACAGAATCCTGGCGGATGAGCCGGATAACCAGGAAGCTCTGTGGCGTATCGGCGTTGCCTTTACCGAGAACAATCAGGCGCTGGAGGCGAAGAAGGCTTTGGATTTCTTTTTCAAGTTTGAAGAGGAACATCCCCAGGCCCTCGAAGCATGCGGTTGTGCCAATTTTAAAATTGGTCATTACCAGGAAGCTTGCGAATATCTTGAAAAGGCAGAGAAGCTCATGCCCGATAGCTCTTCAATAAAACGCAATTTAGGGGTGGTATACAATCAGCTCGGCAAAAAGGATGAGAGTTATATTAAATTTCAAACCTCCTACAAACTGAATCCCGAAGACTACCGTACCGGTTATGCACTGGCTATGGCGCATATCCACTTCAAATACTATGAAGCGGCCAGAGATGTACTTGAACAAATGTTGAGTCAGCAGTTGCCCACCGATTTCCGAGAGATGGCTGATGAGAGCTACAAATGGATTAGACAAAAGCTCGGCCATCATATAGACTCATAGCCCCATTGCAGGGTCGATTGAAGTGATTGAAAAAGCAATTAAATACGTGTAAGATAGGTAAATGCAGTTTCCACCAGGTGAATACCGATTTCAGGTTTCCGAAATCACCGCCCATATCAAAGAGATTCTTGAACAAAGCTTTTCAACAGTCGCGATAGAAGGGGAAATATCAAACTTTCGGCCCGCCGGAAGCGGTCATTGGTATTTTACCTTAAAAGATCGGGATGCAATGATTCAAGCGGTAATGTTTAAGTACCGCTCTGCCCGGGTTGCCTTTACTCCTGCGGACGGTCAGAAAGTGGTGGTTCGCGGTAACATCAGCGTGTACGCCAAGCGGGGAAACTACCAGATTATATGCGACAGCATGGAAAAGGCCGGAGAAGGTGATATTCTGGCCATGCTGGAAGAGCGCAAACGTAAACTCGCCGCAGAGGGACTGTTTGCCGAAGAGAAAAAAAGGCCGCTGCCCTTTTTCCCCACCAGAATAGCAGTGGTTACCTCTCCCACCGGAGCGGCTATCCGGGATATACTGCAGGTACTCGGCCGACGTTCATCCGGATTGGATGTAGTGGTACTACCGGCTCCCGTCCAGGGAGACAGCGCCGGAGCAAAAATTGCCGCCCAAATACGCCGTGCAAACCGTTTTCAGCTTGGAGACGTCATAATTACCGGCCGGGGCGGCGGCTCCCTTGAAGATCTGTTGCCCTTTTCCGACGAAGAGGTGGTTCGGGCGGTGGCCGAATCTGAAATCCCGGTTATCTCGGCAGTGGGACATGAAATCGACACAGCCCTAACCGATTATGCGGCCGATGTAAGCGCACCGACACCCTCAGCGGCAGCTGAGATTGTCAGTAAAAGCCGCGAAGAGCTTTCCGATAGAGTTTATCGCTTAAAGGAAGAAATGAGCACCCGAATTCAGAACCGGGTGGAAAACGCCGGGCTCCTGATTCGACAGTTTACACCGGAAAATCTGGAGGAGCGCTTTCGGCAGGTACTGCAACCCTACCAGCTGCGTCTCGATGATGCCAAGGAGGAGGCGGTCAGAAACCTACAGGATATGCTGACCAGCTCCCGGCATCGAGTTGATATGCTGAGGTCTTCCATCGAGGGCAACTCGCCCTTAGCTATTTTACGGAAGGGCTACGCAGTAGTCACTGACCGCCGCAACGGCGTGCTGATAGGAAGTGTGAAGCAAAGTAACACCGGAGATCCGATTGATATTCGTCTCCACGACGGTCGACTGGACGCTACCGTAGAGAACAGATACACCCGCATTGAGGAGGAGACGCCGTGAAAAAGTTTGAGGAGCGGCTCGAAAAGCTCGAAGAGCTGAATGAACAGATGAAGGCCGGAAAGGTACCTCTTGACGATGCCGTCGAGATGTTTGAAGAGGGCATTAAGCTTGCCAAAAGCCTTGAAAAAGACCTTTCGAAGATAGAACGCAAGATTGAAATACTGGTCAATGAACCGGATTCAACAAAAGAAGAACCTAACCTGGAGCTGTTTCCCGGTACGGAAGACAGCGGCAACAGGGAATAGAGCCTAATACGTTTAATTACCTTTTATAAAGAGAAATTTGAATGAACTTACACACAGAAAAATTACAGACCGAAATAGAGAAACGAAAAACCTTCGCTATCATCAGCCACCCGGATGCGGGTAAAACTACCCTCACCGAAAAGCTGCTGCTCTTTGGAGGTGGAATACGTACCGCCGGAGCGGTAAAAAACAATAAAATTAAACGCAGCGCTACCTCCGACTTTATGCAGATCGAGAAGCAGCGCGGTATTTCCGTAGCCACCTCGGTGATGACCTTTGAATACAAGGGGAAACTGATCAATATTCTGGATACCCCAGGGCATAAAGACTTTGCCGAGGACACCTACCGTACCCTGACCGCTGTGGACAGCGTAATTCTGGTAGTCGACTGTGCCAAGGGAGTTGAGGAACAGACGGAAAAGCTGATGAATGTCTGCCGTATGCGTAATACTCCGGTGATCATTTTTGTCAACAAACTCGACCGCGAAGGAAAGCCCCCCATGGAGCTGATGGATGAACTGGAGGAGAAACTCGACATTCGAGTCCGCCCCCTCACATGGCCGATTGATATGGGAATGAACTTCAAAGGCGTCTATAATCTGCACGAAAAAAACGTGTACCTGTTCCAATCGGGAAAAACACAGGTTGAGGCGGATCGTCTGCTGGTAGACGATCTGCAGTCGAAGGTGCTGGATGAGAAGCTTGGCAGCAGTGCCAAGCAGCTGCGGGAGGATGTCGACCTGATCGAAGGGGTCTACGACCAATTCTCGCAGGAAGAGTACAGCCAAGGAACGCTAGCGCCGGTGTTTTTCGGCAGCGCCCTCAACAACTTCGGTGTACGCGAGCTGCTGGAGACCTTCCTGGAGATTGCCCCTTCTCCGGTCAAACGGGAGACGGATACCCGCTTTGTCGAACCCCAGGAGGAGAAGTTTAGTGGTTTTATCTTTAAGATTCATGCCAACCTCGACCCGCGCCATCGCGACCGAATCGCCTTCCTACGGGTCTGTTCGGGAACCTTTATGAAGGACCGCCCCTTTCGTCATGTCCGCCTCGGCAAAAACCTGCGCTTTACCTCGCCCTATAACTTTATGGCCCAACGGAAAAGTGTGGTAGATGAGGCCTATCCGGGAGATGTAGTGGGTTTATATGACCGGGGAGACCTGAAAATCGGAGACACCCTCACCGAAGGCGAAGAGTTTACCTTTCGAGGGGTCCCCCACTTCTCTCCCGAGATCTTTAAAGAGCTTATCAATACCGACCCCATGCGCTCCAAACAGCTGGACAAGGGAATTGCACAGCTCAGTGAAGAGGGTATCGCCCAGCTCTTTATTCAGGACAAGGGGCGACGTAAGATCGTTGGTACGGTGGGTGACCTGCAGTTCGACGTAATTAACTACCGACTCGAGTACGAATACGGGGCATCCTGCCGCTTTGAACCGTTGAGTTTTGCCCAGGCCTGCTGGATTACCTCGGAGGACCCGAAAAAGCTTAAGGAGTTTCTCCGTTTTAAGGAATCGAAAATTGCCTATGACCTCGAACAGAAGCCGGTTTACTTTGCCGAAACCCAGTGGATGCTGCGTACCGTGATCGAAGATAATCCGGACATTGAGTTTCACTTTACCAGTGAGTTTAAAACCGAGCGGGCAACACTCCCGGCCCGATAAACTCTTACGGCACTACTTAGGTCGGTGGTGATAGCGCTCTTCAAAGCGACGGGCCTCATACTCCATTTTTAACAATTTATGATCATACTCGTTCAGTTCCTCCCCCGCTTGGGCTTTGGCCTGGATTTCTTCAAGACTTGGCAGCTCCTCCTGAATATATCGGCGGATCGCCTCGCGGGCGCGCAGGATAAGCTTGGGCTGGGGCGATTCATTTATGTAGTTGAGGAGGACCTGCTTGCTGGTATTGCGCAACTCCATACGGGTGATGTGTTCTACAAGATCAAAATAGGCGTGTAAGAAAGGTCGTTCATCCGGAATAAGACGCTCCTTTTCCTACAGTGTACCGGAAAACCGCTATTCGATAAAGCGGTCCAGCCCTTCGATAGTATCACCAACTTCAACTCCCGAACGCTGGAAAGCCCCCCGCGGCAACTCAAGGGCAAAGCGAACCGCGTAGTCCGATTTTACCGGCCGCAGCGATTCAGGTTCCATATGATGAATACTCTTTATTACCCCGCTCTTTGAAATATACGCAATGGAGAGGGGAACATAGGTATTTTTCATCCAAAAACTCAGATGTTGGTCCCGTTCAAAGACAAACAGCATTCCCTCATACTCGCCGATGGACTCCCGGTGCATAAGCCCGCGTTGACGTTCTTCATTGCTGCGGGCAACTTCTACAGTATACGTATCCTCGCCCACCTGTAACTTATTCGCCGGAAGGTCCTCTTCGGCACTGCAGCCAAATGTCATTAAGAGCATCATTATAACAAATATACGCATCAAAATTGCTCCAGAAATCGCTCGCGGGTGAGCTTTTCGAGGGATTTTTCACGGCTGCTGCTGCGTCGGAGTTCCTGCAGGGTAGGCATGGAGATATATTTAATGCGCAGCGGCCGCTCCAGGGCCATCTGAACCTGTTCGTTTTCCCACACCGCCTTATCGGGAGAGAGGCGGTCCGGCTCGCCATAGCGCTCCTGCAGGGTGCTGTACATGGTGTAGTACCCTAATCGGTTGGGGTTTAGAATAAGGGTAATGGTGAACAGGGCGTTATCGACAAACTGAAAGGAGGCCTGCTGAATAAAGTCGACCCCGTCGGTTTGTATAAGCGAGTCGCTGCGTGAGCGCAGCATGCTGACATCCGGCTCGCCGCGGTACCTGAAGTTCCCGTCCGCCTCCAGGGCCTGTTGCACCGAGGCAAGGTCCATTCCCAGCTGGATGCGGTTAAACCCGGCGGGGAGCGGCTCGGCACGTTCATCAAGCTGGTCAACAGGCTCCTCTGGCTGCTTTGTGGTCTGCGCCGGCAGGGATATTGCTAGGCTGAAGAACAAAAGTGCACAGAGGATAGGGAAAGATATGACTTTAGTATGAAAGGAAATGTTCATCTTAAGTATATTATCGACACTCCGCCCTAGGAAGATGAAGGTAGTGGTTGAAAGATTGCCAAAAAAAAGCCGGAAGGAGGGTATCCAACCGGCATTTAGTAACTTTATATAGTTTTCGCTTAGAAGCGTGGGCGGCGCTCTTTGGCCACGTTTACTTTCAGGTTACGTCCGCCGAACTCAGAGTTGTCCAGCGCGGAAATTGCTGCGTCAGCAGCTTGTTCATCTTCCATTTCTACAAAGCCGAAACCCTTGGAACGGTCGGTGTAGCGATCGATGATAATGTTGGCACTTGCAACAGTACCATACTGACCAAACAGGTTTTCAAGTTCCTGCTCAGTAGTGTTGTAATTCATGTTTCCTACATAAATTTTCTTAGCCATAGTGTAGCATCCTTCTACCCTGATATTTGCACAGGGTCTTAAAAATATTTATGTATATGGAAGAAATAGATCTTAATCGTTCAGTAGGAAATTACTTTTTGATGGGAGAAGAGACAGAAAAGAATCAGCTATCATCAACCCGAAGAAACCCTATCGAAAATTAAAGAACAATACCGCATCCGATATACTTCGTTTAATATACTATAACTCTCCACTTTAATCAAGCACCTTGAAAAAAAAGATGGGCTTATAAGCGGTAAATTCGCTTAACTCATTCTCTCTACTGCGATACTGCCGACGAATTCTCGATCGAGTATGTCCATATAGATTTCATCATAGTAAGAACCACCCACCAGTACACATTCGCGCCGGCGACCAATTTCCTTAAAACCTAGTTTTGGGTAACAGCGCAAAGCCGCTTCATTAAACGAACGGACCCGCAGATAAACGCTGTGCAGGTTAAGAAGATTAAAGGCATAATCCAGCAGAAGCTGTACAGTTTCAGTGCCGTATCCTTTACCGCGATGCTTTTTCTCTCCAATAAACAGACCTAATTCGGCGGTCCTTTGCACAAGGTCCACATTCATCAATCCGCAATTACCGGTCAGTTCATCGTTTTCCTTTTGCACGACCGCGAAATTATAGCCCTCTTTCTGGAACAATTCCAGCATCTGTTTCTCTTTTTCAAGTGAGATAATCTGGGGGGCGGTTGTAAGATTCAGAGTCGTTTCAAGGTCGTTCATCCAGCGGGTATATTTCTCCGCTTCCTCGCCGCTTACCGGTGAGAGATACAGTCTTTCACCCACAATTTTACGAAAATAGGGCATGTGAACCTCCCTTCACTTATACTGCACAAATTGTACTATTAAGCTGCTGCCCTTAGCAATGCTGTTTTTAGTCACTTTTTGTTGTTGAAGAAGCACACTTAGGCTTTTCGGCAGTCGGAAGTCTGTGCTATGCTGTCGTTCAGTCAATTTTCGGTACAAGGTGGAAGCACTATGGATGACGAGTTTGTATACTCTACCGATGAAGGAGATCTGCGAAAGCAGAAAAAAGGCAAGAAAAGAAGCAGCCGAGGAGATGCGAAAACTCCACCCGGCATAAAAAACGACGGAATAATTAGAGTACAGCGGGAGAGCAAGGGCCGAGGCGGTAAAACAGTTTCGGTAGTCCACGGTATGCCTGTTTCAGAAGAGGAACTACAGGCATGGGCAACGAAACTGAAACAGCAGTGCGGGACCGGAGGAAGTGTCAAATCCGGATCCATTATTATTCAAGGAGATAAAGTGGAAACGATTGTATCAATTCTTGCAAATGCCGGCTTTTCAGCCAAGCGGGCGGGAGGTTGACGGATGGACGGACGTTATAGAGAGAATGTAAAAGCTGGCCAGCAAGTCGATGTAGTGAAAAAGCAGGACCAGGGAACGGGACATCTCACAGACGGGGTAGTCGATCGGATTCTCACAAAGTCGGCATACCATCCCCATGGTATAAAGGTGCGACTATCCTCGGGTGTGGTGGGTAGAATAAAAAAAATCTATAAATAGAAATAGAGAAATAGAGAAATAGAGAAATAGAGAAATAGAGAGGGCCTGGAAGAAAATGAGCGAGTGCATTGATACCATTCTGCAGAGAAAATCGATAAGAAGTTATCTTCCGAATCCAATCCCGGATACCGAGAAACAGCGTATAATCGAAGCGATGCTGCGCGCCCCGACTGCCGGCAACCAAATGCTCTATTCGGTCATCGAGGTAGAATCGGCAGCATTGAAGGCAAAACTGGCCGAAACCTGTGATCATCAGCCTTTTATTGCCGACGCTCCCTGGGTATTGATTTTTTTGGCCGATTCACAGCGCATATACGACTTTTTTTACTACTCCGGTGTCGATTCGCTGATTAACTCCAAGCTTGCCCCTTCGGCAAAACCCCAGGAGGCGGATCTTTTGCTGGCCGGTTGCGATGCCCTGATTGCAGCCCACACTGCCGTTCTGGCGGCAGAGTCCCTGGGAATCGGTACCTGTTATATCGGCGACATTATGGAAAATTATGAGATCCACCGGGATCTACTGAAACTTCCCAAGTATGCAGTACCGATTACTATGCTCTGTCTGGGTTACCCCTCAGAACAGCAGAAAAAACGCCCCCTTACTCCCCGTCTTTCCAGAGACCTGATTATCTCAAAGGACAGCTACAGGCATCTACAACCGGAAGAAGCAAAGACACTGTATGATGCGAATCTACCACCGAGTCCACATTTTTTAGAGGGTGCCGAGAATCACGGCCAGCATATATACCTGCGCAAGTTCAGTTCTTCCTTTATGCAGGAAATGCGTCGCTCGGTACGTGCAATGCTGGAGAACTGGCGAGATAATTGAAACCAAGCTGATCCCATAGCGTTTAGCTGAATTTTGAGATATATTTGAAGAAAGGAGAGAACATGGACAATGCAACAATTCTCTGGGACATAGAGAATGTCACTCCCAAGAATGACCATAAATTTATTGCCAACCTGTTTGATTTTCTGGAAGAGGAGAACAAGGTATCCTCAGCCAGCTGTTTCGGCGACTGGACCCGCCCGCATCTAAAAAAACTTCCCAGTAATCTGTCAGACTACAATTTTGAGCTTATTCATATTCCGAAATCAAGAAAAAACAGCGCCGATATGGCCTTGATCACCCATGCCACCGAGATGATCTTTCTGTATCCCCATCTGCAGCGCTTCATTCTGATCACCGGCGATGCCGATTTCCGCCCCCTGCTGACTACTCTCAAAAAACATGGGAAAGAGGTGTGGATCATCTGTGACGCCTCAAATGCCTCGGAAGATCTCCTCGCTCAGGCGGATAAGTACTTCGATTACCGCACTATCATGACCAAGGATTACGAGGAGGACCAGGAAGAGGAGTCCACGGAAACTATCTCTAAGGAAGCGGCTTTTCAGCTCTTTGCTGAAGCGGTTAATTTAATGTTGAAACAGAAGAAAAAGCCAAGCCCCGGCTCGGTTAAAGTAAAGATGAAACTGCTCAACGAGGATTTCAGCGAAAGCAAGATCGGCTACAAGTCCTGGAAGGCTTTTCTTGTAGACGCAATCGAACATACAAATGTGGAATACAGCACGGAGAACAGCAACCTGCTGACCATCGCCGCCCGCAGCCGTACCACAAGTACTGAACAGCTCCCTGAAATTTTTAAGTACCTGCTTAACTCTTTGAATGGAAGTAATTGGACATCCTTCGCCAAATCAAGCCAGCACCTGCAGGAGAAAAAAGTTTCCATAAAGCGTTACGGGTACAGCAAATTCAAAAAGCTTGTTTTTGATGCGGAAAAACGCGGACTGGTTGAAACAAAAAACGAAGGCATCCATTGGTATCTAAGGCAGCCGGCATAGTTGTCGGCATAGTTGTAAAAAAAAAGATTGCATTTTGAACTAAAATGCCGTAATATCGATCAAAAGATATGTTGAGATAGTATCTACAACATGGGTAACCTTTTATCTATCAATTCATCTCTTTGTACTTTTTATTTCTTAGGAGCATTTTGTATGAACATTTACGTCGGAAATCTCAATTATTCCGTAACAGAGGATGACCTGAAAAACTTATTTCAGGAGTATGGCACCGTTTCTTCCGTCCGGGTTATTATTGATCGTATGACCCAACGGTCAAAGGGTTTCGCATTTGTGGATATGCCCGATGATGGAGAAGCCAACAGTGCGATTGACGCATTAAACGGCACTGATTTTATGGGAAGAGCGATGAAGGTTAACGAGGCAAGAGAAAAGAGATAAGTCTTATAAGGTGTTATCAAAGTACACCTCATATGGTACATGTACAATTCTCAATTGATTCGGTATACTTTTTTCAAAAGCGGCCACAGGTTACCTGTTGTGCCGCTTTTTAGTTTAAAGAGTTAAGGCAGGCAATGAGATTCATTCGTCTTTCTTTACAGGCTTTATTTTCCCTCCTTTTATTAACAGGATTAGTAGTAGGAATTCTAAGCTGTGCTACATCACTACCCTCTGATGATACTCCACAACTTCGAATATATTCCCGAACAGAAGAATTGCCTCAGCTGGACATTTCTGCAGAACGGGGTAAAGTCCTTTTCATTACAAATCCTGCCGGGGCAAGGTTATTTATTAATGGAAAAGCCATTGGCTCCACCCCCCTTCTTCACCCACTCCCAGACGGTTCATATCACATTCGCATCACCCGACAGCGTTACCATTCAACCAATTTCTATCTGGACATCCAAAACGATAATATTGCGGCTGTCCAGGTTTTTCTAGAACCGCAGACCGGCATGGTTGCTCCGGTAATCAGCCCGCAAGATGCTGTGGTAACAATTAACAATGTGCACATTCAAAACTTTCCAATAGAACTTCCCGTGGGTACCTATACCCTGCGGGTCAGCCGCTTCGGGTATGAGTCTACAGCAGCGGAGGTGCAAGTAAAACAAGCCGAAAGGGTGCAGCCAAAGATTAAACTGGAGCCACGGCCCTTTGCCGTGGAGGATCTATCCGTCTTTCCAAAGAAGATACAAATTGTTCCACCATTACCGCAGCGGGAATTAGTGATCAAAGGATCGGTCAGTGCACCGGGAAGTATCAAAATTACTATTCGCACCAGTGAGGATAAACTCTTTAGTACCGAGTTAATCGAGCTGCCGAACTCGCCTTCCTTTGAAAAGAGATATCGCCTGCCCCCCGGAACCTACCGAATAATCGTTCAAGGCAAGGCTCACGAGAATATGGAACCAACTGTATATGAGCAAAGAGTTAGGGTAATCCAAGAGGAACCTATCTCTCTCTTCACTACCAGTCTCCCGGCAACTATCGCAGCAATCGGCGTTCCCCGCGCCCGTACTGTAAGCCCCGAAATAGTGCAGAGTTCATTTTCCTTCGGTGGTGGTGGTAGAATAGAAGCTTCTCCCGTTATATTTCCAGCCCAGTTGAGTGTGGTTGCCGGATTGCCCTATTCATTGGAATTTCAGACTTCTACAGGCTTGCTGATTGAAAAAAACAGAACAACCATGTGGAGCGGATCCGCACAGCTGAAACGCGGGGTCTTCAAAACCGGGAACAGAGCCAGATTTTCAGGTGCCTTCGAGCTCTTCGGAAACTACCTCCCGGACAGGGAAATTTCTGATGCGCCTGCAGCTTTGCTTCCTTGTGAAACAGCAGTAGGCTCGAGACCTATTTTCGAGTTTACTCTGCACCCGAGCATTGACAGGTTCATGGGGGTCTCCTTAAGTCCTTCAGTTGAATTTCAGGTAAATGAAAACAGCGGCGAAAGATGGATGGGCCGACTGCATGGCGGAGCGTTTCTCCAAATCGAGGATAAGGCCGTTGCCCTTACTGCAAAAACCAGTACTGAGTTACACCATTTTGGGTATGGGATAGAATTCAGCTGGCTCATACCCCGAAGTTCAATGCATCTGAATCTATTTGCAGGAGGCATTTCGGAAGAGGAGTTACTTAGCTACTATACAAGTGGAATAACTTTTTATTATATTCGGTAAATGATGAAAGAATCCCCGGATAAACAACTCATAAAAATCTTAAAATCCCTTTCTGCTGCGGAAGCACAAAACCGGCTGATGCGAATTACAGACCGCAACTTAGCTATCTGCATGCTGTATATGGATGAGTCCGATCGGAATATAGTTTTAGACCGACTGGGAAAAATGAAGCGTGAGAGGATTAAGCAGGAGCTCGCATATGTACAGCACTTGCGGCTGCGTTATCCCCAATACAAATCGGTAATTGAGAGAGTGATTGTAAGTCTAGTGGGTGGGAAAAATGTCGCGCCACAAAGTTATATCCGGCCACTACGCAACGACAGGTATTAGCAAACCGATAATAGCTGTGGCTATCGTCCTTTGACCATGGAGCGGCCGGTATAGTCATCACGGTGCAGAAAAATCGGAGTGCCCTCAAAATACTCATCCACAGCCCTGCGTGCTCCGGTAAAGTGCCCGTAATCGTCCAGCAGTAAAACTCCGCCCCGCTGGAGACGCGGATACAGATGCTGCAGCTCGTGCAGCGTAGATTCATACCAGTCTGTATCCAAGCGTAATAGGGCAATCCCTTCGGGACTCTGGGCAGGAATAGTAGTGGCTACATCTCCCTCAACAGCAAGGATCAATTCTTTGGGATATCCGGTGGAGCTCAGATTCTTCACCACCTCTTGACGGGATACAGCCCACCAGCCGAAATTATTTTTTTCACCCCGCTGATCTTCAGCCCATTTCTCCTGGACCGGCTGACCGGACCAGGCAACCGTATCTTTTTCGGTCGGGGGAGTCATTCCTTGGAAAGTATCGAACAGGTAGAGTTCACGATCGGCAGCATCCAGTTCTAAGAGTGTCAATGCCATTAGCATGGTCGCCCCGCCTTTCCAGACACCGCATTCCACAAGGGCTCCCGGAATATCTGCTTTTACCAAGTAGTGTATAGCTGAATAAATTGCGTAGGCCCGTTCCGGGCTTATCATTGTATAGCTGCGCACCCGCTCCCATAACTCTAAAAACTCACTCTCTAAGTCACTATGAAACTGCTGAGGAGGAATTATTCCATAGCCTGAACACTGCAGCGCGGTAATCATCGACTGTTCATTCATGCTATCTGTATTCCCTCGTCCTTTAGTCGCTCCACGAACTCCTCTTCGCTTACAATTTCTACCCCCAGCTGCTGTGCTTTCTGCAGTTTGCTTCCACCGCCGCTTCCGGCCAGAAGATGGGTTGTGCTGCCGCTGACTTGGCTGCTGGTTCGCCCACCGCCGGCTTTGACATATTCCATGGCTTTTGACCTGGGATTAAAACGCTCAAAACTGCCTGTCACACACCAGTTTTCACCTTCAAACAGAGGGGGTATTGAGTCCTCACCCTCAATAGTTTTGTCTGCAGCAGTAGTCTCAAATTGTAATCCCACCTTCTTTAATTCCTCAATTCGTTGTTTGACTTCAGGTCGGGAGAACTCCTCGATTATCGTGGCGGCCGTTTTTTCGCCGATACCCTTAATATCCACCAGTTTCTCAGACTCACCTTGTTCTGCGGTTCTTATTATCTTATCTATAGAAGTATAGCCTGCCCGGATTAAAAGCTCGGTTACATTTGGGCCCACTTCGGGAATACCTAATGAGGGCAACACCACACGGAAGGGTTGAGACATGCTTTTCTCAAGTCCGGCCTTAATCGCGGCGATTTTCTTCTCACCAAAGCCCGGATAACCCTTCAAGCGCTCAAAGTCGAAGCGGTACAGATCTGGAAGGTCTTGCACAAAGCCCTCTTCAATCAACAGTTCAGCAGTCTCGGGACCAAGATTCTCGATATCCATCTGATTCCGGCCAATAAAAAAGTGGAGCCGCCCCCGTACCTGATCGGGGCATTGATTGTTTCTGCAGAAATGGTGAGCCCCGTACACTTCCAGCCTGGAACCACAGGAGGGACATTTCTCGGGTATGTGCCACACCGGATTGCCCACTTCATTCTTCTGAACAACCTTTTCCACCGCCGGAATTACATCCCCGCGGCGAGAAACGGTCACCTGATCACCCTCTGCAATCTCAAGCATCTCGATATAGGCCTGATTGTGCAGGGTTACATTGCTAATCGTCGACCCGCCGATCTGCACCGGTTCAACCCGGGCAACAGGAGTAATCCGACCGGTTCTTCCCACCTGCACTTCAATTGTCTTTATGGTAGTGGTTCCCTGGGGAGATTCAAACTTATAAGCGATAGCCCAGCGCGGATGATGACCGGTATATCCCAATTCCTCACGAACCTGCAACTCATTTACTTTTACCACCAGACCGTCGATTTCATATTCCAGCGCATCCCGTTCAGAGGCTGCCTGTTCAATATACTCCGGAAGCTCTTCGAATTTTCCAAAACTCCACTCCGGATATCGGGCTTCCAGATCTTCAGTATCAAGACGATTTGAAAACACTCCAATACGGTTGCTCACACGGAACTGGAGTACGGTCAGCTTTTCCAGAACCTCGATATGACTTAACTCTTGTTGTGGAAAGGCTCCCTCATAAGCAAACATATTCAAAGGAATACGGGCCACTTCACTGCTCTTTATGCGGCGGAGGCTCCCGGCTGCCAAATTCCGTGGGTTCGCATAGGGAGTTTCCATTTTCCGGTTTATCTCTTCAAAACGGTCCTTCGGCAAGTAGATCTCTCCCCGTACAGCAACATCTATCGCCTCCGGTAAACGTAGAGGCACCGTTCGGATGGTTTTGACATTCGCAGTGATATCATTTCCCACAAAACCGTTTCCGCGGGTTACAGCCCGTATCAAACGGCCGGCCTCGTAATAGAGCACAATGGCTACCCCGTCAATTTTCTCTTCAACCACAAAGCTAAGGGCCTGTCCGCTGCGCTTGGTGGTACGTTGAATCCAATCGGCTATTTCATTGGAACTGTAGGCTTTATCAAGACTCAAGACTGGAACTGTATGTTCAACTTCGGGAAATGTTTCTGTGGGTTCCGTTCCGACTCGTTGGGTGGGTGAGTCGGGCTGTTTTAGCTCAGGATACTTCGACTCGAGCTCTGCCAAACGATCAAAGAGCCGGTCGTATTCAAGGTCAGAAACACTTGGTCGACCTTCAACATAATATTCACGTTGATAACGATGCAAAAGCTCGGAGAGGCGTTCTATCTCACTCCGAGCTTCATTATACTCACTTTCAGGCATAGTCTTAATTACCCTTTCGAATAAACGCGTCGCGAAAACCACGTGAGGTAAAAGTATACAGCAGGGTGCCGCTCTCATCCTCATTCAGCGGACCGATCATCAATTTATACGGTGCTGCAGAGGCTCTCTCTTCCATATAGAGGGTAACCGGATATCTAAGGGACAACTCTTGTCCGCGAGATTGTGCCAAATCGAGTTTGGAGTAAGCCGCTACCTGCAGGTAATAACTATCCTTATCAATGCTGCGCTTTACTGCAATGTCACCCGCTGCGATATCACCCGTGGAGACTTCCTCAGCTGCCGATGTGACACGCTTTTCAGTTTCAGCAGTCTCTGTTTCCTGCTGTACTTGCTCCTTAGGTTCTGTTACCGGCCCCTCTGGCGGTCGCTCTTCAGCAGGAACCAGAACCAGCTCGGCATCTTCGGGTAATTCCTTAATTTCCTCCTCGGGCTCTGGCTCTACACTTCTCTCAGCAAGCTCACTCTCCTCGGCTACAGGTAAGAGAGGGCTGTGAGGAGGCTCACCTTCTCCCTCTTCTTCAGGTTCAGCTTCAACTTCAGCTGATGCGAGATCTGTGGAAGGGAGCAGCGCGGGTGGTGGCTCCGGAGAATGACTTACCTCAAACTCCGAGGTGTATTTCGTGGATAATGGTGAAACAGCTTCCAGCGAAGAGGAAGGTCCTTCTGCAACAGCTGTGTCCTGCGGCAATTCAGGAGCATTAGGAGTATACCTTTTATCTTTCTGTTGCATAAACAGCGGTTCAAGCTCTGCGGTACGCGGACCTGTGGTCTCAGATGGAGATACTGTCTCATCGGGTACACGGCTGGGTTCAGGCAGCACTACAGTCAGCTTAGACCTGGGCTGAACTCTTACCGGAAGAGTGTCCGCCTGTGGTTCCTGGGTAATTTCTTCAATCACTTCTTCCTCTACCGGTGCCGCTTCAGTCTCTTCTTCAGCCATGCTCACTGTATCCTGGTCCTGCTGTTCCGTTTCCTCCGGCGGCTCGGGTTCTTGAACAACAGCCACTCTCTCTTCCGGTTCTGGCTCCGGTTCTGGCTCCGGCTGTTCAGCCAAATATTCCTGCACTAATGCGAGGCTCTCATCTTGGACTGCCTCTGAAGGGTTTAGATCAGGATCAGCTGAAAAGGGCTTCTCTTGGCCAAGGGAGGATTCTATTAGATCGTCTTCTCTTTCTACCGGAGTAACTTGTACGGTGATGATTTCATCTTCCCTGATTCCCAATTTCTGGGCGGCATCCCGGGAAACCTGCATAAACACACGCCCCCGGTCTAAACGCGCAACAATACGCACCTCAATTGTAGTCGCATCAGAGGGGTGTGTAATGGATACCTTCGTATCCAGCGGGAACGCATTAGAGGCGGCGTACATGCCGCTATGAGGTAACAAACCATAAGGGGCGGTGGTTACATTTCCTTCCCAATATGAATCTTGAGCCCATAGGGTTCCTCCCGAAATACTAGTAAGCAAAAAGAGGGCCACAGCATATGTAAATAGCGTCGCTTTTTGATAAAAACGGTGTTTATCTGTCATATTACACTCCCATATCTCATTCTCGGGGTTTGTGCACGACTTATTGAGAATTTTCTGCCGGAACAGACTACATTCCCTCCATTGCCCTGGTGCCGACATGTCTTCCCATACGGCGGATCAAAACTTCCTCTTCCATCTCCTCCCGCTCTCCGGCTTCAGTAAGCAGAACTTCGCCACCGGCCAATTTTTCTTCAGAATTGAGGTGGTAAAAACTATAGAGGGCTTTCACCGGAAGGGAATCCTGGTCATCCTGGGTAAACTCCAGCTGAACCTGGAGCATATAATCTGCACCCCCCGACTTGGCTATACGAAAAGATGGTGTATCGCCGAATGTACTCTGAGCGGCTGCACTTTCCGGCTCAAACTGCTGGTACCCGCCGTTGAAAATGATATGGCCGGCGCTGAAAAACACGTCCATGATCCCGTCCTCAATATATATTATAGAATCACGTTCGTTTCCGATTCCTGTAGGTTCTTCCGAAAAAAGCATAACTGTTTCAGCATAAGCTGATGACAGGAGTATTCCCAAGAACAAAAGACTTAAGACCGTTTTTTTCATAAAAGTCCCCCCAACGATGTATTAATTACAATATCGGAACAAACCCCAAGTTTGTAAATGGCTTGTACAAGCCGGAAAGAGAATCTAACTAATGAAGAACCGCTGAAGTGGTTGCAGTGTACCCATTTCCATGGTATTTTCTATTCATAATTGTGAATAATTTAACCGCAAAAGTGACACAGAAAAAACTGGTACTCGCCTTATGAAGTATTTTGTCATACAGGTATTGACCCGGGAAGAACCCAAATACTTAACATTAGCCCGAAATGCACTTCGGGTCGACTGCCCTGAATGGTTTGAGGAGGGTCGCTTTTTATGGCCCCGCAGAAAACTAACCGTACGAAGGCGGGGTAAGACAAAAGAGGAGCTGGCTCCGATATTTCCAGGCTATCTGTTCTATGAAGCGGAAGAGTTACCCACAGAGGTATACTGGACACTTAAGCGTACCTCCGGTTTTATTCGATTTTTGAAGAGTAACCAGAATATTGAACCCCTGACCGGAGATGACAAAGGCTTGCTTCTGCACTTTCTGAGTTATGGAGAGATTGTAGACAAATCTACCGTCTCTTTTGATGAAAATAACCGGATAGTTGTGCTTGACGGTCCGATGAAGGGGCTTGAGGGGCTCATAGTGAAGGTAAACAAACGCAAGAAGCGGGCGAAAGTTAAACTTTCATTGTACGAACAGTCGTTTTTAATTGATTTTGGGTTTGAATTTCTAGAAAAGAAGAGTAAAGATGATCCAAGAAAAGCAAAGTAATATTTACATTATCGGGGCCGGTTTTGCAGGCCACGAAATTGCCGAAGAGATTAAGTCAAAGGGTATTCTAGGCAAGGTGGTTGCCTTTATTGATGACGATCCGGAGAAAATCGGCACAACTATTAATGGGATTCCCGTATACGGGCCGATTTCATCAATACAATCGATTTTAGCCCATACACCGGCAGATGAGGCATTAATCGCAATTCCAGCTGCCGGCAGCGAACAGCTTCGCCGTATTTACACCATTCTTCAAAATACCAAGCTGAATCGTATTCGTATTCTTCCTAAGCTCTCACAAATCATTGACGGAGATGCGCACCTTATCCAAACCCGCGAAATTACCGCTCAGGATCTATTAGGCCGCAACCAGATTTCAATTTGCCTGAAGGAGAGCCTCGATTATCTGCGTGGACGTCGGGTTCTGATAACCGGGGCCGGCGGCAGCATTGGCAGTGAATTGGCTCGACAGCTCTTATCCGGTGGGGCCGAACGTCTATATCTTTTCGATCATGGCGAAAACAGTGTGTATGAGATCGAAAAAGAGCTTCGGATTCTGCAGGAAGAGGGGGTGGGTGAAAAGGCAACCATCGTCCCGATCATCGGTGAGATGCAGGATGCCCATTATATGAACTTCATCATACGACGGCTTAAGGCGGATGTAATTTTTCATTGTGCCGCATATAAGCATGTGCCCCTGCTGGAAGAAAATCCGATAGATGCAATAAAAAATAATGTGTTCGGTACAAAGAATGTGGTTGAGGCGGCCAGAGCAAACAATGTGCCGAGGTTTGTTTTGGTTTCAACCGACAAGGCAGTAAACCCAACCAGCATTTATGGAGCCTCAAAAAGCTTAGCCGAGGAGATAGTACTTGGAAACAATGGTGGAGCTGGAGATTTTATCGTGGTCCGCTTCGGCAATGTGCTCGGATCTCGAGGGAGTATCGTCCCGCTGTTTACAAAGCAAATTCTTAAGGGCGGCCCGGTTACCATCACCCACCCCGAGGCAACCCGATTCTTTATGACAATTCCCGAGGCTTCTTCACTTGTGCTGAAAGCCGGCGGGGTAGTAGAAGGCGGCAATGTATATATTCTGGATATGGGAGAACCACTGCTGATACGGGATTTAGCCGAGCAGATGATTCGCTTTTACGGCTTTACCCCGGAAGTTGAAATTCCGATCCGCTATATCGGGTTGCGGCCTGGAGAAAAGGTAAATGAACGGCTATGGTCCGAGGGAGAGCAGCTGGAGAGTACCGAACATACCGGTATCAACAGGTTGGAACGAATTCCCCGTTTTACAGAGACTATTGACTCAGTGTTAGAGGAGCTTCATTCAATTTGCTTTTTTCATCCTGATACAGCCGGAGACTATCGGAATCGGCTGCTCCTAAGAGAGAGGCTACAACGCTACCTTCCCACTATTCGAAAGGCTCAAAATGAACCAATCTACTAATGCACCAAAGTTTATCCCCTTTGCCCGCCCCTCCATAGGCCGGGAAGAAGAGCAGGCGGTACTGCAGGTACTGCGCAGCGGCTGGCTGACAACCGCAGGACAAGCCCAGGCTTTCGAACAGGAGTTCGCCGAACTGACCGGAGCTCACCACGCCTTAGCGGTAAACTCCGCTACCGCCGGCTTGCATCTGGCCCTTGAAGCGGTTGGCGTGAAGGCCGGGGATAAGGTAATTACCACTCCCTACACCTTTACCGCAACCGCAGAGGTTATTCGCTATCTCCAGGCCGATCCCTTGTTCGTTGATATCGATGAAGCAAGTCTCACCATCGACCCCCGCCAGGTCGCAGATGCCGCGGCTAACTCCAAGGTGGCGGCTTTGCTTCCGGTACATATGGGCGGCCATCCCAGCGATATGGAATCTCTGCAAAAGATTGCTCAAGAAAACTCTATTGCTCTGGTAGAAGATTCTGCCCACGCCCTCCCGGTACGTTATGGAGATTCATTTTTAGGCTGCATAGGTGATGTAGGGGTGTTTTCTTTCTACGCAACAAAAACCATTACCACTGGTGAAGGTGGTATGGTTACCACCTCAAATTCCGAAATCGCCGAACGCATCAAAGTAATGCGTTTGCACGGTATCGACCGGGAAGTATGGAAGCGCTATACCGATAGCAGTACGTCTTGGAAATACGACGTGGTAGCAGCCGGTTACAAGTACAATTTGCCGGACGTTGCAGCTGCCATTGGTCGGGTACAGCTAAAGCGAGCCCATGAGTTTTTAGAAAGAAGGCGCAGTATTGCAAAACGATATTTAGAAGCCTGGGCTGCATATGATTTTCTACAGCTGCCTTCAGCCCCGGAACAGCACGCGTGGCATTTATTCATCTTGAGAATTCGTCCGGAAAAGCTTACCATTGATCGTGATAAGTATATTGAACTACTACAGAGTAAGGGTATCGGAACTTCTGTACATTATATACCCCTGCATATTATGAGTTACTATGCCAAGCGATACAGTTTTTCCCCTGAAGATTTTCCGGTTTCCATGCGGGTGTATCGCACCGCTTTTAGCGTTCCTATCTATCCGGACTTATCTGATGTGGAAGTAGAACGCATAATTGAAGCGGTCATTTCAATTGGAACTCAATATTATCGAAGGAGCAAGAGTGGAAAATAGCCGCCGCTTTATAGATGAGTTTGCCAGCCGCGGAATGTTGCATCTGAAGATTGTTCGTTCAGATATTCCACGGGGGAGGGTCTCTTCGATAGAAAGTACCGACTTGCCGGAGGATATCCTCATCTTTGAGGCTAATGATATTGAAGGAATTAACCGGGTTGCGGTGGTAGAGGAAGAGATGCCCCTGCTGAGTAACGGAAATATCGCCTATGAGGGAGAGCCGATTCTGCTGATTGCGGCTGAGGATCCGGAAACGCTTGACTTAGCGGAGCGACGGTTAAAAATTTCTTATGAGACTGATTTTTCTTTGCTTGCCTTTGAGCCAGCCTCTAAAGATCAAACCGTCGATACTGTTCGTTTGTCCAGGGGCAATCCTGCAAAGGAGTTTGAAGAAACAACTCAAATTGTAGAGGCTGAATACCGCACCACAATTGAAAGCCATGTAAGTAGAGCCCCTATTGGGGCATATGTCGAATTGCAGGATGGCCGTTTTACAGTATATACACCAACTCACTGGCCGTTTCATGTGCGCTCTACAATTGCAGAAGTACTTGGTATTGATGAGAGCGAGATAAAAGTTGTGCAGACCAATCCCAGCCCTGCATACGGAGAAAAAGTGGTGTTTCCCTCAATTCTAGCCGCAATGGCCTCTCTAGTGTGTCACAATACCGGAAAGGCAGCCCGTCTGCTCTTATCCCCCAAAGAAGCTGAAAAGTTTACCACCCGCAAAGCGCCGGTACATGTAAAAAGCACTTCTATTCTGAATGAAGCCGGTAAAATAATTGCCCATGATACCCATATGCGCTTTGATGTAGGAGCATATCCACTTTTTACAAAAGAGCTGCTGCAGAGGGCGGTTATCACTTCGGGCAGCTATTACCAGGTGCCGAATGTATCAATTACCGCAGAAGCAATTCAGACATCCGCCCCGCCGATGAATATCTATCGAGGACTGGGTGTCTCTCAGAGTTTGTTCGCAACGGAAGTCCATTTCTCCCGTTTAGCAGAATTCTCGCAGCTCAACCCCGGTGACTGGAAAAAGAACCATACCAAGGAAAAACACATCATAACCGGTGCGCACCTTCCAAATATGCCCTTAGAAAAACTCGTAGATACAGTTGTTGAACAGTCGGACTTTTACCGTAAACATTCAGCCTACGAACAGATCCGCAAGCGTCGTAACTCCGTCAAAGCTTCACGTCGGTTTCTACGTGGTATAGGTATAGCCACCGGCTTCACTGGTAATGGATTCACCGATAAACCCGGCACTAACAAGAACTGGGGTATTGAAGCCACTCTTGATAAAAAGGACCAGCTTACTATTGAGTGCGGAACTATGACCGTACCGGAAGCTATAAAAACCATTTGGAAGCGTCGAGCCGGGGAAATCTTGGGGATCTCACCTGAATCAGTGGAAATTGCCTCCGGCGATACCGACACTTTACCGGACTCCGGGCCGATGATGTTAGGTATGCCGGTTACGGTGTATACCAGTTTAGTTGACCGCTGCTGTAATTATATCCGCAAACAGCGTTTTAATAAGCCGTTGCCGATCGAAGTACGGCGCAACATTCTCTCCGCTAAACGTAGCACCTGGGACGCCTCCAGTTTTACGGGAGTACCTTTTCATAGTCTTTCCTGGGGTGCGGTGGTCGTAGAAGTACAACTGGACCCGCTGACCCTCGTACCGGAAGTACGCGGAGTGTGGGCCGCCTTCGATTGCGGACTTGTATATAACACCCAATACGCAGTATCGATTGCAGAGGGAGGTATTTACGAGGCGCTGGCCTGGGCTATGGGAGAACAAAGGGTAAATCCCCGGTACTATCAAGATTACGTGATTGAGGGACACGATACACCTAACCTGCGGCTACCACCGGTGTCGGTGGTGTTTGCAAATCGTGCAAAGGGTCTCCCCGGAGGAATAAATGAAATCTCCGAATCATTAGTGCCGGCAGCCTTTGTAACTGCTTTGAGCCAAGCTACGGGTGTTTATTTTGATCGTATTCCCCTCAACGCGGAAACAATTCAGAGTTATCTGGAGGAGCCTTCATGAAACTCAGCTTGACCCTGAATGGAAGGGCTGTAGAAGCCGATATCTCAACCTCAACCCGCTTGGTCGACTTCCTTCGCAGAGAACTGCAGCTTCAAAGCCTTCATCCCTCATGCTATGACGGGCAGTGCGGCAATTGTGCAATTCTATTGGATGGTGAGCTGGTCTACTCTTGTCTGCTTCCGGGCTTTGCAGTACAGGGAAGGTCGATAATAACCTATGAAGGGATCATCGACACCCTTGAATATAACGATATCATATCCGGTTTTCATGATGAGCAGGCATATCCCTGCACCTACTGTCTCTCGGCTAAGGTTGTTATAACCCAATCAATATTAGAGAGTACCCTCGATCCCAACCAGCAGGAAGTTTTGGAAGCATTCTCAGGCACCTACTGCCCCTGCACCAATTTTCATAACTTGGCTCGCGGAGTTATCCGGGCGGGCGAATACCGGCGGAGGCGGCTCCATGAGCGATAGTAAGGTGTTTCAGCCGACTTCGATCAATGAACTACTACGTACCTATCAGGAGTATCCTGAGGCATTGGTATTGGCCGGGTCCACCGCGATTGCCCGAGAGCAGAAGGGAGACGGGCCGTTTGAGTTGCCGGATATGGTACTGCACATTAGTAGAATCCCGGAGCTCCAGCGCATAAGCCGTACAGAACGTTACTTTGAAATAGGTTCATGTGTCCCTATCAGTCGAATATTAAAGGTGGGGCAGCATGTTTTACCGAAAGTTTTTACCCATGCTCTCCACAATATTGCTCATCCTGCAGTTCGCAATATGGGTACTCTGGGCGGTAATTTGGGGCATCAGTCGCGCCGACTCAACACCTTTGGTCCGTTGACCATTTTAGATGCACGGGTAGAGCTGCGTAAGTCCGGCAGTAGCCGCTGGGTACAAGTTCCGCGTTTATTTACTAAAACCGGTGAACCGGCCTTAGAGACAGGAGAGTTTATCAGCCGAATTCGAATTCCTTTCGTCGATTGGAACCTCCAGTTTTACCAGCGGATTGGCGATCCGTTTACAAAACCAAAATCCTCTCTCACCTTTAGTGCGCTTACGGCTGTAGAAAAAGGAGAGATAACCGATTTCCGGGTTGCATTTACCTTTCTTGGCAGGTCAGTACTCCGCGACCGTGAACTGGAAACTCTCATTAGCGGCAAGAAAGTACCCCTGAGTGAAAAAATGAGGGCTGAAGCCCGAAGTCTATTCCGCAGCTCTTTGATGGATCTCCCGGGGGAAGTGACTCTTTTCCAAAAACAACGGGCTCTTAGGTTGTTACAGTGGTACCTCAGCGCCCTGCATGAACCAACCTCGGAGTTATTCTATTAATGACTAAAAGGCTTTACAGGGAACTCAACCTTTCGGTATATTTTGAACAAGGAGTTTTCCATGCCCAATTTTGTCCATCTACATAACCACACCGACTACTCACTACTGGACGGAGCCGCCAACATTGAGAAAATGGTAAAAACTGCAGCCGAATTGGGTATGCAGCAATTGGCGATAACCGACCATGGAAACATGTTTGGTGTTTTGAAGTTCTACAAAACCTGTAAAGCCTATGACATAAAGCCGATAATTGGCTGCGAATTTTACATTGCCCCCGGATCACGGTTCGATAAAAAGGGGTCCGAACAAAAGAACAAGTATTTCCACTTGCTGGTAATTGCCCGTAACAAAGAGGGCTACAAAAACCTGATGCGCCTCTCGAGTCGGGCCTATACCGAAGGTTTTTACTATAAGCCGCGAATTGACAACGAGCTTCTGGAAAGCTACTCTGAAGGGCTCATAGGGGCAAGCGCCTGTCTGGCCGGAGAAATACCCCAGCTCATTCTGCAGGGAAACTACGAATCAGCAGTTGAAAAAGCTCGTTATTATCAGGGCCTCTTCGGGGAAGGCAACTTCTATCTCGAACTGCAGGATCACGGTATTCCAGAACAAAACGAGGTAAACCAGGAGCTTATCCGTATGTCCGAAGAAACCGGATTACCCCTGATTGCAACCAACGACATCCACTATATCAAGCGTGAGGACGCCAATGCCCAGGATATCCTCATCTGTATCGGCACCAACAAAAAGAAAGATCAGAGCGACCGTCTCAAATTCGATTCGGATCAGTTTTATTTGAAGAGCGAAGAAGAAATGCGCAGGTTGTTCAGCCATATACCGAAGGCTCTCGATAATACGGTTGCCGTGGCCGATAAGTGTGACCTGGAAATCCCCCTACCCGGTCCAATCCTCCCCCATTATGAGATACCCTCCGAATTTGACACTCTCGAGGAATATCTACACCATATTACTCTCGAAGGCTTAAAAGAGCGCTACGGTGCGGTAACAGAGGAGCTAAGATTGAGGGCCGAGCATGAGCTCGGCATCATTAACTCTATGGGTTTCCCCGGATACTTTTTGATAGTCTGGGATTTTATCGATTTTGCACGTAAAAAAGATATACCCGTTGGTCCGGGACGCGGTTCAGGTGCCGGCTCGATAGTCGCATATGCCCTCGGCATCACCAATATAGAACCACTCAAATACAATCTTCTGTTCGAGCGCTTTCTCAACCCGGAAAGGGTTTCAATGCCAGACTTCGATATCGACTTCTGCTTTGAACGCCGGGGAGAAGTAATCGACTACGTTACCGAAAAATACGGCAAGGACAAGGTAGGTCAAATAATTACCTTTGGAACCTTAAAAGCAAAAGCGGTACTGCGGGATGTCGCCCGAGTGCTTGATATTCCTTTAGTGGAAACCAACCGGATAGCCAAACTGGTACCCGGTGATCTGGGAATCACCATCGACAAAGCTCTCGAGGCCGAACCACGCCTCAAAGAAGTGGAAGAGCAGGGAGGTGCTTACACCGAGCTTATACAGACCGCCCGAACCTTGGAAGGTCTCTCACGTCACGCCTCAACCCATGCTGCCGGAGTTGTAATCGGCCGTGAACCGCTCACCGAATATGTGCCCCTGTACGTTGAGCCTCGCACCGGGGCAATTTCCACCCAGTACACTATGGATCAGCTTGAAGAGTGCGGCCTGGTAAAGATGGACTTTTTAGGACTGAAAACCCTCACTCTCATCAGAAATACGGAAAAGCTTATCCGCAGGCGGGGTATCGACTTTGATATAGAGAAGGTTCCTGAAACTGACAAAACTACTTTTGACTTGTTAGGAGAAGGAAAAAGCACCAGTATATTCCAGTTTGAAAGCAGCGGCATGCAGAATATCCTACGCCAGGCCAAGCCGGAGACAATTGAGGACTTAATTGCATTGAACGCCCTGTACCGCCCGGGACCTATGCAGTATATTCCCCAGTTTGTGGCCAGCAAAAACGGACAGCAGGAAATTCAGTATCCCGATAAGAGTCTTGAAGAGATTCTACGACCAACCTACGGAGTTATTGTCTACCAGGAACAGGTAATGCAGGTAGCTCAAATTATCGGTGGCTTCTCTCTTGGAAAAGCAGATATTCTGCGGCGGGCAATGGGAAAGAAGAAACTTAAAGAGATGGAAAAGTTGAAGGTCGACTTCATCAACGGGGCCATTGAAAAGGGTCATAGTAAACAGCATGCAGAGGATATCTTTGAGATGTTAATACCCTTTTCACAGTACGGTTTCAATAAAAGTCATGCGGCAGCGTATTCGGTAATTGCCTACCATACCGCGTACCTGAAGGCAAATTACCCGGCTGAGTTTATGGCCGCCAACCTCACCAACGAAATTAACAATCCTGATAAACTGTCTATCTATATTACAGAAACCGCCGCTATGGGAATAGAAATCCTGCCGCCCGATATTAACCTATCGGACCACAATTTCTCGGTGAGCGACGGACGGGTTGTGTACGGCCTGGTAGGAATCAAAAATGTAGGCAAAGGGGCAGTTGAGGAGATACTCCGAGCCCGGAAGACAGAGGGCATTTACGAGAATTTCATGGATTTTCTCGGCAAGGTAGATCTGCGGTCAGTCAACCGCAAGGTAATTGAGACACTTATTCAGTGCGGAGCCTTCGACAGTCTTGGTCATGCACGGGCAACTCTGATGGAGAATCTTGACCAAGCCCTCGAATTTATTCAAAAGAAAAAGGAGCGGGAGCAATTTGGGCAGACCTCTTT
Source organism: Spirochaetia bacterium (assembly GCA_021736475.1). Classification (GTDB taxonomy): domain Bacteria; phylum Spirochaetota; class Spirochaetia; order DSM-16054; family Sediminispirochaetaceae; genus DSBN01. Next base: position 74,387 of record JAIPFV010000001.1, on the reverse strand, counting down.
ATTCGAGGGCGCCCAGCAGGAAGAGATGGAGCGCTTTGATTTTGAAGAGTTCGATGAATGGCCGACTCAGGAAAGGCTGCAGCAGGAAAAGTCCCTGTTGGGTTTCTATGTTTCAGGCCACCCCCTCGATACCTATCGCGAAACTTGGAAAAGGACTGTAAACATCAACCTGGGCCGCCCAGATCACTTTGTACCTAACGCAAAATATTCACTGCTGGGAATCGTCACTAGTGTCCGTTCTATTTTTACAAAAAAAGGGCGTCCAATGGCATTTTTACAGATCGAAGATTACAACGGGACCATTGAGTTGGTTGTTTTCTCCGATCAATGGGAAGAGCACCGGGATGTGATTGAAGTCGACAGTATTCTAGCCTGTTCAGGAAAGCTTGACCTCAGCCGGGGCGATCCAAAGTTTATCGTGGAAACTATTCTGAAGCCGGAAGAGCTCAAGGAAACTGAAACCAGAGAGGTTCACATTCGCCTTGAACGAAATACGATGTCCGAGGAAGGGCTATACAATCTCCGCTCATATCTTTTTGACCATAAGGGTGCATGCCCGCTTTTCCTCCATCTGAACAATGCAAACGGACAGAGGGAAACAGTAATCAAGGCATCCAGCCAAATAACCCTCTCTTCAGCCCAAAATGTATTGGAAGAGTTGAGCAGGTATCCTACAATAGAGGATATCTGGACCGCCTAGTCCCGAAGACCCAGTCCAGCAGACACAAGGAAGGAAACGTTATGGTAACTATAGCTAAAATTTTAAGCGGAATATTGAGCATCTACATGATTCTGATATTCGTCAGAGTATTGCTAACCTGGTTCAGCGGGGTATCATCCTACGGTAAACCGTATGAGATAATCCGCTCACTCACCGATCCTTATCTTAACTATTTTCGACGGTTTCGATTTCTCCAGGTCGGTACGGTAGATTTCTCTCCAATTGCCGGTCTGTTGGTGCTGGTTATCGGTATGAATATTCTCAATCGCCTGGCAATGTACGGTTCAATCTCCCTGGGAATCATTTTGGCAATCATACTCAGCGCCGTATGGTCAGCGGTATCGTTTTTGATGACTCTGTTCATTGTCCTCATTGTCATCCGCTTTGTGGCCTCGCTTGTGAGCGCTAATACGGTACATCCCTTCATTCGGACGATCGATCTACTGATTACCCCTCTGTTGAACTGGATTCACAACACTTTTTTTAAGCGAAGGTTCCTCACTCTGCAGACCGGTCTTGCCATCACTGGAGCTAGTCTGCTGGTAGCCTCTATTGCGGGCAACTATATCGTGTTTCACCTTTCCCGCTTCTTCCAGTCCCTGCCTTTCTAATACGACCATTGGCTGCGGGCATATGCTGTTAGGGGAAATTAAGCATTCTATAACGAAACTCAAAGGCATCGGCCCGCACACCGCCGGGCAGCTCGCAACACTAGACATCATGTCGGTCGCCGACCTCCTGCTGCATGTGCCCCGGGATTATGAAGATCGCTCCCGCATAGTACCTCTTAAGGAGGGATATCAGGATGCAACCGTCAACACACTAGTTGAGGTAGTGGCTCATGATTTTTTCGGTCCGGAACATAAAAAAACGCTTAAGGTATATGTAAAGGATGAGACTGCTACTGGAGTACTGGTGTGTTTTAACCGCAATTTTTTGCAGCATGTTCTGAAAGTGGGGCATCAATTTTATCTGTACGGACAATTCTCATACCGCTACGGTGACTTGCAGTCAAGCAGCTTTGAAGCCGAACCGTATCCATCGGAACACACAAAGTTTGGATCGATTCTTCCGGTGTATCCGCTTTCAGGTAAACTGAATCAGTCTGTACTGCGGAAGGCGGTGCAAGATGCCCTGACAACCTACGGAAAATATATCGACAACGAACTGCCGGAGAGCCTCCGCAGTCATTACCGTTACCTGGAAAAGCGAAGGGCGCTTGCCCAGCTCCATTTTCCCGACTCCCATGACTCTGCCGCCCAGGCACGGCAGAGTCTGGCCTACGAGGAGTTGCTCTATTTCCAGTTGGTGGTTGCCCGCCACTCTCTGGCCCGGAAAGACAGTCGCCGCAGCCCCAAAATTCTCCCGGAAAAGCTGCAACGGAGCTGCCTAAAGAACCTCCCCTTTTCCCTCACCACCGACCAGCGCAGCGTCCTCACAGAGATCAAACAGGACCTGGACAGCGCTCACCCGATGGGGAGGCTCCTGCAGGGTGATGTGGGTTCCGGAAAAACTCTAGTCGCATTTTTAGCGGCACTTCCGGTGATCGAAGCCGGGTACCAGGCTGCTTTTTTAGCTCCAACCGAACTTTTGGCCCGGCAACATGCGGAAAGAGCTGCGGAACTGCTGGAGCCGCTGGGGGTGAGAGTTGCCTTTCTTAGCGGTAATGTGGATAAAAATGCACGCCGACCTCTATTAGATGCCCTTCGTACCGGAGAGGTTGATCTGCTTATCGGTACCCACGCCCTGTTTACCCGGGAGGTGGTATTTCAAAGCTTGCGCTTGGTCATAATCGATGAACAGCACAAATTCGGGGTAGAACAGCGCTCTCAGCTGATGGAAAAGGGCCATGCCCCCGACCTGCTGTTAATGACCGCAACCCCGATTCCCCGCACCTTAACATTGACATTTTTCGGAGACCTGGATGTGTCCTCCATTCGCACAATGCCGCCGGGTAGGAAAGAGATTGTAACTCACCTCGCCCGTCAGTCAAATGCCGATAAGGTGTATAATGCGGTTCGCCACGAACTGGAACGCGGACATCAGGCCTATTTTGTGTATCCCCTGATTCGGGGTACGGAGAAAAGCTCTTTGAAAGCCGCCGAGGGGGCTGCCGAGCAGCTTAGCTCCACTATCTTTCCCAATTATAAAGTAGCGCTTATTCATTCTAAAATACGCGAAGAAGAGAAGTTGGAACGGATGCACGCCTTCTCCGAGGGAACTATCGATATTCTGGTATCAACCAGCGTGGTGGAAGTTGGGGTAGATATCAAAAATGCGACCTGTATGGTCATTGAGCATGCCGAACGTTTCGGTCTGGCCGGGCTGCATCAGCTGCGAGGCCGGGTAGGCCGCAGCACATTGCAATCTTACGCCTTTCTGGTATACTCCGAAGAGCTTACCGAAGAGGGCAAGCAACGCCTGCTGGTGATGAAAGAAAGTAGTGACGGTTTTTTTATCGCCGAGGAAGATCTCAAAATCCGCGGGCCGGGAGAAGTGACTGGCACCCGGCAGTCGGGTTTTATGCGGCTTAAATTTGCCGATTTAAGTGGAGATCTTACCCTGCTGGATAAGGCCCGCAAAGATGCCTTTCGGATTATTAAGGCTGATCCGGGCTTGCTGCAGCCGGACCACCAGCAACTACGGCGAACCCTCGAATGCTGTCCGCCCTTTCCGGAAGATACGCTGACCGGCGGCTGAGGCAGACGCACCGTTAAATAGACACACCGATAATTAAGGGAGAGCGCATGAGAATAACCGGAGGAATCTACCGCAGCCGAAGAGTTCAATGTCCCCCGGGAGTTATCCGACCGGCCATGGACAGAATGCGTGAATCGATGTTTTCAATATTAGGTAATATTGAAGGACTTTCATTTCTGGATCTCTTCACGGGCTCGGGAGTGGTGGGTATTGAAGCCGCTTCACGTGGAGCGGAGCCGGTTGTTTTGGTAGAAAAAGACCGTCGGAAAACACCGGTTATTCGCAAAAATATTTCCTTTGTCGAAAGTCCGATCCGGCTGATTATACAACCGGCCGAACGCTACATTGCCACGCAGGCATCCCGCCAAGATACCAAGTTTGACCTCATCTACCTGGATCCCCCCTTCAAATACGAACAAAAAATTGAGCTGATTCGCTCGGTGGCCCAAAGCGGCCTGTTAGCGCCGCAAGGTCGCTGCCTCATTCATCACCCTAGCCCGGAACAATGGCCGGAGCATATCGAGCAGCTGGAGGTCAGTGATGTGAGGGCCTACGGCGGTTCTACCCTTCGTTTTTTTAGGTCAGCGATTCTCAATTTGGAAGTCTTCTGACTTCCAAATTGAGAATTCGCATCAATTTCTTTGCAAATTTTTATGTATTTTAAGGTTTGGAGGCATTGCTGTTTTTAAGTGGAGTTAAGCTTATTCCGTTAACGGCCGGATCCCTTTCCGCGCGCCCGGGCTTTTGGTATAGTAGGGAAGATTTACCGGTGCTAAGGAGGTCTCAGTGACGGATTCACGCAAACGATATTTACAAGTGCCTCAGGGAACGGAGGGAGTTCATTTAGAGGAGGCCTATCGCCACCGCAGGATTACACAAGAACTCTATCAGCTGTTTACCCAATGGGGATATCTGCCGGTGGAGACACCAGTCTTTGATTTTTACGATATTTACGAGCCTCTGCTTCGCAGCAGCGCCCGGGATGTATACCGACTGATCGATCGAGAAGGAGATCTGCTCATGCTCCGATCCGATATCACCCTGTTCTTAGCCAAGCAAATGGGCTTATGGCTTCGGGAAGAAGATCTGCCGACCAGGGTGTGCTATGCAGACACTATTCTGCGCCATCAGAGTGCTGAAGATATTTCTAAAAATGAGTTCTTCCAAACGGGTGCGGAGTTAATAGGTAAAGCCGGCAGCGAAGCCGATCTGGAGGTTCTACTGCTGCTCGAGAGTATCTTTATGGAGATTGGAGTCACTACCAGCATTCACCTTGGTTCTCATCAATTCCTCACACTGGCTTTGAAAGAGTTGAATGAAACTGAGCTAAAAGAGGCGGTGCAGGCGATTCGTAACCGGGAACAGCAAAAGTTGCATTCACTCATAGAAGCCCACACATCCCCTCGCCGGGCAGATGTTATTACCGCCCTGTTCAGCTTTATTGGAAACAGGGAGGAGTTTAGCCGAGAGATTTTACGCTATGACGCCATTCTGCAGAACGAAGAAATGGAATCGCTCCAGTATCTAACGGAGCTGGTAGAGCAAATGGAAGAACTGGGGTACGCAAGGGATGTGCGAATTGATCTCTCCGAAGTTGGAACCCAGCCCTACTACACCGGTATTGTCTTCCAGGTGTATCAAGCCGGGTTGGATGACGCGGTGGCCTCCGGTGGACGTTACGACAAACTTCTAAGCCGTTTTGGTTTCGACTGCCCCTCGGTCGGATTCTCTATGATGCTGCGTAAGATTGAAAATCAAGTAGCCGAAAGATTCGGCCTACCTGAGGATATCGTAAAAGTAGAGGGGAAAACCTTTGCCGAGGCTTTTCGCGCCGCTCAGCAGATCCGCGAAAAGGGAGGAATTGCAATACAATGAGTTTGAACTTAGAATCCACCGAAACCCCGCTTACTATGGCATTACCGAAGGGCCGCCTCTTTGAGCAAGTGCAGGAATATTTTGCCGAAAAGGGGTTTCACTTTAAATTTGAAAAGCGCCGCTTAGTTGCCCACGATGAAAGCGGCCTGTTAAAGATATTTTTGGTAAAGAACGCAGATCTGCCTACCTATGTGAATCATGGAATAGCCGGACTGGGGATCTCCGGAGAGGATGTCTTGTATGAGACCGGCCTCCGCTTCTTTCAACTGATGCAGTTTGATTTTGGCTCTACCGAGATGTGTCTTGCCGCCCGGAAAAGCTACGGGAAGCCCAATACGATACGAACGGTGTCGGTTGCTACTAAGTTTCCCCGCTTTGCAAGGGACTATTTTTATAGCCAAGGTGTGCCGATACAAATAATAAAGCTGAACGGTTCGGTCGAGTTGGCACCGATTTTAGGCTTAGCCCCATACATAGTCGACTTAGTGGAAACAGGAAGCACCCTGCGGGCCAACAATTTAGAGGTGGTAGATACATTGAAGAAGATCAATGTGCATTTGATTTCAAACCCCTCTTATTACAAGCTGAACTATCGGCGCATAAACCGCTTTGTAGCTGCTTTGCACTCGGATACAGGCAACACCGTCCCAGGCAGTTCTGAATCCGGCCGAAAGTACGCAGATAAATAACCAAGGAGATAAAAAATGAGCAGCCGATTGATAAATATTGAACGGAGTACCCGTGAGACTTCTATTACACTTAGTCTCGATTTCGATGCACCCCAGCAGTTTGTAGATACAGGGCTGCCCTTCTTCGATCATATTCTCACATCAATGGCATATCACGGCTTTTTCGGACTCACGATTAAAGCTGAAGGTGATGTACAGGTCGATGCACACCACTTGGTTGAGGATGTAGGTATTGCCCTTGGCAATGCACTCAGACAAACCGTACAGCAGTATGGACATGTGGAGCGTTATGGTCAAAGCCTTATCCCCATGGACGAGGCTTTAAGCGAGGTGATAGTAGATGTGAGCGGACGCCCCTATTTAGTCTACAGCGCCGATTATCCGCAAGAGTACTGCGGGCAATTCCCTATTCCCCTGATTCGCGAGTTTTTGTATGCGCTGGCCCATAACGCCCAGATTAACCTGCATGCCCATTGCCGCTACGGGGAAAACAGCCACCATATGGTAGAGGCCCTGTTCAAAGCGCTCGGGCGAGCATTTATGACCGCCTACCGCAGGAGTGAGCGCAGTGAGCCCTCCTCAACCAAAGGGGTCCTCTAAATACTGCAGCCTCACACTTTCCAACTCATCTATTAGCACGGTTGTGCAAGGCTAATTTATGGACTTTTTTAGTAATAATTGATATATTAAGCTCAGAAATGGATTTGTAAAAAAACCTTATTGTGTTTCAATTCCATTTAAATTATATTACACTTTAACTGAAAACAAGAGAATGAATAAAGAAGATGCATTAAACCAAATGCCGAAAGAAGGTTTTCTCAAAATAACCCCTTCCGGCAAGCAGGCACTTAAACCGGAACAAAAAATTGCTCTTATTCGTAAGGGGAATGCATTTTTTAATCAAGGTGATATCGACACTGCTAAGCGCATCTTCATCACAACTGGATACAGCGACGGTTTAGAGCGAGTCGGTGATTACCATCAACAGCAAGGCGATATACTGGAAGCGCTGCGAATGTACTGGATAGCTCCGGCTCCCGGTAAAAAGCAGCAGCTCATTGAACAATGCGCTGCGTTGGTGCAGTATTGGATCAATGAGAAAGGATGATTTAATATATGAGTGATTTTGAAAAAGAGCACTTTGAACATTCTGAATCTGAAGCATTTTCTGATTCTGAAGAACAATCCGCGATTACTCCCGAAGGATTGAATGAAGAGGAACTGAATCAAATTTCCGAGCTTTCAAAGCGGGGATACCAGCTTCTGAAAGAGAATCTTGTAAAAGAAGCGGAAGAGAGCTTCAGTCAGATATTAGATATTGACAACACAAATAATTACGCCCTAGTCGGATTAGGGGATGCAGCCCGGAAAAAGCACGAATACCGTAAAGCTATCGGCTATTATCAGAAATGTCTTGAGAACCATGCCGGCAACAATTATGCGTTGTTTGGACTAGCCGACTGCTATAAGGCACTGAACAGGTATAATGATGCAATAAAAATATGGGAACAATACCTGCAACACGATGATAACAACGTCACCGTGCTCACCCGAGTGGCAGATGCCTACCGGAAGGTCAAAGATTTTCGCCGTTCTAAAGAGATCTATCTGAAGGTGTTAGAAATTGAGCCGGACAACCCCTATGCTTTGATAGGTCTGGGGCACCTGCATTACGACTTCAGAGAGTATGAAGATGCCCTGCACTATTGGGAACGGATGCTAGAAGTAAAGCAGGACAATGTCGACATCCGGGTACTGACCAGTTTGGGCAATTGTCACCGTAAACTCAAAACCTACGATAAGGGGCTTAAGTACTTTCAGCAAGCCTTGGAACTGGAACCTAATAACTTTTATGCCCTGTTCGGCTTGGCCGACTGTTACCGCGGTTTGAATAAACATGCCGAATCACTGGAGTACTGGCACAAAATCTTAAAACTCGATCCGAATAACAAAGTTATTCTTACCCGAGCCGGCGATGCATATCGCAGTATGGAGGACTATGACAACGCCGAAGAGTACTACCACGCGGCGCTTAATATCGAGTTTGATATGTATGCAATTCTCGGTCTATCCTTGATAAACAAAGCTCGCGGCAATTACGAGGATGCCATAGACAGTTTGTACGGATTATTGCGAAACGACCCTAAAAACCACCGGCTTTATACCGAGATTGCAGAATGCTATATGGCTTTAGGCCAACGGCATAAGGCTATTGATATTCTCAATGAGTTTCATAAGCTGGGCATTCGTAATCCCTATGTAGCTAAACTATTGGAACGGCTTCAACAAGGCGGAAACATATAGCCATCTTGAATTCTCTCTCCGGACTGCTGCCTGTCGAACTTGTAGAAAAACTCAATATTTCTCCTCGCTTCCGGGGGGATCAGATTTTTCAGTGGATCCACCAAAAAGGGGTCTCTGAGTTTGAAGAGATGTTAAACCTGCCGGCGTCCTTCCGCGAGAGGCTAACCGGTGAATACAGCCGTGTATCAAGCTCGACTGTCGAAACTGTTCAACAGGACAAAGACGGTACCGCAAAGATTACCATAAAACTCTACGACAGTGCGATAGTTGAGGCGGTTCTACTTGAAGATGAAAGCGGCCGAAAAACTGCCTGTGTGTCTAGCCAGGTAGGGTGTTCCCTGGGCTGTACTTTCTGCCGTACCGCTACTATGGGCCTGCTTCGTAACCTTTCCGCAGGGGAAATTGTCGAGCAGGTGCTGCACCTAAAACGGCAATTCGGTACTATAGCTAACGTTGTGTTTATGGGGATGGGAGAGCCCCTGCTTAATCTGGATGAGGTGAGCAAAGCCATCGAGGTGCTGCATCACCCTGATGGACACAATATCGGCATGCGTAAAATCACAATTTCCACCAGTGGTATAGTCTCCGGAATAAAACGCCTTGCCGATGAAGGGCCGCATGTACGCTTAGCACTCTCACTCATTACCGCCGATCAGCAGCTCCGGGAAAAACTGATGCCGATGGCAAAAACGACACCCCTTGATGAGCTTCAATCGGCCCTGCAGTATCACCAAAAACAGACAGGTCGTCGGATCACCCTCGAATACGTGCTGTTTCACGGTATCAACAACCGCCAGGAGGACCTGAGGGCTCTACAAAGGTTCATTCGCTCTCTTAAAGTTCTGGTCAACATTATACCTTGGAACCCTGTTGAAGGATTGCCCTATACTGAGCCACAGCAGAGTGAAGTTGCCGCCTTTACCCGCACACTGGAGGAGGCAGGTATTACCACTTCCCGTAGATTCAGGAGGGGACGCGGGGTAAACGGTGCTTGCGGGCAATTGGCCGTACCCCGCAACCAACAGCCACAACAGCCCGGTACCCTAGGTACCATAAGCCCTTAACTTGTTTTACAGATAGAGGTACTGTGCGGCCGGTTATTCCGCGGTTATTCCGCGGGCTCTAGGACCGCACGAATACGGCGTACGCCGGCAGAAGAGGACTGTTCCTTTTTGATCTTAAAACGGCCTAGTTGCGAGGTATGTTGCACATGAGGGCCGCCACAGACCTCCTTGGAGAAATCACCAACCGAATACACCTTCACCTGTTCACCATACTTGCTGTCAAAAAAAGCCAAAGCGCCATCTTCCTTTGCCTCTTCGAGGGTCATTGTGTTCATCTGCACCGGCAAATCTTGCTCGATAACATCATTTACAATATCTTCAACCTCTTTAATCTGTTCGGGAGTCATTTTATCCGGATGTACAAAATCGAAGCGCAGCCTCTCCGGAGTAATGTTACTACCCTTCTGTTGCACATGCTCACCAAGAACCATCCGCAAAGCTTTGTGCAGTAGGTGGGTAGCAGTGTGCAGGGCGGTGGTTCTGTCCGACTGGTCAGCCAGTCCACCCTTAAAAGTTTTATCAGCACCCTTCTTAGATAGTTCCTGATGCTTTTCAAAGGCTTGTTCGAACCCCTCCCGATCGATGGTCAGGCCGTGCTCAGCAGCCAGTTCTTCGGTAATTTCAATCGGAAAACCGAAGGTATCGTATAGTTTAAAGGCTATTCGCCCGGGTATTATTTTTTTCGGATTTTTCAGTAATCCCGGTAGCATCTTCTCAAACTCATGCTCACCCTTTTTGAGGGTCGTAAAAAAACGCTCTTCCTCGGTGTTCAGCTCATGTATTATAGTTTCGTGGTGCTCGGCCAGGATTGGATAAGGTTCACGATACATCTGCAGCACTATTTCGGCTAGTTCAGCTAAAAAATGCCGCTCTACGCCCAGCTTACGCCCGTGCCGTACCGCACGTCGAATAAGTCTACGCAGGATGTATCCCTGCCCCAGGTTGGATGGTGTGATCGCCTGCTCATCTCCCAGAATGAAAACTGAGGTTTTAATATGATCCGCAATAATTCGAATAGAAACATCCGTAATCTCATCCTGATGGTATTTTGCACCACTGATTTTCTCGATTCCTTCTATGATCGGTGTGAAGACCTCGATATCATATACCGAACCCTTGCCCTGCAAAATCGCAACAGTCCGTTCAATCCCCATACCTGTATCTACGCATTTTCGTTCTAGGGGAGGAAAAGTTCCATCAGCCTTTTTATTATACTGCATGAAAACATCGTTCCACACTTCAAAGTATTTTCCGCAGGAGCAACCCGGCCGACAATCTGGGCCACAGGCAGCCTTACCAGTATCTATGAACATCTCGGAGTCGGGACCACAGGGACCGGTTTGTCCGGCGGGACCCCACCAATTGTCTTCGCGGGGCAGATAATAAATGCGGTCCTCCGGTATTCCAACCGATCTCCAGGCCTCCGCTGATTCATCATCGCGAGGCACATCTTGATCGCCTTCAAAAACGGTAACCGATATCTTCTCGGGTGGGAGGCCTAACCACTTGTCGGAGGTGAGGAACTCATAACTCATTTTGATAGCGCCCTTTTTGAAGTAGTCGCCTAATGACCAGTTTCCCAGCATCTCAAAGAAAGTAAGGTGGCTCAAGTCCCCAACCGATTCTATATCTCCGGTGCGGATACATTTCTGATAGTTTACCAGACGGCTGCCCGCCGGATGGTCCTGACCTAGTAAATAGGGGACCAGGGGGTGCATACCGGCCGTGGTAAACAGTACTGTAGGATCGTTCTCCGGAACCAGAGATTTACCGGAGATTTGGGCGTGTCCTTGTTCCTTAAAGAAATCGATATATTTCTGTCTAAGTTCGTCTGCTGTCATAGGTTAGAATATTAGGCATGGGGAGCCGAAATGTCAATACTCCAGTGAATTGCGCCTGGTTAGAAATCCTCCAGATCGGGATGTGAACCGTCACCTGAAAATTCCGAGAAAAAGTACACCAGCCCCCCGTTTTTCTTGCTTACCCGCAGCTCTGCGTAGTTCTTCTCCACCAACTTCTCTAACGCCGATTTTACCTCGTCCAGACTACGTTCACTTTCTAACGCTACTTCAGAGGGGGTGGCAACTCCATTATTGCGCTTCGCAGTTTGCAGTATGACCTGTTCAAGCGGATGCCGGCGCCCTTTGTCAGTACGATCCCCATAAGACATCCCACCTACCGGTCGCATGGTCTGCTGTTGTCCATACAGGGCATTTCTCCATCCTGTTCGTAAATTTGCCTCACGCACCTGCAAGGGAAGGGTAATAAAATCATACACCGATCCAATCCCAAACAGTCCGCCGGTAATAATATACAGCAGCCCAGTACCTATTTTTCCTAAATAAAATCTATGGAAACCCAGTACACCGAAACCGGATATTAACCACAACAAATATGCTATTCCTGTTGAATACACGCTCTCTCCTCCTCTACCGATTTATACCAGTTCGTCCCGTTCAAGGGTAACCTCGCCCTGCTCTGCCTGACTTCTAATAAAAGCCATAAAATCTTTGGTCACCCTATCTACCTCCGTACGTTTCATCGGCCCCAGCTGCTCCCTTTCGCTGCGTATGAACTGTTGCCGGCGTTGTGAAACATTCCGAAGGATCTTATCTGCAAGCTCCTCAGTCTTCCCTTTCAGTATAGTCGCAATATCCCGGTCAGGATACTTGTGCAGCAGTTCCTGCAACTGTTTATCCGGAATTTCCAGTACACTCTCGACGGAAAACAGCCTCTCCCGTATTTCATCGGCTAAACTGCTGTTTTCTTCATGTAAGTTGTCTAGTATCCGATTCTCATCTTGAAGCGGTAAATTCTTCAAAATATCTGCTAAAACCGCTTGTCCGTCAATATCCTCAGTAATCACCCTCCCCTGCGTCCTGATCCGTTCACGCAGGCTCTCTTCAACCGAAGAGAGCACCTCCGGGGATACTTGTCCCATCCGGGCTATACGTTTCACTGCCTGCTGCTGTACTTCAGGAGGGAGGGACTCCAGCACTTGTGAGGCCTTATTCGGTACTAAATAGGAGAGAACAATACTCATTACATGCACCGGCTCTTTGCGCAGCAATAGCATAATCTGCTGATAATCCATATCATTCAGAAATGAAAATGGCCGATTTCCACTATACGGATGCACCTTCCCCAATATTTCATTCGCCTTGTCTTCACCAAAAGAACTGGTCAGCATCTCGCGGGCAGTCTCCACCCCTCCTCGTGGATTAGCAGCTAAATCCCCGGCGATATCACCGAACTCTTCAAGAATCTTTTCAGCCTCGGGGCGCTCGATTCTTTTTATTTTTGCGATTTCCCCTGTCACCTTCTCAATTTCATCCTGAGACAGGTGCTTAAGCACCACAGCTGCCTGCTCCTTTCCTAAAAGAAGCAGCAGTTTGGCCGCTTTTTTATGTCCAAAACCGGTTTTGAGGAATCCATTACGTCCAATTATTCCTGCAGTACCGGCTCGATAAATCTCACCCTTCTGCGACTTTCCCTCTGAATCTCGGTTTGAGACAGGGGCATAATCTTTACTGGCCTTCGTGTCGGCCGTATCTCCGGTATCCCGACTCGGCTTTCTTCTTGTCTGCAGAGGTTGCTGTTTGTCCGGTGATGGGTCGGCCTTCGAGTCTTTCTTCTTCCCCTTTTTAGGGGGATCTTCTTTCTTTTGAAAAGCCTGCAATTTGTAGGCTTGTATCGCATGGCGGTTTTTCATTATTCTATTGTATCAATCACTTAGCACTTAGACAATTATTAGTGGTTCAAAGCTTGTGGGAATTTAAATTTAAGCTACAACCACACCCCATCAGTCTAGAAGAATGTGATTTTCACAAAACAATAGATAGAAAATACTCTTTATCGGAGTGTGGGAAGAAGCATCCCCCAAGCTTTGAACCATTAAAATTTTTGCAGCAATTTTCACGGGCTCCCTTGACAATTTTTCAATAAATCGGTATAAATACACTCGTTCGTGCCGCTGTAGCTCAGTCGGTAGAGCAGGGGACTGAAAATCCCCGTGTCAACAGTTCAATTCTGTTCGGCGGCACAGTTAAGCGTTGAGCCCTTGGCTCAACGCTTTTTTTATGCCTGCACGGTAATGATGCCTACGGTTATGATGCACACGGTTATTGCAGTTGTTAAGGCTATCAATCGAGCCTCTCAAGCTTTCAAAACAGCTGAAACCTCATTTCTTTCCAGCTCAACGTCTACCATCGCATAGCGGCCCTCTTTTAAGGCACCTGGATTGATGATATGGCTGTGGCCATACACTTTGTGCCCAAAGGACTCATGTATATGTCCTGAAAGCACCACAAGAGGCTGTCGTGCTTTTATCCACTCCGATAGGCGATGACTACCCACGTGTTTCATTTTCATTGCCCGATCGGCCACGGTATTATAGGGCGGTTGATGGCAGACTAACATAAGCGGCTGAGTTGCATCAGCAGGCAGCTGTTCCAGAAAAGTTTCAATTTGATCTTCCGATATCTCATAGGGGGTATCTATTGGTCCCGGCATAGCTCCGCTGAGCCCCACAAACCGGGCTCCCTGAATTTCTTCGGTCTTCGAAGTTAGGAGCACCCCTTCCTCTTGCAAATAGGATTCGATTTCTCGATTATCACAATTGCCTGCTACTGAACGCACTAGCGGATGGAGCGTTCGCAGTTTATCCAAAATCTTGCGCGCCTCGGTTACCCCTCCAAAATGGGTAAGATCTCCTACACAGAGCAGGATGTCCGCCGTTGCGGCCTCATCGCGACATTTATCAAGAGCATCTCCATTCCCGTGAATATCCGAAACTACCAGCAGTCGCATACCTACCTCCTACTTTAAGTTTAAGGATAGATAAAGGCTCAGGCAAGCAGAGAATAGAGCTGTTGTTCCAGCTCTAATGTGGCATGCTCCTTTAAGGAACGCTGCTCACGGAGCACGGGGTTCGGTATGGCGGCCTGTATTTCTGCCGGAGGTCCGTATAACACTACAATCGTATCACCTAGCAGAAGGGCCTCCTGAATATCGTGGGTAACAAATACGGCGGTGCGTCGGTCGTGGCTCCACAGCTTCTCAAACAGTTCGATCAAAGAGAGTTTGAGGTGTAGATCCAACGCTTGGAAGGGTTCATCCATCAGCATTACACCGGCGGGATAGGCAAAAGCTCTGGCCACTGCTGCCCTTTGCCGCATTCCTCCGGACAGTTCGTGGGGATAATAATCGGTGAAACGACTGAGGCCTACCATTTCCAAAAACTTACTGCAACGCTCTGAAGCTTCCTTCGGTTGCATAAACGGCCCCAGTACCAGCTCAATATTCTTCCGCACGCTCTTCCAAGGAAGCAGTCGCGGCTCCTGAAAGAGATAACTGATACGCTCATCACCGACTCCGCTTACATTTCCAACTGCAGGATTCAACAGCCCTGAAATAAGATTAAGCAGGGTAGTTTTTCCGCATCCGGAAGGTCCCAGGACAGCAGTCACATGGCGGTCCGGTATTTCCAAAGAGAAATTATCAAAAACCGTTAAATCCTTGAAACTGAGGCTTAGCCCACTACACTGAATCGGCATACAGACGGCTCCACGGCATGCTGTGGATTCCAAGACTCAGAAGCCACTGGCTGCCCGCACTCAACAGTATTGCAACCGCTGTCCAGGCAAATACCTGGGCGGTCTCAAGACTCATCTGGGATAACTGCATCTCACTCCCCACTCCCCAATTCGGCAGGCTTAAAACCTCTGCTGCGACCACCACCTTCCATGTCAAACCCAATGCTGTTTGGGCTCCAGATATTAAGTACGGCACTACTGAGGGCACAGAAATGTGAAGCAACCTGCGGGTGGAGTCTAAGCCATAGGCACGTCCCATTTGCAGCAGTTTTTGATCGGTCTGCCGAATACCGACAATTATGTTCTGCGTAATGACGGGGAAGGCTATTAGGAAGGAGGAGAAAACCGGCACGGTTCCGGTTTTAAACCACAACAGAGCGATTAGAATTACCGACATAATCGGTGTGGTTCGGATAATAGCAATAAGCGGTTTGAATAATGCATGCAGGGGCAAGCTGATGCCGGCTGCAATGCCGACAACCGTACCTACCGACAGCGAAATAATAAACCCTGTGAAGCCACGTAGAAGGGTTACCCACACGGAGATCCAGAAGTCATTACTTTGCAGCAAGCCCAGCAGCTCACGAATTACTGCCGGCGGAGGAGGAAGGATTATAGCGGCATCCATCAGTACCGCAGCGGTCCACCAGATTACCAGTAGAACTAGGACCGCGGCACCGGAGATAAATAAATTACGAAGGCGCAGAACAGTTCTGTTCTGCGAGCCCTTATGGGGTAAGGTAGAACCCGTCATCCGGCAGCTGACCTCCTACGGAAGCGGGATTAAAATCCAGTAGGACTTGTAGAAACTCTTCCATTATCGGCCGTGCAGCAGCAGAGGGTATAAACTTCAGATTACAGTGAGGGATGGCCGGTTCGGCCAAAGCCGCCGGCATAACCTCGTATTTGCCGATCAACTGGGCGGCTTCCGCGGGATTGCTGTTTACCCATTCAATCGATTCGGAGTAAGCCTCTAGAAAGCGCTCTACGAGCTCGGGTCGCTCAGCCGCTAACTGAGGTTTCACCACCACTACCGTAATAGGATAAGTGGTTTCACCGCCCTGTATCTGCTGCCAGGATGACTGAAAATCCAATACCCTTCGCACATCCGAGGCCCTGGTGCGTACCATAGTCACAAAGGGTTCCGGAAGGATGGCGGTATCAATTTTACCGGAAATCAAAAGCTGGGCCAGCTGGGGCCCGCTGCTGACGGAAAAATCAATCCGGACATCCTCATTCGGATCCAGTCCATGCTGGGAGAGCAAATACCGAAACAGGTAATCCGGGGTAGCCCCTTTGCCAATTGAGTGCACGGTTTTGTCCTGCAGGTCACTCCACTCATTAATGTCCGCATCACGGCTCAGCAGGTGGAGAACCCCCATCCCCACCACGGCACCCAGTTTGTAACCGGGTCCGGCGGTGTACATCTTAGCAGCCATATTAGCCGGAAATACGGCAAAATCGAGCTCGCCTCCGGCAACTCTGGAGACCATAGCTTTCGGAGAGGGTAGTACCTTGAAATTAGTATCTGCCTCGGGACCCAATTCCGGTTCATCCTCAAACATTTTTATCATTCCGAAGCCCGAGGGCCCCTTTAGCGCAGCAGCTTCGATTGTGATTTCTTCCGTCTCTTTTACTTCCTGCAGCCCCCGTGCTGCAAGATTTATTTCTGCACCGCCCAGCAGCAGTGCTGCAGTTAAAATGATAGCGTAGCTGCGTCTCATAGACACTCCCTTACTTTAGTGTTATTCGAAAATATCGCTTTTTCCCCGCCCGTAGAAGTAGCTCGTTGTCCACAAGTTCATCGGCGGTAATGTTCTCCTCAATATCCTCAACCTTGCGCTCGTTGACTATGGCCCCTCCCTGCTTTACCAGTCGGCGGGCTTCACTTTTGGAAGCACAGAGGCTGGTGCGGGAGAACAGATCCATCACATTGATACCGGATTCAAGTTCAGCTGCGTCTACTTCCAAGGAAGGAATTCCATCACGGGCGGCCACACCACCGGATGAGAAAGCGGCTTTTGAAGCTTCCAGGGATTTATTGGCCTCTGCTTCGCCATGTATAAGCTTAGTCTGCTCCCAAGCTAGTCTCTCCTTGGCTTTATTGATATCCTGTCCCTCCAGCTTTGCCAGCTCGGCAATTTCGTCCATCGACAGGAAGGTAAACATTTTCAAAAAGCGCTCAACATCAGCATCATTCACGTTACGCCAATATTGAAAAAACTCGTAGGGTGAGCATAACTCCGGATCAAGAAAAATTGCTCCGCGCTCGGACTTGCCCATTTTTTTGCCGTCCGCCCGGGTAATAAGAGGAAATGTTAAACCGTGCGCCTCGTTTCCATCCATCCGTCGTATTAGTTCAACGCCGCTGACGATATTACCCCACTGATCATCGCCGCCTACCTGCAGTTTACAGTTATATTCACGATTCAGCATGAGAAAGTCATAGGACTGCAGCAGCATATAGTTGAACTCGATAAAGGAGAGTCCCCGCTCGAGGCGCTGTTTATAGGCTTCGAAGGTAAGCATGCGGTTTACCGAAAAGTGACGCCCAATATCCCGCAGAAATTCGATGTAGTTTAGACCGCCCAGCCAGTCGTAGTTATTGACCATAACCGCCCGACCCTCGGTAAAATCAATCAGCTTAGAAGCGCCGCTCTTGATCGATTTTTCATTCTCGCGGATTTCTTCCAGGGTGATAATTTTACGCATCTCGGTTTTTCCGGAGGGGTCGCCGATCAAACCGGTTCCGCCTCCCACAACCACAATCGGCCGGTGGCCGTGCTGCTGCAGGTGAGCCATGGCGTAAAAAGGCACCATATGCCCGATATGCAGGCTGCGGGCGGTCGGATCTACTCCGACATAAAAACTCACACTCTCCTGCTCCATAATCTCGTCAAGCCGATCTAGGTCGGTACACTGCTGTAAAAAGCCGCGCTGTTGTAACTCTTCAAGTCCTGATGTCATTCTCAGTCTCTCCTGTAATTCTTTATCTCTGTTCGTATTTTTTGCGCAAGTTCCGAGACTGGAACACGCTCCTGCTTCATCGAATCCCGGTAGCGAATTGTGACGGTATTATCTTCTTTCGTATCGTAATCTATGGTGATACAGAAGGGGGTTCCGATTTCATCCTGCCGACGGTATCGACGGCCGATCGCCCCGCTTTGATCATAAAAGGTGGCATAATCCTCGCGCAGCTCCTTTTCAATGCTCTTCGCCAGGTCGGCTATTCCGTCTTTTTTTACCAAAGGCAGGACTGCTACCGTTACCGGGGCCACAAGCGGGTGAAAATGCATAACAGTACGGGTTTCTCCATCTTCCAGCTGCTGTTCTTCATACGCATCAGAGAGAACCATTAAGACCGAACGGGTTAGCCCGGCGGAGGTCTCGATTACGTACGGGACATAACGCTCACGGGTCTGGTCGTCGAGGTAGGTCATATCCTTCCGGGAGAACTCGGCGTGTCGTGCAAGGTCAAAGTCGGTCCGCGAGTGAATTCCCTCCAGCTCCTGCCAGCCCATGGGAAAATAGAACTCTATGTCAAAGGCATCCTTTGCATAATGAGCCAGCTCATCCGGCCCGTGCTGGTGAAAACGCAGTTTGTCCTTGCGGATTCCAAGCTTGTTGTAATAGTTAATCCGCTCGTTTTTCCAGTATTCAAACCATTCCTGATCGTCCCCGGGTTTTACAAAAAACTGCATTTCCATCTGTTCAAACTCGAGGGTGCGGAAAATAAAATTCTTGGTTGTGATCTCGTTTCGAAAGGCCTTTCCAACCTGGGCTATTCCAAAGGGTATCCTTACCCGACTGGTCTGGACTACATTCTTAAAGTTTACAAAAATACCCTGGGCTGTCTCCGGTCGAAGATACACGATGTTATCTTCGCTTTTCACCGCCCCCATATAGGTGGAGAACATCAGGTTGAAATCACGGGGTTCGGTAAACTCACCCTTCACCCCGCAAACCGGACAGGCTGCTTCCAGGTCTATCTGATCGGCCCGGAATCGGGATTTGCAGTTTTTGCAGTCTACCAGGGGATCTGAAAAATTATCCACGTGTCCCGATGCTTCCCAGGTGCGCGGATGCATCATGATAGCAGCGTCCAAGCCTACAATATTGTCATGGAGCTGGGTCATCTCCTTCCACCAGAAATGCTCGACGTTATTTTTCAGCTCTACTCCGAGGGGACCGTAATCCCAGGCACCGGTTAATCCGCCGTAAATCTCGCTTGATTGGTAGACAAAGCCCCGTCGCTTGCACAGCGAAACCAGTTTGTCCATTGTTACTTCCGTTGTTGCCTCTGCCATTATGAATCCTCGCTTTGTAAAAGGGTTATTGCACGGTCTATCCGCTCTAATGTTTTGTCTATTCCTAACAGACGTATCGATCCAAATAAGGGCGGTGATGTACGGCTGCCGGTAATTGCCACGCGCACCGGCATCAGCATCGCTCCCAACTTTACTTCCAGTTCTTCCGCTTTCTGCCGAAGCAGCTCCTCCGTACGTTCTTCTCCAACCAATTCAAACTTCGCCATAAGTTCTCGGTCGGCTTGCAGTATTTCGATGGTTTTCGCAGCATCGAGTTTTTTTGGTATTAACTCATCCGCCTCGTAGCCCTCGATCTCCTGAAACAAAAACCGGGAAAGCGGCACAATGTCGGGTAAAAAGTGGAGCCGCTCTTTCATCAAGGGCATCATTTCCCTCAGCTTCGCCATTTCCTCATTTGTGGGTGTTGTGCCGACGATGTTTTCTTTCTGCAAATAGGGAAGCAGCAGTTCAATGAGCTCTTCATCCTTCTTCTCCCGGATATACTGCCCGTTGAACCACTCCAGCTTCTTATAATCGAAAACCGCCGGTGCTTTGTTCAGCTTTTCCAGTACAAACAGCTCCTCTAGTTCGTCTTTTGTGAAAAACTCCCGTTTATCATCGTAAGACCAGCCAAGAAGAGAGATATAGTTGATAACTGCTTCCGGCAGGTAACCCTGGCGGCGAAATTCGATCACCGAAGTTGCACCGTGGCGCTTAGACAGCTTCTGACCGTCCTTGCCCATTACCATTGGGAGGTGACAGTACTGCGGAGGCTCCCAGCCGAAGGCTTCGTACAGGAGAATGTGCAGCGGGCCGGAGGGAATCCACTCTTGAGCCCGCATAATATGAGTGATGGCCATCAGATGGTCGTCGACTACGTTTGCCAGATGGTAGGTGGGAAACCCATCTGATTTCAGCAGAACCGGATCGGCGGGAATATCTTTATTCTTTTTTTTCATCTCCCCCAGCAGAATATCCTCGAAGACAGTAGTCCCCTCCAGGGGAACCTTAAAACGAACTACCGGCTTAATTCCCTGGCGAAGGTACTCCTCTCGCTGGTCGTTGGTAAGATTCCGACAATGGCGGTCATACCCCTGTCCCTGCTTCTCCTGTTTCTGTTGTTCCCGCAGCGCATCCAAGCGCTCGGAGCTACAAAAACAGTAATAACCGTGTCCACTCTCAACTAACTGCTCTGCATAGCGGGTATACAAATCAAAGCGCTCAGACTGCACATACGGGCCGTATCCGCCGTCTTTATTGGGGCCTTCATCCCATTCGATTCCAAGCCATTCAAAGGTATCATACAGATCCTGCAGGGCTTGATCATTGTAGCGCTCCCGATCTGTATCCTCTACCCGGAGAATAAATGCACCCCCCTGGGAACGGGCAAAAAAGTAGTTAAACAGAGCTGTGCGCACACCGCCAATGTGCTGCAGCCCGGTTGGAGACGGTGCATACCGTACACGTACACTCATATATTAAACCTCTTGTTGCGGTAAGATAGTAGTTACTCTTCACAAGTCATGCAATTATACGCTTGCAGAAAAACAGGGTCAAGGAATAGGGCTCAGAGAAACGTAAGTGAACAGTGCTGTTGCAAAAAAAGTGGCTTATTCCTCAGACGGTTTTTCATCCTCAGGACCTTCCGCTGTAGAATCATAGGTAAATTCGGAAGTAGATTCCGAGTCAGTGTTCGACTCTGAAGAAGTCTGAGAGAACAACCACTTCACTGAATCCTGGATAAGCGGGGTCATAACAACGATGGCAATATTATCCTTGCGCTTATCAATAGCCTTTTGGAGTTGATTTTCATTGTAGCGCCGTCGCAACTCCTCTTTCTGTTGTTCTACCCTGCCGAGTACTTCATCATCGAGAGTTTTGAACGGATCGAGGGTATATAAAACCAATACCTTCAGAACCGGATCACGTACGGCATGAGAAAGGGCTAAGAGTTCCTCCCGCCCCTCGGAGTGTTCATGCTGCATTAATTCACCGAAGGCGTACAGAAACCGTATCCACTGTTGATGCGGAACCTTTTCTGCTTTAAACTCGTAGAAGAATTTAACCATGTCGGCATGGTTCTTATGAAGTACTTTTGGCATACCCAGTTCAAGGGCAAACTTCTTAACCAGGTTCGGGCGTTTTTCACGAAGGGTCTGCTCCAGAGGCTCAATCTTGCTGATATTGCCCGTTACAAAGTATGAGTGAATGAGAGCCCGCACATAAGAGGTACGGGTATGGCCTTTTTGCATTATCTCATTTTCCAAGAAGCGTACTAGATCGGGCCAGTTTTCAGCCTCAAGCAGAGTAAACAGACGCCAGTTCATGAAAAAATAGCTGTCTATTGCTATAATTATGACTAGGAAGATGAGCGGTAAATACCAGGAGGAAGCCCAGAAGTTGCGTGAATATTCGGCTCCCAGCATCATAAACGGCATAAAAATGACAACTGCGAAGGATAAAAGGATGAGAAGGTTGAAAAGTAAAAAAATTAACTTAAATTTCACGCTTTTTTCTCCTATAATATATATGAGAGAGTGTACTTTATACAATTTAAGGGGTCAACGGTCACTTATATGAAAAAGGTCTCGGTAAACCAACTACAAGTAAACACCTACATCGATGCTCCGGTCTATCTCGATTCAAAATATATTATACTCTCTCCTGAAACTCCAATCACAGAGGAGCTAATTAAGCGGCTGGAAAAGTGGCATTACGAGCAGGTACTCACCGATGGACTCCCCTCCGGTGCTCCTCCGAGCTCTGGAGGAGGAAACGAGGGAGAATCTTTACTGGACCAGGATATCAAGGACCATGAGGCAGAGAAACAGGCAACAGACTTTTTTAACAAGATGGTTAAAAAGATCAATGAACTGTTCAAGCATTTCCTTGAGAAAGGGCTTATCTATCACGATAGTGTCATCGAGATTGCCAAAGAGATCATGGAGGAGCTGAAGCACAACAAGCGATATTTGCTGAGTGTATACATTCCCGAACGAGAAGACGTCAACTATGTAGTGCCCCACGCAGTCAAGACAGCGGTATTTGCCTTGGCAGTGGCAGACTTTTTACGGCTTCCTCCGCATAAGCAGATTGATCTTGGAACTGCGGCTTTAATGCATGAAATCGGAATGCTCCGCATTCCTCCTGAAGTATACCAACACGACCGCCGACTTAGCGAACAAGAGAGAAAGACCATTATTGCTCATCCTGTCATCAGCTACAAAATCCTGAAAGAGGCAGGCTTTCCACCGGCGGTGTGCGTTGCGGTCCTTGAGCATCATGAGTATGTTGACGGTACCGGGTATCCGCGCAAACTAAAGGGCGATGATATTTCTCTCTACGGAAAAATTGTAGGAGTAGCATCTGCCTATTCCGCGGCCACCTCTAAACGGCCCTTTCGTGACGGACGTGATGGACATACTAGTATCATGGACCTTGCGAAAGAGATGGGTAAGCGATATGATGAACGTATTCTGCGCGCTTTAGTCTACACGCTCTCGGTATATCCTATTGGGACTTATGTACGCATGTCCAATGGGGCTACAGGTGTTATTGTAAAGACCGATCCAAAGGAGCCCAAGCATCCACTGGTTCGTCTGCTGATAAATGAGAACAATACCCCCTTCCGCGATCGACCAATCGTTCAGCCGAAAGACAGCGATGAAGTTGTCATCGAGCGTCCGCTTACTAAAAACGAAGTAAAAGAGTTGAAACAATACATTCAGCAATAACCTCATTGTTACTGAACTGAACTGAAATGAAAGCGATGTACAATATGAAAACTACAACAGTGAATCGTAAGATCGAACAGTTGCTCCTTTCGCTGCACACAGAAGAAATTGGGTCGGCCAACTATAGGACAGCAATCGGTGAGCTTAAAAAGCTTATTACAAGCCCCTATCTTTATCGTGATGATACAAAATTCAAACTACCGGAGGGCATGGCGGAGGAGTCTATTATCGTATCGGATGCTCTGGAATCGGTGACTAACGGCATGTACAATCCGGAGGTTCTCAACCGTCTGCAGGAGATTACCGAAGAATCACCTTTCTATCCGTGGAAAAATGCCGTCCTGTCAATCCTCTCTTTCTACCAAGCCGACCGGGATAATATGCTGCAGCTCCTAGAGCAAATACCTGCAGAAAGCCCTCCGGCGGAACTCAAGCCTATCCTACTTCACTTGACCCGGGCGGACACTTCTACCCCGCCGGCCTCCTGTGCCCATGGTCTGATAGAAGCTGTGCGGGAAGACAAGGCTTTTCTGCAAAGCGCGGTTGAACAGCTCACAGAATACCTGGAAGATCAGTTGGAAGAGGCTTTCAACGAAACGGCAATGCTCCTGGTGCAGGACCTGCTTTCTTCTTATCCACAAGCCGCCCGGCGACTGGCCTTGTGGAGTATGCAGACGGCTGCTGAGCAGGAGTATGATCTGAGCTTTATTCTCAATCGTTTTAAAATAATGTTTGGAGAGGTAGAGGGGCTTCGCCTTACCGCTATCGCCCTGCAAGCCGTTGAACCGGATATAAGCATACTGTTTTGGC
This sequence comes from Spirochaetia bacterium, assembly GCA_021736475.1. Classification (GTDB taxonomy): domain Bacteria; phylum Spirochaetota; class Spirochaetia; order DSM-16054; family Sediminispirochaetaceae; genus DSBN01. The sequence continues at coordinate 50,589 of JAIPFV010000001.1, read as the reverse complement.
TGCGCTATGCTATTGGAAACCTAACCTCCGGACTTGTTACTCAGACAGAGTTAGCAGCTCTCCTATCTCTTATTGCCGATATCATTCAAGAGTTTCAAAGAGACGGCACTTATCTGCAGTTGTATGAAAACCGGGAATACTCGCGAGGACTGACATCGCTGGTAAAAAAACTATATGATGAGGTTCGAATTCACCTCCAGGAGCTGGATCCTCCACTAGATACTCTATTTCATGCACCTACACCCCCGCAGGATGCCTACTCATGGCTGTATCAGTTAGTCCAAATCAACTTAACAGCTCAGGATGTCTTACAGCCTGAGAATGAAGCCGAAAGTCCTTCGGCAATAATTAGTAGAGAAGTAGAACAGCACAGCGATCCTGCTCAGGACCACAATGCGCCGCGGCAACTCGAATTATTTTAAGGGATTCTAACTTTAAGGAGAAACAGTATGAGCATTGACATCGAAAGTATTCGCCGGAGGAAAGCAGAGCTTCTGCAACCTCAGCCGCTTAATAATCTGAAAGAGTTAGAAAAAATAGTAGAGCCAAAGCCCCACTATGTAGGTCCTGGTCCGTGGCTCAAAGCAGTACAAGCAGCAGTAAAGACGACAGATCATACTAGGGGAGGGCGCAATGTACACAGTTGAGGTAAGCCTGGAATCAGGGGAACGCCGCGAATACCCCTATGGTACCCGGGTAAGTACAATTTTTGAAAAGGGAATGAGCAGCCGGGACACTAACCCGATTGTGGCCGCTTTAGTCAATAATACCCTTACTTCTCTCTCCTATAAGGTAGAGATCGATACCGAGGTCAAGCCAGTTCGCCTTTACAGCCATTACGGCAATCGTATCTATCGCCGGTCTCTCAGCTTTCTGTTGGCAAAGGCATCGCAAGAACTGTTTCCCGAGCGACATCTTATTATCGGTCACAGCCTTGGTGATGGTTTTTATTACTACTACGAAGGTATGTCCTCCATCTCGAACGAAGAGATCCAGCAGCTGGAGCAGATGATGCACTCCCTCGTCCAGCAGGCCCTCCCGATAGAACGTCAGGTGCTCTCATACGAGCAGACAGTCGAATATGTAAGTAAATCAGGCTTAGATGCCACAGAGAAGCTGCTGAAGTTTAAAAATGAACCCAAAATCCCGGTATACAACTGCGGCGGTTACATCGACCTCTCCTATGAGCCTTTAGTCGCTAGTACCGACCTCCTGTTTATTTTTGAACTGCGAAATTACGCTCCCGGCTTTCTGCTGCGATTCCCGCAGTCAAAGAGTCCGGATAAGATTGCAGAGTTTCAAGATAACCCGGTACTCTTCTCAATATTCAAGGAGTACAAAGCCTGGGGAAAAATTCTGGAGGTAAACTGCACCGGCCGTCTCAATGAGCTTATCGAAAACCGGGGGATTGCCCATTTTATTCAGGTGGCCGAAGGACTGCATGAAAAAAAGATTTCCCTGATAGCCGATCAAATTCATGAACACCGGGATACAGTGAAGGTGGTACTCATTGCCGGTCCTTCATCCTCCGGCAAAACCACCTTCACCCGGCGCCTGGCAATACAGCTGAGGGTTCTCGGGTTCAATCCCGTAATCATCGGCTTGGATGATTACTTTCTTCCGAAAGAACAGACTCCGCTTGATGAACAGGGTAAACCGAATTTCGAAGATCTACATGCCCTGAATGTAAAGCTGTTGAATAACCATCTGCTGTCGCTGTTTGACAACCGGGAGGTTGAGATTCCAATCTTTGATTTTAAATTGCAAAGACCAAAAGAACAGGGAACCAAACTGCAATTTGGCAACCGCAGTATTTTACTGATGGAGGGAATCCACGGGCTTAACCCCGATCTGACTCCGCACATTCCTGAAGAGCGAAAATACAGGGTTTATATCTCGGCCCTCACCCAGCTCAATTTGGATGACCATAACCGTATTTCGACCACCGATAACCGACTTATCCGACGAATAGTCAGGGACCATCAGTTTCGTGGTAACCCGGCTCTCGGAACCCTGAACATGTGGGATTCCGTCAGGCGCGGAGAAAACAAAAATATTTTTCCCTATCAGAACGAGGCCGACTCCGCCTTTAACTCTGCTCTGGATTACGAACTATCTGTACTAAAACCGTTTGTAGAACCCCTGCTTAAAACCGTCAAACCCCATCACGAGGTGTACAACGAGGCTCGGCGACTGTTGTCATTCCTGGAAAATTTCAGCCCTATTCCACCGACACTTGTACCGCATCATTCAATCTTACGGGAGTTTGTCGGCGACAGTATTTTTTACACCTAAGCAGGCCAAATTCAATGATTACATATTTTATAGACACCTTTGTTGTGCTGCTGCCCCTTTTCATCCTAATGGCTGGCGGCTGGATTATGGGAGCTGCTTTCTCCATCCATGAGGATACTCTTACCCGAATTTTAGTCGACTTTTTTGTACCCCTGCTGGTTTTCGGCAGCCTCTATCGCTCGGATATTACTCCTTCAGAAATGGCAGACCTCTTAGGTACTGTCAGTTTTATGGTATTTGCACTGTATGGGAGCGCCATCCTATACAGCCGACTTGCAGGAATTGACATACGCGGCTTTGCCATGCCGGTAATATTTATGAACTCCGGCTTTCTGGGGATACCGTTGATGAAACTCTGGAGCGGTGAATCTGCCATGAATATTATTATTGTGTTCGATCAGATCCAGACTTTGTTCATTTTTACTTTAGGTTTTTTCATTGTCGGAGGCGGCTTCACCTTAAAGGGTCTCAAACTTTCCCTATTCTCTCCCATACTGTGGGCTGTAATACTCGGCTTCAGTGCCAATCTGCTTAATATTGTACTTCCGGCTGTTCTGATCGATACCTGCAGCTTTGCAGGTGATGCGGCTCCTCCGCTCGCTGCGTTTGTAGTAGGATGCTCCCTCAGCTCCAAAAAGCCCTACGTTGACCGCCATATAGTGGGAGGGATTATTCTCAGAATGGGAGTCGGCCTGTTGATCGGGCTTGCAAGCGTGGTTATGTTCGATTTGCAGGGACTGACAAAAACAGTGGTGATTGTAGCCTCGGCACTCCCTGCAGCGGTGTTCTCCTATGTACTGCCCTCCCGTTATGGGGCAGAGACTGGGCATGCACAAAACATAGTGGTCATAACCACCACACTCAGCATCATCACCATACCTCTTACTTTTGCACTGGCTCGGATGGTATAGTCCCACCGACGGTATCACTCATACGGGCTTTTATGTGTTCAAGGTCAATCCAGCTGCTCCAAGAGCCCCTCTTGGTAGGAGCGCTCAATATTTCCGGCAGCATTTCTAAAAAATCACTTCGGGCTATCTCATGGGCTCCAAACTGAGTAAGATGCTCGGTATATACCTGGCTGTCGATCAAGCCAAAACCTTTCTCCTCCAGCGCCTTAGTCAAAAGGACAAAGGCAGTCTTCGAGGCATTACTGGTATGGGAGAACATAGACTCACCAAAAAAAGCACGCCCAAGGGAAACCCCGTATAAACCACCTACCAGCTTACCCTCCTGCCATACCTCAACTGAATGGGCGTAGCCTAAATTGTGGAGGTGGATATAAGCCTGCTGCATTTCACTCACAATCCAGGTACCATCCTGTTCCTTTCGCGATACCTGGGCGCATTCGCGTATTACATCCGGAAAAGCCTGATCTACTGTTATCATAAAAGAGTTTTTCCGCAATTCCTTTCGAAGTGATTTTGGAATATGCAACTCCTTCGGAATAAGAATGAAGCGAGGGTCAGGGCTCCACCACAGGATAGGACTCTCATCATCATACCAAGGAAAAATGCCCTGCCTATATGCAGACAACAGAATTCCCGGGGAGAGGTTTCCATGCACGGCTACAATCCCGAGGGGGGAAACATCCTCGAAGGAAAATTTGAGGTGCTGGTCCTCGTTCAGCCGGGGGACATCACGCAGATTCAGCATCGATATGTATCTCTCCTTCGCGAACATCCACCATTGCCTTGCCCCCGTTCTGTAATTTGCCAAACAGGACTTCATCTACAAAGTAATCTTTTATTTTTTCCTGGATAAGCCGAGCGATGTTTCGTGCGCCGAATTCCGCTGAATAGCCGTTATCAGCAAACCACTGCCGAGCAGCATCGGTTACCTCCAGCTGAACCTGCTTCTCTTCCAACTGCAGGCTGAACTCACGAAGCTCCTTATCTACAATCTGCAGCACAACTTCATTCGGAAGTCGATTAAAGGTAACTACCTTATCCAAACGGTTACGAAACTCCGGACTGAAGAGACGGTCTACCGCATCGCGTATAGCCCCTTCGGAAACCCGCTTTTCCCCAAAACCTATCATCGGTTTATCTAAATCCCGGGCTCCGGCATTACTGGTCATAATCAACACTATGTTGCGGAAGTCGGCATGGCGGCCACTGTTATCGGTGAGGGTTGCATAATCCATTATCTGTAACAGTATATTGAAAATATCCTGATGAGCTTTTTCAACTTCGTCTAACAACAACACCGCATGGGGCTGTTTGCGAATGGCATCCGTAAGCAGCCCTCCCTCTTCGTAACCGACATAGCCGGGAGGAGAACCGACAAGGCGGCTAACAGTGTGTTTTTCCTGATATTCACTCATATCGAAACGCAGAAGTTCCACACCCATTGTTTCGGCTAACTGACGTGCAAGTTCTGTTTTTCCTACTCCAGTGGGCCCGACAAACAATAGATTTGCTACGGGGCGGTCGGCCTTACCAAACCCGGCCCGTGAACGCTTTACCGCCTTGGCCACTGTATCCACGGCCTGGTCCTGTCCATACACCTGTTTTTTCAGGTTTTCATCTAAGTACTGAAGCTGCTCTGTCTCATGGGTAGACACCCGTTTCTCGGGAATCCGGGCAATCTTGGACACAACCCGTTCAATCAGATGCTCATCGATGACTATAGCCGGGGCTGCTTCCTGCACCTCAGAGTGTCCGTCCTCGTCAGCCCCCTCAGATGCTTCAGTATGCTCTGCCGGCGTCGCTTCTGTTGGCGTCGCCTCTGCGTGCTCTGCTGAATCTACTTCGCTTTGCTCACTTGGTGAGCTCTGATCACTTGTATCAAGCTGCACAGGCTCCAGGGGTATGCCAAGCTGCCTCTGGAATGTAAGCATCTGGGTATACGCCCCTGCCTCATCCAGCACATCAATTGCTTTATCAGGCAGATAACGATCATTTATATATTGATCGGATAAATCTACAATTGCCTCCAGGGCACTGTCCTCGTATTTTACCCCGTGATACTCTTCGTAACGCCCACGTATCCCCTTCAGTATTTCCAGGGTTTCATCACGGCTGGTTTCCTGCACTTCAATCTTTTGAAACCGGCGTGAGAGGGCCCGGTCTTTATCAAAGAACTTCTTAAACTCATCATAGGTAGTTGCACCAACGCAGCGGATACTTCCGGATGAAATAGCCGGCTTAAGCAAGTTAGAGGCGTCCATCGCCCCGCCACTCACTGCTCCAGCACCCACTATCGAATGTATCTCATCGATAAAGAGTATAACCCTCTGTTCGGTTTCCAGTTCTTTTAAGACTTGCTTCATTCGCTCTTCAAAATCGCCGCGGTATTTTGTACCTGCCAGCATCCCCCCCAAATCGAGGGAGTAGAGCTTATATCCCTTCAGTGTTTTTGGTACCCGATCTTCTGCAATGCGAGCTGCTAAACCTTCGGCAATCGCCGTTTTACCGACTCCTGCCTCACCGACCAGTACAGGGTTATTTTTTAAACGCCGGCATAACACCTGGATTGTACGTTCAACCACCCCCTCCCGGCCTATCAGATTTTCCAGCTCACCCTTCTCAGAAGCCTGAGTGAGTTCCCGGGTAAAGCGCTGCAAGGCAGTTTTACGACGCCGCCCCTTTGTGTGTGCAGCCGAGTCCTGTCCATCGGACAATTCCTCCGGCTCAAAGCCATCTTCTGTGTCGCTTTCATCGAGCTCTTCGTCATTGTCCTCGGAATATAGCTCATCTTCCCCATCAATCTCGGACTCCGCAAATATTCCGCCATGACTTATTATACGCAACAGTTTATAGCGGCTCACCCCCGCATTCTGCAGAAAATATGCACCAAAGCTCTCCTCCTGATCAAACAGCGAAACCATGAGGTCTCCTAAGTCAACCACGTCCTTTGATGAGTGTTCAGTATGAAAAATTGCCTGCTCAATGACCTCTTGTACGCCAATAGTTTGTATTGGCTCTTCATTCTCAACAATCGGAATGTGGGTACCAAGATACTCCTCTACATCTCTTTTAATGGTACCGCTGTCTGCCCCGCAGCCATCTATCAACTGTTGGACATTTTCAAAAAACAGGGCAGCATACAGGATATGCTCTGGGGTAAGATACTCGTTTCGCCGCTCTTTTGCCTCTAGGTATGCGGCGTTAATTACGCCTTGTACATCATCCGATATTTTCATTCGGTTTATTACTCCTTCTCAAGAACACATTCCAGGGGATATTCATTCTCCTTGGCCAGTTGTTTCACCTGAACTGTTTTTGTACGGGCGATATCATAGGGAAAACGTCCTACCACCCCGCGTCCTTTCTTATGAACATCCATCATCACCTTAGTTGCTTCAGCGGCGGGTTTATGAAAAACCTTTTGTATAACCCATACGACAAAATCCATAGTAGTATAATCATCGTTCAGAAGCACAACCTTAAATAAATCGGGTTCTCTGGTCTTATGTTTCTGTTTCTCTTTTATCTCCGTGCCGAGCCCTTTGCGTGTCTCCTCAGCCATTCTCGTTCCCCTCAGTTAAATGGTTCAATTTGATGTATATTTAAAGAGTACTCATTCAGAATTCAAGCGTCAACAAGTATAGTCCACTGGTGCCCAAATTGACTGTCGGCCCTCTAAAAAATTATGTTTCTTATGTATCCGACTATTCCGGTGGAGCAAAATATCCCAGTTCACCACGTCCGCTTCTGCCAAAGACAGAGACTTGCATCTCGACTGGAAGATAGGCCCGGCCAAAGTCACTGTTGCGGGTGGACTGGTATGAAAGAATATATCGCCCACTGTTGTGGTTTAGTATTCTTTCCACCATGGGTGCTACACCCCGGGGATTATACAGGGAGGTGGTTGATCCCCCGCTCTTTTCCGCAAGATAAACTAACTCCGGGGCAATGTTACCCTGTGGGTTCATGGTAACACAGTGGAAGGTAATATTGTTGTTCCTCAGATAGTCTAGCAGGTGAATCAGTTCATATGATTCAAAAGCATGCTCCGGCAGCTCTCCGGTGGATAAAAACACTATAGCCCGTCTTTCTCCGCCGGTAATCAGCGGCCCCGCTGACAAACGCAGGCCCTGGTCAAACTGCCACTTTTGACCACCCCCCCCGGAGAGCGCAGCCCTTCGCACGGCTTCGCCATCTTGTGCGGCTTCGAGCTGCAGCACCGGCTGTGGTCCCGCTTGCACCACATTAATATCCCCCCTTTGCAGCAGAGACGAGGCAATGCCGGCAGCAGCTTGTCCAATTCCCTCGGTATTCTGCTGCATTCCTGGTGAACCCTCCACCATAAGCGTAATATCCGCTCTCTCCAACCGATCAATGGCGGACTCTAACACAGGCTCTTCGACCGGATAACGAGCCTCGGTGATATAAAAGTTGGTACCCTCAAGCCCCACATACGGTTCCCCGGTTCGGCGCTGGACAGTCACATCGAGAAAGACCTTGGGGAAGTTTTCAGCATTGACCTGATTGATACGCACAAACAAACCCGAATACATCCGGCTAAAATCGGCTTGCATCGAAACTATGTTCTGATTGAAATCGGCAACTAATAAATTATCGTTGACATCTCGAATAGCCGAGACAATTTTAACGCGCCTGCCATTAAGCCTGCTAAGCGGGGTGAAGGTGCGACTTTCGAGATCAAGCAGCAGTACCTGATCTTCATCTGCTATAAGCAACTTTTGTGAGCTATAAAGAGAGAGCCCCTCGGGACTCTCAAGATATGAACTCCTAAGGGTATCCAGAAAATTCCCGCTCGCATCAAACACATCAACTGTCGCACGATTTTTGTCGGCTACGTACACTAAATCTTCATGAGCCAGAATACCGGTTGGCTGTTGGAACCCTTCAAAATCAGCAGTCTTTCTGCCGAAGGAGAGAATAAAATTCCCTTCATAATCAAACTTCGCTACACGGCGGTTTCCCTGGTCAGTAACATACAGGTATCCATTCTTATCATCACTGATAAACTGCGGACCTAGAAGCTGCCCCTGGCCAGTGCCGGTTTCTCCAAAACGTTTTAAAACCCGTCCGGTGGGAGTGCAGTGAACAATTCTGTCTCCAGCAAATTCAGTTATAAAAAGGCCCTCTTCCGGGTTTGCAGTAATATCAAAGGGGTGGTTCAAACCTTCAATACCACCCCTCAAAGAACGCTGCAGTCCGCCATTGGCCGAAAATTCAAGAACCTCGTTAGTTGCAAAAGACACGACATAAAAACCACCTGTCATGTTCGGATGCACAGCTGTCGGTCTTTTAAAAACCTGCACATCAGCCTGTCTTCCCTCGACCTGTTCAAACTCGACAAATTTCGGTCCCTCCTCCGGCTCAGTGGGCTGCTCACGCTGGTAGGTAAGGATGCGAACCATCTGTTCCATTGCGGCGCTTAGTCCTCCATCCTCCATCATACGAGTCCACATATCTATTGCAGTCGAAGTGAAGCCGTTCCTATAATAGGTACGGGCTAACCAGGATTGGGCTATAGAAAAACCGGGTTTCAAGGAGAGACTTTTCTCCAGCGACAGTAGTGCTTTGTTGTATTCACCCCGGTGAAAAGCGCGTATTCCATAACGGAACTCCCTTTCCGCGTAAACTTGATCCATATCGATGGTATCAACTTCTTCTTGAGCAGCAGAAGTATGTATGCTCATCACGCCTAGGACAAGTAGAATCAGAGCGTATTTCCATATTCCCCGTCTTGCGTACATGATCCCTCCTTTAATCAATCGCTCCAATCTCCTTCGCTACTGCCTTCAAGTGGCTCTTAATTATTGGGTGATCATCAGAAAGCTGATACGCCCGCTTAATATATCGATGGGCTTCACTAAACTTTCCGAGCTTGTAATACACCCAGCCTAAAGAATCAAGGTACGCAGCTTGTTCCGGCTGTTTTCGGACAGCCTGTTTGCAGAGGTCCAGCGCCTTGTCAAGATTATACCCCTCTTCAGCCTCAATATATCCGCTACTGTTAAGGACATTCGGATTTTCAGGATCCAGCTCCATGGCCATATTAATATACTTCAGGCTCTCTTCACTCCGATTTTGTTGAAACAAGAGGTATGAGTATACCGAATACACTTGCACCGAGGCATACCCTCCATCAATTAACTGCTTTATCTCATACTCCGCCAGAGAATACCGTTCAGTATTGGTATAGATAACAGCCAGAAGAAGACGGCACTGGTACAGGTGCAGAAAATCAGGATGAGTGGTAACGACCTGTTCAAGATACAGAAGCGCCTCGTCGTACTGTTCCGTCTGACTGTAGCAAAGCCCTAGATAATAAGAGAGTTCCGGATTCTCGGCCGGATCTTCATCAACCGAGAGCAAGACCGCCAACGCTTTTTGATAACGTTTGGCCTTGTAAAGCCGCTTGGCGGTTTCGAAAGCTTTCCCCATCTTATGCACCCTTAAACTGATTCAATCTTAACTTACTCAATATCAAATTGAGCTTCCTGATATGTATGAATCACCTCGTGATTCATCGGGTGAAGGTACACCGGAGAGACTGATATCTTGCCGGCCTGTACCGCATTCCAGTCGCTTCCCTCCTCTTCTCGCGCATGGATTGATTCTCCAGTGAGAAAATAGTACTTATCACCGTTTGGACTTTGAAAAGATTCAGCTTTGTCACTGTAAATACGTCGGGATGGATGAGTTATTGAAACTTCATTTACCTGACTCGAGGGTGGAGGAAAGTTCACATTGATAAAGTGATCGGAACTCCACAGTTCCAGAAACAGCTGAATATTGTTGCGAACAAACCTTGCAGCTTTTTCAAAGGGATAGGGTGGCTTAAGCGGGGCAACCGACACGGCCATACTGGGAATTCCCACTAAAGCTCCCTGTCGAGCGGCTGCAGCGGTGCCGGAGTAAATTATATCGGTTCCCAAATTCGGGCCTCGATTTATTCCCGAGATGATAATATCCGGCTGCACAGGTAACGCTCCAAGAAGTGAATATAGAACAGTATCCGCCGGGGTGCCGTCACATGCATACATTCGGGCAGCTACCTGCCTGAAGCGCACCGGATCTCTTAGGGTAATTGAGTGACTCATACCGCTCCGCTCGCGATCCGGGGCAGTCACCCACACCTCGTGGTCTTTCTCCAGTTCCCCTTTGAGGGTAAGCAATCCTGGACTCTCTATTCCGTCATCGTTACTAATTAGTATTCGCATTGTTCCAATTATAAGACAGATTACCCTGCTTTGAAAACTGGATTATTCAGAATAAACGATATGAGCCCCTTTTTGGGGGGAAATAATATAATATACAGGGTGAAAACCGAAAATATGCTCGTATTCATCTAAACGTTTCTGGTAATCAGGCAGGGCATCCTTATGACAAAGGGTCAGTGTGCAGCCGCCAAAGCCGGGCCCGATTAACCGTGATCCGTAACAACCGTCTACTTCCATAGCCCGTTTTACCAACCAGTCTACTTCAGGACAAGAAACCTCGAAGTTATCACGCAGGCTTTCATGGGATCGGTGCATAAGCTTTCCAAAAGCCGGCCCATCCCCGGATTTCAACAGCTGCATGGCCTCAGTAACTCTTTCATTTTCCTGAACCACATGCGTGCAAAGCCGGCGAGAGGATTCCGGCAGCAGCCCCATCCCCGCGCGGAGATCTTGACGGGTTAAGTCCCGCAGCGATTTCTGCTGGTCCCGCTCACGCAAAAGCTCAACACTGTCATTACAAATTTCGTAACGTTCCTCCAGCTCCTCCTGTATTCCAGTCTGTTTTACCCCGCTTTCGGTCAGTACAAAAATCAAATCGCGAAAACTGAAAGGAATAAACTGGAACTCTAGACTGCGCAGATCGATAAACACCGCACTCCCCTCGCGGGAATAAAAAGTGGTGAGCTGATCGGTAATCTTCTCGCGTTTTCCAATAAATGCGGTTTCAGAGAGATATGCCAGCTGTACCAGCTGAATATCCTGAAGATCCAGCAGGAAGGCCTCTCGGGTTGCAAGAGCGGTGGCAATTCCCAGGGCTGCCGATGAACCCAGCCCCACCTCCTTAGGTATCACCCCCATAATACTGATATTCATCCCCTTGAAGGATGAGCCCAACTGCATTATTTCATAGAGAACACCCTTTAAGTAGTTTGCCCAGCGGTCTTCCCGTTTGTATTTCAAATTTGCGATAGTAGTCCGCTTTCTTTCGTTTAGATCAACCGAATAAAAGCGTAAAGATGTGTCGTTTCTTTTTGAAATTGCAACTTTTACGGATAAATGCAAACCAATTTGGAGTACATATCCCTCGTGAAAGTCAGTATGCTCCCCCATCAAGTTCACAACGCCAGGGGCTTCAGCAATTACTTCCGGTTCCTCTCCATATTCAGCTGCATGATGAGAGAAAATTTCATCCATTTATTTACCTTAATCCCATATTTATTGGGTCACTATCATCTTAAAAGAAAAACACTTTGAATGCAACAAAAAAAGGCCACTGGGACAAATTGCCCAATGGCCTCTCATAATACAATGTGACTCGACTTCTACTTGATGCCGTATTTGCGTTTGAAACGCTCAACACGTCCGGCGGTGTCAACAAGCTTCTGCTTACCGGTGAAAAACGGATGGCACTGTGAGCAAATTTCAACCTCAATGTCTTTGGCTGTGGAACGAGTCTGGATCTCGTTTCCACATGCACACCGGATAGTAGTGAGTTCGTATTTGGGATGAATTCCCGTTTTCATAATACTCCTCCCTGGTGCTAATAAGAAAATTGCTGAAAGCAATTTTCATTGTTTCGGTTGCCGCAAAGCGGCATGCGAAACTATTTATAAGATATTCTCTGCCCGAGACTAAAATCCCACAGAAAATCTCTTTTCAAACCTGAGCTAAATGGTCTATCTGTGTTAATGTAACATATTACACTTACAAATTCCAGTCTTCCGTACGTCTCGTACGTATTAAGCGGGTATTGTTATTGTCCTGCCGTGGTGGTGTTCATCGAACGTAAAAAGGCTTCATTAGTCTTAGTCTTACGCATTCTATCCACCAGCATCTCAATAATCTCCATGTCATCCATGGGATTGATTACTTTACGCAGTACCCACATTTTATTGAGTTCCTCTTCGGTTAACAGAAGTTCTTCTTTTCGTGTTCCCGAGCGTTTGATATTGATAGCCGGGTAAAGCCTCCGATCAGCCATTCGACGATCAAGCTGGATTTCCATATTTCCGGTGCCCTTGAACTCTTCAAAAATTACCTCATCCATCCGCGAGCCCGTGTCTACCAATGCGGTGGCAACTATAGTCAAACTGCCTCCATTTTCCGTGTTACGGGCTGCGCCAAAGAAGCGCTTGGGCTTGTGCAGGGCGTTGGAATCAACACCTCCGGAGAGAATCTTGCCGCTGGTAGGAACCGTCTGGTTATAGGCACGGGCCAAACGGGTTATTGAATCGAGTAGAATAACAACATCATGCTTGTGCTCTACCAATCGTTTTGCCTTCTCTATAACCATTTCCGCCACCTGTACGTGGCGGCTCGCCTGCTCGTCAAAGGTCGAGGCAATTACCTCGCCATTTACGCTGCGTCGCATATCCGTCACCTCTTCCGGCCGCTCATCAATCAACAGTACAATCAAAAATACATCGGGATGATTGGTAGTAATTGCATTCGCAATTTTCTGCATTAAGATAGTTTTACCGGTTCGCGGAGGAGAAACAATCAGGCCTCGTTGTCCTTTTCCAATAGGGCAGAACAGGTTGATCATCCTGGTCGAGGTGTCCCCGCTAGTCAGCTCCATGTCGAAGCGCTCCATGGGATAAAGGGGAGTAAGATTATCAAAGGGCACCCTTGTTTGTGCCACCGAAGGGTCGTCAGAGTTTACAAATTCGACCCTCAGCATCGCAAAAAAGCGCTCTCCCTCTTTAGGCGGGCGGATCTGGCCGCCAACTGTATCCCCTGTACGCAGATTAAACAGGCGGATCTGTGAGGGGGAAATATAGATATCATCCGGCCCGGGCAAATAACTATTCTGGGGTGATCGCAAAAAACCATAGCCATCCGGCAAAATCTCAAGCGAACCATAGGCGTGAATCTGCCCGCCCTGTTGGGTATGGGCTTTTAGAACAGAAAAAATAAGATCCTGTTTCTTCATCGATACCATAGTGTCGCGATTCAAGCCCTCTTGGCTGGCAAAATCACGAAGCTGGGGAACCGACATCTTCGAAAGTTCATTGATGCTCAGTTTACCAACCGAATTGTTCACTTTGTTATTCTCTTTCTGCTTGTCCGAAGACTGCTTCCTGTCGGGATTATGCCCCTGCCGGCTATCTCTTCCGGAATTTCTGCTTTTAGATTTTCGTTTGTTAATTCCCTGATTCTTTATTAACTCGTCCGCCGAAGGAATATCCTGGTTATCATCGACCACAGGCTCACGGGTCCTACTTTCAGCGCCTTCAGTGTTTTCGTTGCTTTCAGCGCCTTGGCTGCCTTCACCACGCTCTTCTTCCTGCTCGGATTCATTATTGTCTTTGATTAGTTCTACCCGGACCTTCTTCTTTCTGGGTCGTTTTTTCTGGTGTCCAGAGTTGTTCCCATTTTGAGATGCAGTTTGGGTGCTGCTATCCGTTTCGGAATTAGTCATACTATCCTCACTTTCAGTTTCCTGATTTTTTCTATTTTGGGTATCAGTATCACCCTGAGTGTTTTCATTTTCATCAAAATTAAGTGACTCTTGTTTTTTTTCGGTATTAGCCATCAGAAAACTCCGTTTTATCTGGGTTTTATATATGATGTTTGGGTCCAGAACTTTCAGTTAGTACCAACATATAAAAGTTCCTATATGGTCAAAAAAACTAATTATTTATTTTGTATTTAATTAGTTTTTCTAAAGGCCTTGGAAACTACAAAAATACGTTGATTTTTGAGGTTCCCTTATGTAAAAAATTTGTTCTTTGTACGGAGGTTTTTTAGAGACAGACTCAACTATAGTGCCAGTGCTGCACCATGTCAAGGCTTTCCGGTTTCCGTACCATTATTTCCGTCAATAGCAAGGCGGCTACTGCAGCTCTTCGTCGAACGATATCTCGGCGGCTGCCGAAGGTAAAATGAAAAGCCTCTGAATGAATAACCTGTTGATTAGTCCATCGAGAGACCGCTATCCACACAGTACCTACGGGTTTTTCTATTGTGCCCCCCGAGGGGCCTGCTATTCCCGATACTGCTAACGATACATCGGCAGTGCTCCTATCTAAAGCACCCTCCGCCATTTCAAGTACCGCAGCCTCCGAAACCGCGCCGCTGGTGTCTAATGTACTGCGGCTAACTCCCACCGCACTCTGCTTGGCCTGATTATCATAGGTAATAAAACCTCCCCAGTAGCCTTCCGAACTCCCGGGAATATTGGTTACCAGGGTGCCGATCATACCACCCGTACACGACTCAACACTTACCAGTTGCGCCTCAGACTGCTTCAAAGTTTCAAGCAGCAATGCAGCTGCCTCATTATCCCCTCTGCGCACCAAAGCCTCGCCAAAATTTTGCTGCAGTTTATCGATAAACTCTTCACGCTGCTGTGTAGAACCACCTACCAGGTACAAACTAATCCGGTGTGCCTGAAAACGAGTTCTCCATTGAACTCCGTCCAAATTCCCGCCTATTTTCAAGCAGGCATCTTCAAGCATCGCCTCAGGTATAAGAAAGCAACTAACTTCTGTCTCCACCTGGGGTGTTAACTGCAGCTGTTCAAACAGTACAGGCCTCAGTAAGTCTTGAAAAAGGGGTACCAGTTCACGCGGGGGGCCCGGCAGAGCCGCTACCAGACAGCCGTCAACCGTTCCCCAGATGCCAGGGGCGGTTCCATTGGCATTCGGCAGCACTTGAAAGCCTTCGGGCACCATCGCCTGCTTACGGTTAGCTTCTGCCTTCGAAAGACCATAGCGGCTTTTTAGATCTTCCCACAAAACGCTGTCGAACACTAGAGAAATTCCCGCTGCCTCTGATATCGCTTCACGGGTGAGGTCATCACTGGTCGGTCCTAAACCTCCGGTAATTAGGACTACTTCATGCTTCTCCGTCAATGTAGATACCGCAGGAATTACCTCCGGCTCATCCTGCATAAGCCAAATTCTCTTGACCTGCACACCCATAGCACTTAATTCGGAAGCAAGAAATCTACCATGTGTATCCTGGATAACCCCAGAAGTTATTTCGGTTCCCAATGACAAAATTGCTGCAGTTAGTGTAGGTATATTAGGCACTGCTTACCGTTTTCTTCAAGGTATCCACCGATGCTGAAAAGATGTCAACAGTATCCGGATCTTTTATCATCTCGCATTTTCCCTCAAAACTCACTCCATCGGAAATGCGAAGTTTACTCGTTTTCACATTACCTGCCAATTTACACGTTTCGAGCATTTCAACCTTTTCTTTGGCAATTATATTACCCTCAACATGTCCGGCAATGACCACTGTATATGCTTTAATATCGGCAACTACATGGGCGCCCTCTTCTACAAATAGAACTCCTGAGGACTCAATTTCACCCTCAAAATACCCATCTATTTTCAAAGCGTCTGAAAAAGTGAGCTTTCCGTAAAGCCGTGTTGTTGTGCCCAGTACTGTAGTAAACTCTTTTTCTTTTCGTCGACTATAACTTCGTGCCATTTCTTAGTCTACCTAATTGGAATTACCATTAAAAGTAATCTTAAATATGTATTATTTGGTTTTCATCACAAACACCCCGTCCCAATCTTCGGGAGGAGGATTTTCTATATAATGTTTACAACGTGCATAATATACTTTAGAAGGCCCGTCTTCAGGATCTACTTTGAGGGCCTTTGCAAAAAAATCTTTAGCTGTCTCAAAATTCATCAATTTGTACTGTTTTCGTCCTTCTGCAAAGAGATTGAGTACTTCCTGTTTACTCTCGGTTATCAACCTTTTACCTCTTTCATACTATCTTCATGTTCCTGAAGCTGTACAAAGTGTTCCTGCAGTTTTGAATCAAGTTCACGAAGAGCCTGTTCATCGTCACGGGCATTGACTTCTTTTAACTTAAGCTCATCGATGTCCTGCTCTAATTTTTCTATCGAAGATCTGACTTCGGAAACTTGTTCTTTTACAAACTTTATAAATTCTTCCTTCTCTGAGACCCCTTTCTTATCCGTGGATACCTCATTAGCTTTTGCTTCAACCTGCGCTATCGGTTCTTTAAGATTATTCAAAAAATCCAGAAAAGTAGTCGAAATCTTTTCGGCTACATCAATCCGCCGCTGCTTCAGCTCCATCCGGGCGGACATTCTTCGACTACGTAAAACCGCACGTATCCTAGCTAATACTTCAGAAAAATTAAAGGGCTTGGTAATGTAATCCTCCACCCCAAGTTCAAATCCTTCAACCTTATCTTTTACATCATCCATTGCCGAAAACATGATAATTGGTATGTTTCTATAATCGCTGTAGGTCTGGTCGCTCTTTAACAGACGTGTCACCTGCCAACCGGACAATTTCGGCATAACATTATCTAATATTATAAGATCAGGGTTATATTCGGTAACCTTCTCCAAAGCATCTTCACCGTCTTCTGAAGTAAGCACCTCAAACCCAAGTTTACCTAACATCAATTGAAAAAAATCAAGATTTACTGGTTCATCATCTACAATTAGGATCTTTGTCTTTTCTTCCATACCTTCATCTTCCTATAGAAATCCACGGTTGTCAATCCAGTGATTCCAGTAATTCTACTTTTGGAAGTCTTCTGACTTCCATATCAGAATCGCTGTGGTCAATCATCTCTGCGAAACATTATACGAACTAAGATTCCCATAAGAAGCCCAAGACCGGACAGAACCATCGCGATAACCGGGAAATAATTTCCCCAGCGGGTATACGGTGTTACACGCTCGGTGTATACCGGTACCGAACTAATCATGTAGTTCCGCTCAAAGGCTGGCATCATATCGATGATCCGCCCGTCAGGGTCTATAGTGGCGGTCATTCCCGAATTTGTACCCCTGACCAAGCTTCTACGGTTCTCAACAGCCCTGAAAACAGCCATTCCAAGATGCTGCATCTGCGAGGCCACCGACCCGGACCAGGAATCGTTGGTCATATTTACAATCACTTCGGCCCCTTCGCGAACAAATCGTCGTGAGATATATCCAAATACATCCTCAAAGCATATAGGAGTAGAGAATTTTACTCCCCCCGCCTCGAACACGGTATACTCGGTCCCTTCCTCCCAAAAATGGTAATCCTTTTCCAAGAGTAATTGATAAAACCTCGGGAATATATGACCATAGGGAAAGTGCTCGGTAAAGGGAACTAAGTGGGTTTTTCGATAAGTTTCTTTGAGTTCATTCTCGTGATACAGCAGAACCGCATTGTAATCTACCCGATTATAACTTCCATCCGCCGCTACCGGCGGTAAGTTTGGATCTGCAAGCTGCCCGTCGTCGTTACCGGTTAAAAATGGCACTGTTTGGCCCTGCATAAACTCACGAAAATCTTTGACAAGTGCGTACCGCTCCCCGTCGGTGCGGTATTTTGTATGCCAATCGACTCCCGGGACAAAAGCAGTTTCAGACCAGATTACAATTTCAGGATCATGCTCTAGTGCCTGCTCGCTGAGCGATTTCAGGGTGTCCAGATTTCTCCGATATGTTCGTACACCACCCGCCCAGGTATCGGCATTGTGCTGGACCAATGCAACTTTCCACTGCCGCTGATCTGAGTAGTCCTGTTGTACGGTAACACCGTAAATTAAAGTAATAATCAGCAACCCGACATATCCACCAAGTTCGAACCGGTGGTGCCGGAAAAAGCCGCGCAGACCTTGAAAACCATCTTTTATCGCGTTCCCCACATAGGCCGAGAAGAACACCACCAGTGCCGATACCCCCCAAAAGCCGGTGATTGCGGAAATCTGTATAAATGGAATAAACTGATACTGAGAATATCCTATATTTCCATAGGGGTATCCTAAATATCCCTTTGATCTGAGGTACTCATATCCAATCCATATCAATACTTGAATAAGATATCCGTAACGGGGGAATAATGTATCCGCCAGTTTCAGTAGAGGGAACACAACAAGAAAATATACCGCATAAATAGTGGGTACGATTAGGATTGCGAGGGGGTGAAATGTTGATAACCAGAAGTTAAACAGAGCATAGGAAATGAATCCGTACAGCACACCATATACAGCGATTAATTTCCAGCTGCTGCGGTGTACCAGTACAAATACAGGGATTAAGGCGATAAAAGCAAGTGCCCCAAAACCCTTTTCCGATACAAAACTGGGAAAGGACAGAGCAAACAGGAGAGCCCCGCCTAATAACAAAACTAACTCACCTGCAATTTTTTTGACGGTCGGTTTCCATGAAGCTTGTGCTGATTCTGCCGTTTTCACTTTAAGAGTTCCAATGCCGAAAGGTTTATTTTTCACCCCGTAGAGGCCAGGCAAGCTGCTTAAGCTCTTTTCCAGGACGAAATACTGCTACCCCATGGGTGTCGACCGGTACAATCTCACCGGTCTTAGGGTTTCTAGCCTTCTCACGCCCCTTGCGGGTACGAATTTCAAAGGTTCCAAAACCCCTTAATTCAATAACTCGATCGTCCTGAAGAGCTTCTTTAAGCTCTTCGAAAAACTCATCGATGACATCGTGAATCTCATTACGACTCACACTCAGCTTTTCATGGATCTGATCGATAATTTCTGCCTTCGTTAATTTATTTCTATCCATGATCCGCCTCTCATCTTAAAAATATTACGATTGTACCTTCAATGAATTCAGTTTCTTTCGCATGCGTGATTTTGTCCTTGCTGCGGTGTTTTTATGAAAAACGCCTTTTCTCGATACTCGATCAATAAGCCGTTCTGCTTCGGCATACGCCTTCTGTGCATCTTCTAGGTTATTGCCTTTTATTGCTAACTGAAATTTTCTTTGAGCGGTTCTTACTCCGCTGCGTGCAGCACGGTTTCGCATTCTCCGTTTCAAATTCTGTCGTTGTCTTTTTTCTGCTGATAGTCCTGCCAAGCGCCTATCCTCCATTCTATATAAATAATTGTAAGTAAATCTTGTTCCAATTTATCTGCGGTAGCACAAGCTACCAAATTACTTCAGTACTGTCAAGTAATTATATCATCAATCTTTACATTCCAATAGCGTGAAGATTCATTCCAGCTGAAGTTTTCTTCCGGTACATCAATAGTCCTTCCATCTCTAGACTGAAGCCTGATCCTTTTAGCCAGTATGTTTACCTCTGTTACCTTATAATCCTCGTTTTTAACCCGAATTCGGTTACCCTCCTGGGGTAATCGATTTTTTACTTCCTTGTAAAAGTCATATTCATAGGCTAAACAGCAGAGGAGTCGACCACAAGGGCCCGAAATTTTCATAGAGTTGAGTGAAAGATTTTGCTCCTTGGCCATTTTTATGGAAACCGGGTTTAGCTTATCCGTCACTCCATTGCAGCAATAATTCCGACCGCATACGGCTAAGCCACCCAGGACCCTGGATTCATCTCTTACTCCAATCTGGCGCAGTTCAATACGCATCTTAAACACCGAAACAAGATCCTTGACCAGTTCACGGAAATCTACCCGGGCATCTGCTGTAAAAAAGAAAAGAATTTTCGGCTCATCAACCATGTAGTGCGCCGCCACCAGCTTCATATCTAAATTATGATTCTTTATCTTTTCCCGACAGATCTCCAATGCCTCCGCCTCTTTTTCGAGGTTTTTCTCATATTCACTAATATCCTGGCTGGATGCCCGACGGGAGACCTCCTCGGCATCCTTCATGTCGTAGTTTTCAACATGCTCGATATGACCAAGCACATAGGCAAGATCTTTTCCATACCGACTGGGCACCACCAGATGATCGCCCTTCTCAAAGACTTCGCTCAAGGGATTAATACAAATCTGGGTTTCATTCGAGTGAACAAACTTCACCAGCAGTACACTTTCGTTTGTGTGTCCCTGATCGGAACTATTCACGGGCTGTATATCATTATCGCTCATGCGTAAAACTCCTTTAGTGCAGTAAATCTACTATCATGCCATTAATTTCCTCTACACGCTTTAAAATGTCAAGTTGGGTAAATTGGCTCTGCAGAATTCCGGAAGCAAGCTGCTCCAGTCTTTCATTGACCACTTTGATAATAGTAAACTTCTTTTGCTTCTTCAATGGATGGTAATGTGCGCCTTCGATCTGTTCAGCTTCTAGGGCGTGTTTTGAAATATACTGCAGAAAATCGCTTACCGCCTTGCGATAGTCCTTTATATTGCCGAGAGAGGGGCTCTCCTTCAACTGCTCGCCCCTGCTGTGCAGCTGATCAACCAACTCCTCAATATCCGCATCAATATGTGCCGGATATTTCCCCCCTACAGGGGAAACTTGCCGTTCCTGTTGTTCCAAGACAATCTTAGAAAATGGGGGCACCCCTTCAGCTGATTGTGACTTTTCCTTTGACTGGGTATTTCTGCGCCACTTGAAGCGACTATTTTTTAAAGGATCGATTGGTTCCATTAGCCGGATTTGTAAAGTGGATTGTAGCGATCGATTGATTGGTCGGTAGTATCTTGAGGATAAACGGAATCTGAAGAGTCGCTCTCTCTGTTTTTCTGCTCTTCTTGAAAACTTATTATTTTGCAGCGCCCGTTCAACACCACGCCATCTTCAACCAGTAAGCGAGGTGTAGTAACATTGCCGAGCACCATTCCGGTTGAAAGAACAACCACCTTTTCAGTGGAGTAAATATCGCCTTTCACAACCCCGCCGACTACTACAGTACCGGCATAAATCGAACATTCCGCCCGTCCGTTACGGCCAATTAGTACTTTATCGGCCTTTTCAATATTACCTCTAAAATCGCCATCTATGCGGAACAACCCGCTCATTGAGATATCACCTGAAAAAGCGGCTCCCTCTCCAATAATTGAATTGATAAATACACCATTTAAATCTAGTTGTTCACTCATGAGTTTTCCGTATTAGTTTATCTAAGATCAGCTTGTACATTTAAGAAACGTTCAGGGTCTACTACCTGCGCACCAATACGAACTTCAAAGTGAAGATGCGGACCGGTGGACATTCCTGTGTTTCCCATAGTACCAATTTTTTGCCCTTGTGTCACTACATCTCCCTCTTCAACATACACGTTATCAAGGTGCGCATACTTGGTGGCAAAACCGTAGGAATGACGTATCACAATGTAGTTTCCAAAGCCCATTGGCTCATACTTTCTTTCTATAACTTTTCCATTAGCCGCTGCAACCAGATCAATACCCCGGCGATACGCAATATCTAAACCCTTGTGGAGATACCATTGCTGGGTAAAGGGGTGAACCTCAGGGCCGAAATAGTTGGTGATTCGCCCGATACCCCCGCTCACCGGCCAGTAGGTAGGCAATTCAACTAATAAGTCGCCCTGCGACTTGAGTAGATTCTGGACTTTGTCTAAAGATTCGGTAGAGGCCTGCATAAACTCTTTTATATTGCGCAGTTCACTTACCTCACGCATAATGCCGCTATCCTGCTCTTCCAAATTGATGAATGAAGACAGATCGCCTGCAGCTGCAGTAGTAGCATCCGCCTCATTCGCAAAAACTCCGAAAGAACCGAGGGTATTTACAAGAGAGTCCTCGAAGTCACGAGAAACCTGTCGCAATTCGACAATCTCGTCACGCACCATCTCTAGATTTGCCCGGGTATTTTGTAAACTTGACTGATTCCGCACTAACATATTTGAAAGGCCGCTGAAACGAGTCGAAAAGGTAAAAAAGGCAGCCAATAGACCTACAAAAAGAATTCCAAAAAAGATCAGTGAAAATACTGAAATACGGAAGTTAAAGATTTTTCGCTCTGAGTGGGGGATCAGCATTACAGTAAAACGTTGTTTTCCCAAAGAAATGAGTTTTTGTATTCCCCCACCTATTGTAGAGAAAAAGCTGGAGAAGATTCGTAGAATAAAATCAAAAAGCCTTTTTTCAACTTTTTTGTACTGATTTGCTGGGGACATCCTTACTCCTCAATGTGGTGGCTACTGCAGTAAACCGATAAAACTTTACCACGCCTAAAAAAAATTGTCAAATACAATTGACCGCTCCTACGTTTCATGCTATTGTTCATCTATATTAGCAAAAGCCACACAAAAATCTTATTAAAATCGGAAAAGAACTATGCAGTTATTTGATACCCATGCACACATTGGATTGATAAATGAAGATCCAATCGAACAATTGTTAATCGTACAAGAAGCTAAACAATCTGACGTAAAAAAAGTCATGAGCATATGTAATAGCCTTTACGACTTTTTCCAGGTCTACGAAAACCTGAAAACAGCAAATCATGTATACCACAGCATTGGTGTGTCTCCATCCGAAGTAATCAATCCCGGAAAAGACTGGGCCCTCCAAATTGAGGAAGGCAGCCAGAAAGACAGGGTGGTTGCCCTTGGTGAAATTGGATTGGACTACTATAGAAAATTCGGCAATAAAGACAGTCAAATTGAGCTTTTTATTCATCAACTTGAGCTGGCTGACCAGCTTGAGCTACCGGTAATCATTCACAATCGCGAAGCCGGCGAAGATATACTGAATATATTGAAGGATAAGTTGCCTCCCAGGGGCGGTGTTCTACACTGCTATTCAGAAGATTGGAAGTACGCCCAGGAAGCTCTCAAACTGAATCTCTACATCTCCTTCGCAGGCAACGTAACCTACAGAAACGCTCGAAACCTACACGATACGGCAAAAAACATGCCCCTGGACCGCATACTTATTGAAACTGAGAGTCCCTTTATGGTACCGGCCCAATACCGCGGTAAACGCAACCGACCCTCTTATCTTGGAGCCACAGCCGAATTTATCGCTGAACTGCGTGAGGAACCGCTAGAAGAAGTAGCGGAGGCCCTCTACAACAACAGCCTCACATTTTTTGGTATCAAAGAGTAAGAGCAAGGCGCCGCTTTCCATGGAAAAATCTTTATATCACAGTATTCAACTGCCCGGAGTAACCCTTCCGGGCAATCTTTTTTTAGCCCCCCTGGCCGGTTATACCGACAAGGCGTTCCGTGAAATAGCTAAAATCTACGGGGCAGATTTCTGCTATACCGAAATGGTTTCAGCAGAAGCAATTGCCCGCGGGAATCAGAAAACACACGATCTAATGGAGCGTGGAGACAGTGAAGAGGCGCTGGGCATACAAATTTTCCTCTCCCAGCCCGACCAAGCAGAACGTGCGCTCCCTGATATCCTCCACTACTCCCCTAGCCTGATCGACATAAATTGCGGCTGTCCCGTACCAAAAGTGGTGAAAACCGGTGCCGGCGCCGCTCTTATGCAGCAGCCTGAAAGGATATATGCACTAGTTCGTCGCCTCAGCTCTGCCACCGAAATCCCTATCACGGTCAAAATACGCTCCGGTTGGAATGAATCATCGATAAACTTTGAAGAAGCAGGTAGAGCTGCTGTAGAAGGCGGGGCTTCGATGCTGGGAATCCATGCCCGCACCCGACTTCAGGGGTACTCCGGAACCTCGCGCTGGGAGCATATCGCCAGGCTAGCAGAAATGTTACCGGTTCCGGTCATTGGATCAGGAGACCTCTTCAGCCCCCAGGCAGCTAAGGATATGCTGCAGCAGACCGGCTGCGCCGGAGTAATGTTTGCCCGGGGAGCTATTGGGAACCCCCTAATTTTCCAACAGACCCGTAGCCTACTTTCAACAAAGGGTGATGTCATTTTGGCCGATAATTCAGAGGATCCGATGAAAGCACGAGATGCTCAACTTGTTCGCCGCTTAACAATAGGATATTACCACCTGCAGCGAGAGCTTCACTACAAAAATGAACCCCGCGCCTGTGCCGAAATGAAAAAACATTTAAGTGCGTATACCAAAGGCTTTCCGGATAGCTCAAATTTACGTAACAAACTAATGCGCTGCACCTCGCTGGAGTGTTATCGACAGATCCTTCAGGAATATCTGCAGCATCATTTTTCCGTTGATCTTCAAGAAAGCCTTGGGCCTCTAAACCCTGCACAGTGATCCACGGTCTTGAGAAGATCTATTTAAAATGTAAGAATGGGTATCATCAGCGAATTCACCGACTGTGGAGGTTCATGTGAAAGTTCTTATACTCGGTTCCGGAGCAAAAGCACATGCTTTGGCATGGGCTCTGGAAAAAAGTCACTTAATAACAGGACTGTATGTAGCACCCGGTAATTCAGGCACCGCCGAAATTGCCGAAAATATAACTCTCAACGACTCAAATAACCCTGCAGAGGTCACCAAACTGTGTACATCATGGTCAATTGACTATTGCCTGGTAGCCACCGCAACTGCACAACACAACGGCATGGTAGAAGCTCTGGAAAAAGCCGGCATAAGCGCATTCGGGGCGACCAAAGCTGCAGCGCAACTGGAACAGGATAGGCATTATGCTCGCGAATTTATGCAGCGCCACAGGGTCCCGACTACCGAGGCAGAAGAGTTTTCTGAGTTTGAAAGTTTCAAGCAGTATATAGAGGCTCACCACGGGGAGCACCTCGTTCTAAAAAGAAACCATCCTGTTTCAAATATGAATGTATTCGACTCCACGGATATCAACAAACTTACCGCCTTCGGAAAACAAATTTTAGAGGAAGATACCCTTCTGGTAGAGAAATTTGAACCCGGCTATAACCTGTCCATATCTGCCTTTACAGATGGTAAGAACCATTTAATTCTTCCTCCGGCTTCCGACTACACCAAAGCCATGGATAACGACACAGGGTCCATTACGAACGGCATGGGAGCCATTTGTCCGGTTCCCGTCCTATCGTCACGAACATATTCAAAGATTCGCACAGAAATAATAGAGCCCACCTTAAAGGGTTTGCAAAAGGAGCAGCTAAGCTATAAAGGGGTTTTCTTTTTCAGCTTGCTGATTCAGGATGGAGGAGCTAAGCTTACATCTTATCATGTAAAATTCGGCAATCCTGAAGCCCAGGTTATCCTGCCCCTCATAAAATCGGATTTTGTGAGCCTGTTGCGGGCTATCGATAAGCAGAGCCTCGATCAGTTCGAGCTTGAGCTGTCAACACAATCTGCGGTAGGGGTAGTTATTGCCGGAGAGGGATATCCGGAGCGGCAACCGCAATCGCAGGCAGTCCAGATCGATTCAATCTTTCCCGAGCGGGAGACACTCGTTTTTCACGGAGCTACCCACAAAAACGGGGATGGACACATCTACACCAACGGTGGACGCTGTTTTACAGTAGTAGGACTCGGAGAAAATATTGTAAAAGCGAACTCCCATGCCTATAAGGGTATCAAGAGAGTATCCTTTCCCGGCGCATGGAACCGGGAGGATATTGGTAACAGGTTCTTCGAAGAGTAAGGCCTCAGCTCTATGGCTGCCGTCGCAGCTCATACAGCATAATCCCGGCTGCAACCGACACATTAAGTGAATCAACTCGCCCGCTGGTAGGTATAGTGACCACATGATCACACTCTTCAAGAATCAATCTACTCAAGCCCTTGCCTTCAGCCCCCAGCACCACTACTGCTCGCTCGGAAAACTCGACATCCTGCACTTTTGTACCTTTGATATCGGCACCGTACACCCAGAAACCGGCCTCTTTTAGCTCGCTAATGCTTCTCCGTAGGTTTTTAACTACCACCACAGGAATATACGCACTTGCTCCCGCAGAAGTTTTGTTAACCGTACTGCTCAGCTTGGCGCTTCTACGCTCGGGAAGCACAACCAGATCCACAGCAAACTGATCGGCACTGCGAAGTATTGCCCCTAGGTTTTGGGGATCAGTTATTTCGTCCAGAACGAGAACAACCGAGTTCCTAAGCTCCATTGATTCAACTGACTCAATAAATGCTTTTACATCTTTATACTTTGTTTTTACCGATCTCTGCAAATACACGGCTCCACGGTGCTCTTGCCCCTCCCCTGCCAGCTTATTGAGGGCTTCATCAGACTCCCGCTTTACCGTAACCCGTTTTTCCTCTGCCAGTTTTATAAGAGAGTCAATTCGGGCTGATTTTCGGCTCACATACAGGGTCCCCTTTCCTTTTCCCGTCTTTAAGGCCTCTTCAATTGCATGGAAGCCGCTAATTCCTGTCTGCATTATTTTTTCTCTCCGTTGTCTTTGGTATCATAATTTTTTACGCGGTCCATTGTACCATCAAAATTGGTATCTTCCTCATACCTGGCAATATATACTCCCTCTTCGAGGTAGACCCAAATATCTATATTCCCATCGGCATTTGAATCTATAGCCCTCTGGATAAGTACTCCATGGTCATACATGTAAAAGTCATCCATGGTACCGTTATGGTCATAATCAAGCACCTCCATCATTTTTTTTCCATCTTCTCCGGTCTTAATGAGGTAGTCGACTCTTCCGTTCTGATTTGAATCAAGTTCAATGGCAGGTTCAGTATCTTCAAGGTCATAAAATTCTTCCATCCGTGCATCGACGCTCAGATCGCGAGTCTTATCTTCCTCGGCCCCAAGCGGCGCACCCAATACTATTAACAGAATTAAGATACCCGCAAGTATCACCAGTTTTCTATTCAGCACTCATCACTCCTGTTATATGCTCACGCACCTGGTTCCGGGGTGGCAGGTTCTACACTTTCTACTTATCGGTCAGCACCGTTTATAACATTTAGGAATACATACAAAAAACGCCGACCACCAGGGGCGATCGACGCTCATTGAACCGGATAGAATCATTTTACCATCACATACTCAGTTCTGCCAGAGGTACCGGATCGGGAGATTTGTTTTCTCCCTCCAGCTCAGATAGCTCTTTCAGAAGCTCCTTGCCACGGGCAGAGAGCTTTTTAGGTACCTCAACCCTGATCTTTATGTAAAGGTCGCCCCTGCGGTTGCTATTATGCAAGTGGGGTACCCCTTCATTTTTCAGTCGCAAAACCTTTCCGTTCTGGGTAGACGACGGAACCTTTACTTTTACTTTCTTCCCCTCGAGGGTAGGAACCATAATTTCGGCCCCCAAGGCGGCTTGTGTAAAGGTAATTGGAATTACACAATAAATATCGTTACCGTGTCGTTCGAAATAGTCATGTGGTTGTACACGAACATATACATACAGATCTCCGGAGGGCCCCCCATTCGGGCCGGCATCTCCCTGACCAGGTATATTTATGCGCTTTCCACTTTCGATCCCCGGCGGTATGGTTACCTTCAGTTTCTGTGGTTTTGAGATCACCCCGTTGCCTTTACACATGTCACAGGGATTCTCAATTATATACCCCTCTCCGTTACACGTAGGACAAGGAGAGGCTATAGAGAAGAAACCGGAGCTCCGGCGAACCTGTCCACTGCCCCCACAAGTGGGGCAGACCTTACGTCCGCTGCCGGTCTCGGCTCCATTGCCACCGCATCCCGGACAGGTCACATGACGTTCATAGGAAATTTCTACCTTAGTTCCAAAAACGGCATCTTTGAAGGGTATTTCTAAATTATAGCGCAGGTCAGCACCACGCTGGGCCGATGTTCGCGAAGAACCGCGGCGTCCACCGCCTCCACCTCCGCCTCCGAAGAAAGACCCAAAGATGTCGCCAAAATCACCAAATATATCTTCAAAATCACGGAAGCCGGAGGAGAAGTCCTGCGAACCTCCGCCTCCTCCACCGCCCATGCCTTCGACGCCGGCAAAACCAAATTGATCGTAGGCTTGCCGCTTTTTATCGTCGCTAAGCACTTCGTACGCCTCGGAAGCTTCCTTGAACAACTCTTCAGCTTTGGAATCCTCCGGGTTACGGTCTGGATGATATTTGACTGCGAGCTTTCGGTATGCCTTTTTTATGTCGTCCTTGGAGGCCCCTTTCGGAACCCCCAGAACTTCGTAGTAGTCTCGTTTAGCCACAGTTTAACTCACCCTTTAGCTTTTCGATTCGTCTTCGTCATCAACAACTTCGTAGTCTACATCCTCAACGTTTTCGCCACTGCCGCTCTCGGCTCCGCCGGTTTGCTCCCCGCCTTCGGCAGCTCCGGTGCCAGCACCGCCGGCTGCTCCAGCTGCTCCTTCTTGCTCTTGTCCGCCGGTTTGCTTATACACCTCTTCAGCCAGCTTGTAGGAGGCCTGTTTGAGCGCCTCCATCTTCGAGCGCATCTCTTCAAGATCATCGGCCTCCATAGCTTTCTTCAACTCGTCTTTGGCTGCCTCAATTTTCTGTTTTTCTTCATCGCCTATCTTATCGCCATAATCACTAAGTGATTTATCGGTTGAGTAGATCAGGCTGTCGGCTTCGTTGCGAACTTCGATCTTTTCGCGAGCCGTTTTATCTTCTTCCGCATGCTCTTCGGCCTCTTTGACCATCTTATTAATTTCATCTTCCGAAAGCCCGGAGGAAGACTCGATACGAATCTTCTGCTCTTTTCCGGTGCCGAGGTCTTTTGCCGACACATGTACAATTCCATTTGCATCAATATCAAAGGTTACTTCAATCTGTGGGACTCCCCGTGGAGCGGGCGGAATACCTACCAGATCGAATCGACCGAGGGTTCGGTTCTGATTCGCCATCTCACGTTCACCCTGCAGCACATGGATTGATACAGCATTTTGGTTATCCGCTGCGGTAGAGAATATCTGGCTCTTCCGGGTTGGAATAGTAGTGTTTCGCTCAATCAGCTTAGTAAACACCCCGCCCAAGGTTTCAATGCCAAGGGAAAGAGGAGTAACATCCAACAGCAGTACATCTTTCACGTCACCGCCAAGGATACCCCCCTGAATTGCAGCTCCCATAGCAACAACTTCGTCAGGATTCACACCTTTGTGCGGATCCTTCCCGAATATCTCTTTAACTGAGTTCTGAACCGCGGGAATACGGGTGCTGCCGCCTACCAGTATAATCTCATCAACCTGGTCAGCTGTAACGCCTGCATCTTTCAGCGCGCTCTCACAGGGACCCTTCGTGCGATCAATCAGATCGCTGATCATCTGCTCGAACTTAGCTCGAGTCAAGCTGTACTGAAGATGCTTTGGCCCGGTATTGTCAGCGGTAATGAAGGGCAGGTTAATTTCTGTTGTCTGCGTACTGGACAGCTCAATTTTTGCTTTTTCAGAAGCCTCTTTCAGTCGCTGCAATGCCATTCTGTCCTGGGACAAGTCGATTCCATGATCATTTTTAAAGCTCTGCACAAGCCAATCGATAATCCGCTGGTCAATATTATCACCACCCAAATGGGTATCACCATGAGTAGATTTTACTTCAAATACCCCGTCACCAAGTTCAAGTATCGAAATATCAAAAGTACCGCCGCCAAAGTCGTATACGGCAATTCGTTCCTCTTTATTCTCTTTTCCAAGTCCGTACGCCAGAGAAGCCGCAGTTGGCTCATTCACAATACGCTTTACATCCAAACCGGCGATTCGTCCTGCATCCTTTGTAGCCTGGCGTTGACTGTCGTTAAAGTAAGCCGGTACGGTAATAACTGCTTCTTTTACCTCTTCGCCAAGGTAATCCTCTGCGGTTTGCTTCATTTTCTGAAGAACCATAGCAGAGACCTCTTGGGGGGTGTACTCTTTATCATGGGCCTTTACCCGTACCTCGCCGCTGGAGGCTTCGCTCGTATGGTAGGATACCATCTGAATTTCTGAAGGCACCTCCGAAAACTGGCGTCCCATGAATCTCTTTATCGAGTATATGGTATTCTCGGGGTTTGTTACTATCTGGTTTTTGGCCGGCTGACCGACCAGTCGTTCACCCTTATTTGTGAAACCTACAATCGAAGGAGTGGTCCGCTGACCTTCGGCATTCTGTATTACCACCGACTCGTTTCCTTCCATTACAGCAACACATGAGTTTGTTGTTCCAAGATCAATTCCAATAATCCGTCCCATTATTGATTCTCCTCTTTATTATTTTCTATTCAATTCAATATTTACAATGGCAAACGCCATTTTATTCACATCGATAGTCAGCCCAGCCCCCTACAAAAGAAGAGGTATTTAGCATCTTCCACGACAGCTAATCTGCCGGGTGGTTCTCGTTCTTCTGCTGAGGCTCCGCGACCTCCGAATCTTTCTCATCGGTCTGCTCCGGGGCCGGTATAGCAACCTTTACTTTTGCATGCCTAAGAACTCGGTCGTTTAGCAGATACCCTTTTTGGTAATCCTCGACAACGGTCTGTACATCAACTTCCGGCGACTCTTCCATATTGATCGCTTCGTGCTGCTGGGGATCGAACTCTTTCCCTTCACTCTCCATACGGGTCAGCCCGTATTTCCGTTCCAGCATGTTTACAAACTGATGCTCGATCATTTTGATACCGGAATGAAAGCTCTCGAAATCTCGAGACTCCTCAGATGAACGTATTGCCCGTTCAAAATCGTCAATAATGGTAACCAAGTCCTGCAAAAGGTTGGAATTAGCATATTTTATTGATTCTTGTTTTTCACGCTGCATCCGCTTACGGAAATTCTCAAAATCGGCCTGCTTTCGCAGATATTGGTTTTTTAATTCACTATTTTCAGCTTTCAGGGCATCAATCTGCGCATTTAGATCTTCAATTTGTTCCGCTTGCCGCTCCGCTTGTTCAATAGCCTCTTCACTGCTTTGTTTTGCGTCGCCCTTTTCTTCAGCCGACAACGGCGTTGCTTCCGACTGCTTATCGTCATTTACTTTTGCTTCTTTTTCGGTTTTCTTCACCCTTAAATCCCTCTCATTCTGTGTAGTATGTCTGTGTTGTATCGAGCTACTAACGGACACATCACCGTCGAAAGAATCGTTTTATAATATCCGATTATATCGATACTTAGATATGTGTTTCTGTTTGTTCTGTTTTAAGATACTAATCCGATATGACAGCGTCAAGTTTTTTTAATTTTCAGCACTATTTCCGAGGTATAATTTCCAGAATAAGCTCAACTTCGCCTTTGGAAAGCTTGGTAGCCCGCACAATTTCATCAATACTCCACCCCTGGTGTGCCAACCGGGTCACCACATCGCGAGCACCCATGGAGGGAGCTCCCTCCTGTCGCTTGGCATCCTGTCCTCCCTCTTTCAGAAGGGTTCCAAGCAGCTTTACCTGCTCCTTTGCCTGAGAGTTGATCTCCTCTAAACGGGTTTCCGTCTTTGCAAGCCATTCACGGGCTTTCTGCATACGCTCTGTCCGCTCCTCAGCATCCTTTAGTATGGCATCCATCTGCTCCATCTGTTCAAGAGCCTGATCAACCTTCTCTTTGTTATTTGCCAACTGAACAATTCGCTGCCCTACATCCTGCAGCTGCTGAGGCATCTCTGCTGTCCTGGTTTCAAGGGAGTCGATATTTTTATCCAGATCTTCAATCTTTTGAAAGTTTTTATCCACCTGCTGAATTGTACTGTCGATAACCTTTTGACGATTTTCTAGCCGCTCATACTTCTGCTCCACGTTCTGCTCCAGCTCTTCGAGGCTTCGAATAGTGGCCTGAATATTCTGTAGGGTATCATGACTGTCGGTTACTTTTTCCAGCTTCATATCTATGGTTTGCGAGATATTTATAAGCTTCTTAAAGTCCCCCTCCATCTCTTCTATACGCTGTTTTTCATTGATAAAGCGGTTCATTTTATTGCCGACTTCTTCACCCATTTTTTTGATCGCCATAAATTTCTTTTCTGTTTCGCGAATCTCTCCACTCAGTCCCTGGACCCGGGTTATTTCTCCCTTCAAATCCTCTATGTTTTCCTGAAGTGTATCTTTCAATGAGTCTGCCCGATCAAAAATTTTGGTCTGGGCGGTAAAATTCTTCTGTCGTTTATCAATTTCCTGCAGGTTCACCTGCAGATTGGTGTAGCCCTCTTCAATTTTGCCGAACAGTTTTTTCTGCATCTGCTCGGTTTTCTCTTTGGTATCTTGAGATACTGAACGAAAGTCTTTGATCTTTTTGTCCATATCAAGCTGAAATTCACGGTTTTTCTTTTGAATCTCCAGCATAAAATTCTCATATTCACGGTTAAAGCTTTCAAACGCGGAATCCGTCTTTCGCTGCAACTCACCTTCCAGTTCAAGTACCCGGTCAGAGATCTCTTTGAGCTCATTCTTTAAACGTGTCCGCTGGTCCTGAGACTGCAGAATGAGTTCGTCCCGCTGACCCTCAAACTCACCCTTAAGTACCGATACCGTATCGTCTATTTCCTTCCGAATATTCTCATACCGAGTGCGTATATCCTCGTCAGCCGATTGTATCTGCTGCTCAATTTGAGTGCGCCATACATTCAGCTCAGATTCTGTTGATTCAACAGTGGAATCGATAGCGGCACGGCGCTCATTGACTCCGGTTTCCAATTCGCCGAGGGCATTTTCCAGCTCGCGTTCGCTTCGTTTAAGCTGCGCTTCCTTTGCAGACTGATAGTCGGCAAACTCTTTTTGAAAAGCAGCCTGACTCTGCTGCTTGGCTGTCTCTATCTCGCCCTTTAAATCGCCCTCCAGCCCCTCGAGCTGCTGTGAGGTGTGGTCCATTCTCTCCTGGATTCTATCTTGAAAGCTCTGCACTTGGTTCTCAAACTTTTCTTGTTGGGTATAAACACGGTTTTGCAATTCTGATAATCGGTCCCGGAGGGCATCACTATACTCCTCTTCTACCCGCTGACGCTGAGTATCCTGCTCTCCGGTCAGTTCAGAGAGGCGGTTTTCTAATTGCAATTTCCATTCTTCATAGCGCTCATCGATTTTTTCTGAGCGTCCCTCCAAATCCTTATAAAAAGAACTTTCAAACTCTTCAAGGCGGGTTGAGACATTCTTAGCGGCCTCATCCTTTAGCTCCGAAAGCTGGTTCTCAACCTCCGCCAGAGCATCATGAACTGCCTGTATATCCGTCTGTGCTTTCAGCCGCTGCTCCTCTCTCTCCTGTTCTAACTGTTTTTCGAATTCCTGGAATTCTCCGCGTATACGCGTAGTAACTCGGTCCATCGCCTGCCGCAGGTTCTTATCCAGTGAATCAATATCCTGGGTCGCTTCTTCCATCTTTGCAAAGCGGTAGTTCATTTGCTCTTCGTAGTCGCGTATCATAGTATCCATTGCATCAAGCTTCTGGCGTACATGACTGTCAGTCTTGTCTGTCTCGGAATTCAGATCCGCATATTTTCGGTTTAACGATTCCGAGAGCTCCTGAAATTGCTCATCAAACTCGGAATACTGCTGGGTATATTTTTGATGCAGTGACTCAGCCCTCTGCTGGAAGTTCTGCTCGGTCTCCTCAATAGTACTGTTGATATGCTCTTTTAATTTGGCAAAGGCCTCATGTTCAAGTGCAACTCCCCGTTCAGCCGCCTGCTGCAGAGAGTTTTGGTATTTCTGCTCTATTCCACTAACCCGCTCATGAAAAGCGGAAATTTTCTCTTGAATTGTCTGCTCTACATCCTCTACATTTCCATTAAGCGTACGCAGCTCATGCTCTATTTGCTCCAACATTTCGTCGCCCTGGGCCTTAATCGAGTCCTTTGTCTCCGACAGCTGTTGTGCCAGCTGTTCCTGGAGCCTTTCACCGGACTGCTCAGCCTGGTACACCTTCTCATCCAGATCATGTTGGATTTGTTCGAAGGCTTCTCGGGCAAACTGTTCGCGGCGGGTATCCAGCTCATCCATATGTCCATTCAACTCCGATAGTCGTTCTTCGTCGGACTGGATTTTTTCATCAAGATTTTCAGCCAACTGCTTTGAATAGGCAAAGGCCTTTTGAGCACTCTGTTTCAGAGCCTTTTGGTTCAAGCTGTTGAACTCTTCCGTTATAGCCGGCAAACGTTTTTCTAAATGCTGTATCCTCTCCTGGGTTCCGCTCAGCTGTCGTCCCACTTTATCCACGAATTCTGATTCATTATGTAGACGCTGAAGGTTTTCATCGACCTTGGTGGTCATATCTTTTAATTCCGATAAAGCCTTATCATATTCACCAATCCGCTGATTAATCTGCTGCATCGACGCGGCCCGATTCTCAAGCTCATCCTCGGCTGTTTTGATACGCTTCAGTATCTCTTTCCCGGTTTTTTGGTGTACGTCCAGTTCTATCCCTAAGTTCTTTACTTCCGAAGTTTTACTCTCAACGAACCCATCCAGCTCTTCCTTTATTTTTTCAGAGTAGCGCTTTATCTTAGTTAGTGAACGGTTGTTTTTGTCGAGCTGACGATATACTGATAGAATAACCAGTACAATTAAAAGCGTTAAAATATTTCCCAAAGAGAATAGCATGGTCCCAACTCCCAGTTTTACCTAAGGCGCTTCAAAAATTATTTATTTTCAAAGTCCATGGGTATAAATTTTTAACTACTTATAACAGAAATTAAAAACCCTACCCCTCTTTAATAGATTGTTTAATACTCACATTTTAAACAATCTTTCGCGTTACCTGTAATTGTTACCCAGGAAACACAAGTTGTCAATTACATTAACGGCGATTACAATTACGCGATTACAATTACGGTTCAGTTGTGAAGTTGTTTTCGGTCACTTCTGAGTAGAAGAACTTTGTACAAACTCATTCAAAATGCGGGAGCGCAGCTCGCTGAAGGAAGAGAAGATTATATCGGCCTGGGTATGTGAACCTGAACCCTGTGTAGCAAAAAGTGGTTTCAGCCAAGCCGTCCGCATTCCTGCGGCGGCTGCACCGAGTACATCATACTTATATGAGTTTCCCACATATAATATCTCATCCGGATCTGTCCCGAACTCTCGTATCATCTGCTGGAAGGGTATCGGATTCGGTTTAAGATAGCCGGTATCTTCGGAGGAAAGGCTAAAATCGAACAGATCATCCAAATTCAAGAATTTCAGTTTGTTTTTAATAGGAAAGTCGGAGAGCGCTCCCAGAATAATCCCATTCCGCTTAAGAGCCAGCAACGTTTCACGTACCTGCCGAAACGGGCTAATACAGCGAAATGAGTGCTCCCATCGATGGTAAAGATGCCTCTCCATCCTGTCACGGGCGTGTTCTTCAGAAATACCAAGCTTATTGGACAGCAGCTGGGCCTGCTTTTCATGCAGCGGCTCGTCGTACTCAATTTGCCGCATATCTTTTCGGACCTGCCCAAAATAGTACATTAAGCGGGGAGCACTTAGGAGAGAAGGCAGGGAGCACAAAAACATCTGGTAATTGGGATAGAGGGTCCCATCTACATCAAAACCTACCGCCTTTATCATTCAAGTAGCTCCTTACTATGTGTGTACCTACAGTATTGTATCAGTCTTATTGTATCAATCTGCGGCGCGGATAATGATTCTAGCCATTCCCCTTACCGGCTCCGCATCCCGCGGCGCATCGGAGAATTCCCAGGTTTGAACCGCCTGCTTAACTTTCGCATCTACTACCGGAATACTACTGGAAGAACGCTCTATTTTCAAGTCCATAGGCCTTCCGTTCGGAGGAAGGGTAAAGCTTACCACCACCTCGACTCTCCCCGGCAGCCCGGACACCTCCTCTTGGCTGAGCTCAGGTAAGGAGGACCTCAACAACTCTCGAGTCGAATTTTCACCCTCAAGCGCGTATACAATATTACCGCCGTCCTCCGTCCTGACGGTAGTAGATGTACCGGTTGCGGTTCCTTCGCCTCCCTCCGCCTCGCCATTCGCGGCTCCCTCTTCGCTCGCTTGTACCGACTCAAGCTCCTCCAGCAATTCTTGGTCAAACACAGATTGTGAGCCTTCTTGAGAATTTTCGGCAGTCCGGTCGGAATCTGCCTGTCGGCGGTCAGTCTCTCTTGTCTCTGGGGGCTCTTCTGCATAGGTAATACGTGAACCCTCAGAGTTTCCCTGCTGCTGTTCCGGGGCTACATTGCGGTCGGTTCGGCCTTCGAGGGAGCGGGAAGCCGGGGGCTGCTCCGACGAGGGCTCCCGAGGAGCGCGCATTCGCTCCGTATCCGGTATTTCACGCCCTGAGGGTGTGGGAATGCTCCATTCCTCTTCAGCTGCAGCTGCTGCGTGCCGTTGAGGGCTTTCCGGCTGCTGCGGCGCAGCCGCCGGCTCTGCAGGCTCAGAGGCTTGAGGCTCCGCAGCCGGTTCCTGTGACTCTGTGGCGGGCTCTTCGGGCTCCTGTGGCTCTGTGATAGGCTCTTCGGGCTCCGGAGGTTCTACAGCCT
The DNA here is from genome assembly GCA_021736475.1 of Spirochaetia bacterium. GTDB lineage: Bacteria > Spirochaetota > Spirochaetia > DSM-16054 > Sediminispirochaetaceae > DSBN01. The sequence goes on along the minus strand of JAIPFV010000001.1, from coordinate 14,295 downwards.
GTTGTAAGGCCTCGGAGGGCACAGGCTCAAAGCGTACTGCTACCGGACCAAGCCGCTGCTCGTCGGTAATATCCTGCCCAAGATCTACAAGGCCCAGCATCAACACGAGTATGCCATGTATGACCAGGGCAGAGAGTATACTTATTATTTGTCTATCCCGTGTAGGCGAGCGCATCAATCCTCTTCTCGCATCCGTAAATTAACTCCCTCGAATCCGTGCTGGCGGAGGGTATCGAGTACCCGCACCATCAAACTGTAGGAGACACTCTGATCTCCTTCAACTACAACGGTTTGGATTTCACGCAGCTCCTCCCGCTGGGAAAACTGCCGAAGGGCTTCATCCAGGGTTTTTAAACTATACTGCTCTTTGTTCAGGTAGATCTGATCTTCTTCGGCAATGGTTACCACCAAGCGGGTCATGACTGTCGGCTCGGCACTCGAGGCTTCCGGCAGGGTGAGGGATATTCCCGGAGTAAGTATAAAAGTACTGGATACCATGAAGAAAACAACCAGCTGAAACACTACATCTATGAGCGGTACTATATCAACTGTGGCAGTTGGTTTTAAGCGCCGTTTGAATTGCATGGCTATTCCTTCCCTAGTAGAACTACCAAATCATTTACACGGTTCTCTAAACGGATGATGATATGATTTACCTTATTCACCAGGAAATTATAAAATGCAACTGTAGGAACAGACACAATTATACCTGCTGCGGTAGTCAGTAAGGCCTCTGAAATTCCGGTAGCCAACACTGCAGGATCACCCACAGCTCCGCCGAAACTACCCAGTACTCCAAATGCCTTTATGTTTCCGGTAACCGTTCCCAACAGTCCTAACAAGGGTGATATATGGGCGATAGTACCCAAAGAGGTAAGATACCTCTCCAGGTGCGGAATCTCAAGATTAGCCGCGCTCATTATCGAATCTTTTATCTCGCTTTGAGTGAAGCTGCGGTTCTCGATCCCTACCTTCATCAGGTTTGAGATCGGAGAGGGATTATTCTCGCAAATATTTATGGCCTCATCATAATGGTGTTTCTTTAAAGCCGATTTGAGACGGCTGATAAGATTCTCCTCATCAACCCGAATACGCCTGAAAAAGAGAAAGCGTTCAATTATTATTGCGGTTGCTACTACCGAAAGGAGCAGAATTATTATCATAATAATTCCACCTTTTCCAATTAATTCCATATACTCACCCTTCCTTCTTCTAATAAGAAAATAGCCGTATCCGGCTGTTTTCTTCGTTTCGGTTGCCGCACAGCGGCATGCGAAACTTTGTTGGATTTATACTAGTTATTGTTCAAGCCTCGCGCTTATTACAGAGAAATCTCAGTTTTCAGGGTAACATTCAAACCGCGCTGTTCATATTCACCCCACCAAGGCCTTCCGCCTTCATAAAAGGGAGCCAGTAAATCGTTCCCCTCCAGAACCAGGTTAATTCCCTTGGATACAAGATAACTCATTTGAACTCGCATTTCTGGAAGCTCCCCAAATTCAAAATCCCCTTTGAAGGAGGTCTCGAAACCTGTATCCCGGTTTGAATAGGTAAGCCCTCCCTGAATAAGGTGTTCAGGACGCAGCGGTACTATTTCATCCATCAATTGCCCCTGCCAGCCTGCTTCAAGCGTTATGTTCTGGCCTGAATAATAGGTTACTTGGGTTTGTACCCCTATAAACTCCCGTTCGTCAATAGTAAAAGGAAACAGGCCTGAATCCTGATTACGAGCATCAAGATCCTCCGGTACAACAACCCCTTGCAGTAAGTTCCAATCGGCACCTGCTGTCACCCGTAAACTGGAGTTGGGTGTAAAGGCCAGATGGGAATACGCCTGCCACCCGTGCTGCAGATTGTGGGTATCGGTGGTGTCAAGCAAGGGATAACTGTTCCAGAGATCTCTGTATAACAACTGCTCAATACTGTACCCGCCCCCAAACCGAAAAAGGAAATTTCCGGCTACCCCCTCCAACTCAATGTTCCAGGGAAATAGAAAGCTGTTTTCCGTATCCCAATGACCTCCGGCCTGAGCGGTAATGTCAAAGTGGTCGAAATATAACTTGGAAGTTACGTCGGCCCAGCCTTGCTGAAGCTGCACGTCGAGGGGGGCCTGCTGATATCGATATCCGCCGGAAAGCCTGGCATACCACCGTTCATTCTCAAACACACCGGCAGTGAGTGCCTCAAGGTACTGCTCTTCCGCTTCATCCTGCATACCTATCAGCTGGGAACCACTATGGGCGGTAAGCTTGGTTGAAAGAGATATAGGCCATTGAAAATCCCGGGTGTAAGAACCACTACCGCGTATAAAGCGGTGGATAACCGAATTAGCCTTACTAAAATCCTGCAGTCCGGTTTCAGCCTCAAAATAGCTTGCCCTCACGGATCCACTATTCCGGTTGCTTCCAAACTCAACTTTTCCCGAGAGCTCCTCCCGACGATCAAAATAGCCGGTACCGGCGGCATTACTCCCGTAGCCGTCAATACCCTCGTGGGAAAAACGAAACTGATAAAGCGGCATTTCTCCACGCTTATAAAGGGCAATATCCCCTATCAGATGATTATCACTTCCGCCGCCAATAACCCCTTCGCTGAAAAAAGCCGCCTCTCTATGAGCGGTGTCTTCCGCGTACTGTGGCCTTGAAGGCAGGAGATCCGGCGATGATACTTCCAGAGCTCCTGCCTCAGGCAGCAGTTCCTCAATTGTAGGAAGTGCAATAACATCCCCCTCCGGCAGCTCCGGAGCGATGGGTTCCCGCTTAATTGCCGAATACTCCAGTACCACTGTAGGCAGCTCTACCTCAGGGTCTCCAGGAGCCGCACTCTCTTCCGTGCGCGCTCCATCTCGCTCTTCAGCGCCCGGCTGTTGGGCAGACAACTCAGTTGCAACAAACAAACACAATAGCCCCCACAGTAACAAAAAAGACGGTCGAACAAGATGTCTTGTGAAGTCGTATTTCTGCATCAATTACTCCCCTTGTTCTCTAAAAGCTGCTTACCCTCTGCAACCCATTGGGTATTGGGGAACTCGGTTTCCAGCTTTCTAACCATCGATCGAGCACCCCTTGTATCACCGGCGGCAAGGGCACTTCTGGCCGCCTTTAGAAGAGACCTGGCAACCAGATCGTCATCGCCTGAACCTACCACTGCAGCTCGAGCATATGAGTCGGCCGCCTCCTCAGGTTCGTGCTGTTTAGTGTAATACTCACCCAAAAGATAATAAGCTTCAGCGGCCGCTCCGGGGTACTGCTCACTATAGTCTATCAGATCGCTTAAATAGTCATATGCCTGATCACTTTTTTCAGTGTATTGATAAAGGTACATTCGGGATAGTTCGAGTGCAGCGGCACGCCCCTCGGCGGATGAAAGACCCTTCTCCTCAACAACTACCGACAACTCAGCCTCCCTCTGACTCTGCCCTCCAATGACCCTTTTGAGGGTTTCCACCTTTTGTCGGGCAGTTTCGGCATCCTTTTGCTCGGGAAAGGCGGAGATATAGCGGGAATAATAAGAAACCGCGCTCTGAAATTCTCCGAGCTCAGCATGCAGCTGAGCTAGCTCCAACAGAGTATCAGCATAAAAAGAACTGTTTTTATGCTCATCCGCCAGTTTTTCCCACAAGAGTATAGCCCCATAGGGTTCATCAGCTTTCAATGCAGCCATCCCGCCCCAAAACAAAGACACGTCGACCAAGCTCCCCCCGGGAAAGCGAGTCCGATGCTCATAGTAGGCATCCCGTGCGTGCTCATACTTTTCCAGCTGATAGAGAATATCTCCACGCCGATAGAGCGCTTCTTCGCACAGAGGACTGGTTGGATAGCGGTCGGCTAAGCGCTTATAGGTGTCTACCGCATCCATTGAACGCCCCAGCATGTGCAGCAAACCTGCGTTCTCGTACATAGCATCGTCGGCATACGGTGAATCCGAATATTCTTTGTAAATAGTCTGATACACCATAAGAGCATCTTCGCTTTTACCAAGGGCAGCGCTGCTCTTGGCATACATGAATAAGCCCTGCTCCTGTTTTGCCGCAGGTATATCCTGACGACTGTAGCGTCCAAAAAACTCCTGAGCCTGCACAAATTTGCCATCCGCATAGGCCGCCCAACCTGCCAGATACTGCGCTTGCACAGCTTTCTGGTTCTCAGGATACTCATCTACTAAACGCCCAAACCATTCCAATGCGGCGGAATAGTCCACCTGCTTATAATAAATCCAGCCGAGGTAGAAATAGAAATCAGGAATTAAATCTTCCAGCCCCGCCTCGCGCATTTGTTCACTCGACAAGACCCTGAGCACCTCGCCGGCAGCTTTGTATTGATCTTGCTTAAGATAAGCCATGCCCTCTATATACAGCAGTTTCAACTCTTCCTCGGAAGCACCCTGGGGCAAATCTGAATTTTCCGCCCGCAGATTATCAACCAGTGAGTACAGCTGTGAATAGTTTTCCAGCTGGAAATACAACTGGCCTAAATCCACCCGTGCTTCCAGATCCTCCGGATAGCGGGGCACATACTCCTGCAAATCGTTTACTGCCGCTTCAAGCTGATTCAGCTCTGTATTCAGTCTCGAGCGAAGCCGCAGCAGCTCGCGGTCATATCCCCCGGACTCTCCCTTGGAAAAGCTATCCTGTACTACCGACAAGGCAGCACGGAATTTTTCACTTCTGTACAGCGCATATGCATATAGATAATTAACCTGGCCCAGATAGTCTGAATCGGGAAATTCAGACAGGAAGGTCTCCAGCACACCGGCCGCGGTTTGCCACTGCTCCCGAGAGCTTTCGAGCCTCCCAAGCGCCAGCAAAAGCTCCTCACGCCTATCTGTCGATAGATCGAGGTATTCACGCAGCAGCTCTACCGCTCTGTCGAGCTCTCCTTCCCGCTCCATGATGTGGGAAAGGTAAAGTGGTACCAAACCGTCAACCTGCTCCTTCGGCAGAGTACGCTGGATTCTGCGCAGATAGCTGCGAGCTAGATCATAACTGCCGGACTGGTAGTGTTCTATGCCGGCCCTTAACAAAAACTCCGCCAGAAGTGCAGGACTTCCGGATAACTCCACTTGGGCTTCATCGAATATTTCCTGTTGGAGCGAGGGCTGCCCGGTTTCCTCGTACAATACATACAGCCGTTTATACGCAATAGTCTTTAAATCCTCGGAAGCATCCAGAAATTCACGGTAAATGGACTCTGCCTGGGAAAACTTTCCCTGCTGAAAAAGGGCTTCCCCCCGATAAAGGCTAAGCTTCTGCTGTACCGCCGTATCAAAATGCTCAAGCTGCAGATCCCGGTAAATTGTAAAAAGCTCTTCATAGCGCCCTGTCTCTACCAAAAGAGAGGTAAATAAAACAACCATTTGCTGATTCTGCACTGGTGAATCGTAGAGTTGATACAAAGCTTTCACTGTGCTCAGCGCCTGCTCGTATTGTTCAAGACTTCGCTCGGAGAGTGCCTTATAGTACAGAGCATCCCGCCGTAAGCTTTGCGGATTAGCCTCTAGAAAACCGGCAAATTTGGTTTGTGCCTGTTCATATCGGCCTAAGTTGTAAAGATTATATCCCTGCCAAAAGGGTATGTATCGAAAGTGTCGCGTGCTCGAATACCGCTGTGCAACCCGCTGCAGCCGTTCAAGGGACGCACTGTACCGTCCTAGAAACGCGTAAATGACAGCCTCTCGGAACTTGGCATCCGGTATATACTCAGAATCCGGATACTCCTCCATCAATTGGGTATAACGGGAAAGGGCAAACTGGTAGTCACCACCTTCAAAACGCCGCTCAGCTTCACGATACAGCCGCTGTTCCTGGGCTGAAGCTAAAAAAGTACACACTACAAGAAACAACATAAAAATGGAGATCTTTTTCATATCTTTTAAGATAATTCAGTTAAAGAGTATTTTCAATGAAATTAGCGCTTGAGCACCGGCTCTAGGCGCATATTCTCAGGTTTAAACACCCCTGTGTGCGGAATGCTCACCAAATGTACATATTCCCCTTGATAACGGCGAATAAAGGAGGCCGCTGAGGTCTCTTCATTGGTCTCCAGTACTTTCAACACTAGCCGCCCTTCCTCATCCAGCCATGGAAAAAAGACCGCCACATGCAGATGTCTGCGAAGCTCGTATTCTCCATGGGCCAGCACATTTACAGAGCCCAGGTAAAAATGACCGGTATTCTCCTTAGCCAGCTCGTACATAACTGTCTCAAGGCTCGAGACCGGATAGCCGACATCCTCCACATATTTATGATAACGCAAAAAATTTACGTCGGCTAATTCGGGATTGAAAGAAGAATCTGTACCACCGACCGCTCCCCGGGGCAGCACATCCAAGGCCCGGTACGCCTCCACAGCTAAATTACGAGTCCAGTCAAGACCGAAATAGGGATCTTCTATTTCCTCTACCTTACGGCTCCAACGATTTCCACGATAATCAGGATGCGGCCGTTTCAGGGCGTCAATGGATAACAGGCTATCGGTGTGCGGATAGAGTACCGAGTCAACTACCCATTTCGCAAAGCCGGAACAGTTTAATCCACCCTGCCCCGGTTGTGGAGATCCATCCCTAATAAACACAAATTTGCCAAGAGAATTAATCGCCCCATCTTCTGCATCCCGCAGCTGTTTCAAATAAGGCCTCACTTGCTGAAAAAGATCATCAACAGTAGTCAGCTCCGGTAGTGCAAATTCAGCTTTCGGAATGTAGAACTCCCAGTCAATATACCCCACCGTCCGCCGCACAATTTCAGAGAAGGGCGAGCGGGCGATCTTTTCAATTGACAGGCTTATCTTCACTTCCGACTGCATTTTTCTACCTTTAAGAAATACATCTATCCGACTTCGGTCTTCTAAGTCGGGGTAAATGCGTAAAAAGCTGCCGGGATCGCTTTTATAGTAGATTTTTATCTGCTCAAGACTTCCGTTTTCCGCCGATCTTCTAATAATATAACTGCCGGCGACGGCATCACTAAACTCAATATCAGCCCCATGGTAAAAACAGAAATATACACTTCCGCTCTGTTCCTCCACAAAGAACTGGACAGGAACATCGTAGCCGGGTTGATTTTCCATCGTCTCGGGTAATTGTCGCGCCTCTTCGATAGGTCCCAGAACCTGCTCAATCAATTGGGACCTGAGAAAGATATTTTCCGGGATTTCAGAAATGACATGGGCAGCCGGATCCGGCAAAGCCCAGCCAAGGGTGGAGACACAACTAAACAGAATTAGCACACACAGTCTGTGCAGATTTGATATGCTCATATACTCTTTATATCGACCTATTGAGGGATTTGTCTAAGATCTCTTCGAGCTTTTTTTGCTGTTCACGAATTCGGCCCTGTAATAACAGAAGTTCATTACGAAGGGCCGTAATGTGGGCTCGAGTATTTTTCTCTTCCGAGTACAACTCTTCCCACAATTTTTCCCGAACCCCGGCCAGGGTATACTTTTTCTTCTGCAGCAGGTACTTAATCCGCAGCAATAAATCCAACTCCTGCCGTGAATACACACGTCGGCCAGCCTGATCCTTGCGGGGAGAGAGAATCGGCAGCTCCTGCTCCCAGTATCGAAGTACATGGGGTTTTACCTCGAGAAGTTCACAGACTGTACCAATCTGATACCCCGTCAAGCTGGTCCTCGCTTAAGTTTGATGGCCGGAACGCTCCCGCAGATCAACTGTAATTGGAACATTGGTAAAACCAAGCTCTTTGCGGATGCTGTTGGTCAAATATTGTACATAAGATTTAGGGAAACCCTTTTTGCGGTTCACAAATATCAAAAACCTCACCGGACTGCTTCCAACCTGGGTGGCATAATAAACCTTAAAATGTCCTTGAGTACCTCGGGGCGGCTGTAAGTGTTCTGTTAAATCTTGAATAAGCTCATTCACCACCGGTGTTTCTATCCGGCGATTCAGCTGTTTCCATACCGAATACACATTGCTCAACAGTTTTTCAATTCCCTCGCCTGTTTTTGCAGAAATCGGTACCGTTGGAGCAAAGCTGAGAATTGGAAATACATACCGTACCCGATCCTGGATTGCTTGCATTTGGTTCGGCATCTCTTTTACTTTGTCCCACTTATTGAGAACTATTAAAATTCCCTTTCCCCGTTTAACCGCTTGCTGTGCAATTTTCTTATCCTGATCGGTAAGCCCTTCCTCTGCATCTATGAGCAGCAAAACTACGTCACTTACTTCAATTGTTTTAAACGCTCGGTTCACCGAATAATATTCGACTGACTCCTGCACCTTTTTCTTTCGGCGAATTCCGGCGGTGTCCATTACTTGAAACAGAGTTCCCCGGTGACGAAATCGGCCCTCAATCACATCCCGTGTGGTTCCGGGTATTTCCGACACAATTGAGGACTCGGACCCTATAAGATAATTAGACAAGGTTGATTTACCGGTATTCGGCTTACCAAGCACCGCGATTCTGATATAAGGTTCGTCCTCGACCTCGTCATCAATGGCCGAAAAATCTATTACCTCTTCAATTTTTTCTTCCAGATCATCGATACCTGTTCCATGGGCGGCTGAAATGCCCACCACATGTTCAAAGCCAAGAGAGTAAAAATCCCACAGTAAGCCTTCACGCTGCTGATTATCTACTTTATTTACTACAACTATAAGCCTGTCGGTATAGGTTCGAACTTTTTCGACAAATTCCTCGTCCTCTGGGGTATATTCATTGATATCCAACATCAGAAGAACTAAATCTACTTCCTCGAGAAGAGCAAGGCTCTTTTCGCGGACCAGGGATTCAATATCCACCGCATCCACACGATACCCGCCGGTATCGATAAGTTCTACCGCGTGATCGGCAATCACCGCCGGCTCGTGAACTGCATCACGTGTTACCCCTGGTGTGGGGTCTGTTATAGCCCTGCGCCGCCCGACTAAGCGGTTAAACAGAGTTGATTTGCCTACATTCGGGCGCCCGACAATGGCTATTTTTATACCCGAAGAGTTATTATATGAGGTCGAACCGTTCATTCATCCATTTCCTTACTAGTGAGTCTATCTCCGTAGCTGATTTCATTTCCATAACGATGCCGGTCAGTTCTTCGGCCTCCGACATACTTACAGAACGAATAATCTTTTTTACTTCGGGGATGGTAAATGCGCTCATGCTGAAAATATCAAGACCAAGTCCCAGCAAGAGTACTGTGGCCAGCGGGTAGCCGGCCATTTCTCCGCACATTCCCACCGGTATGCTGGCAGAATGGGCGCTGTCAATCACAATTTTCAATAAGCGCAATACTCCGGGATGAAAAGGTTCATATAAATAGGCAATTTTCTCATTACCGCGATCTACCGCTATTGTGTATTGTATCAGGTCATTAGTTCCAATCGAGAAAAAATCAACTTTTTTGGCCAGAAGATCGGCAGTGAGGGCTGCGGCGGGGACTTCGATCATAATACCAACCGGTAAATTTTCCTTAAACGCAATCCCCTCTTTTTTCAGCTCCTGCTTCACCGAATCGAGCACTTCAAGTACGTTGTCAAGCTCCTCAACTCCCGAAATCATCGGAAACATTATTCGTAAATCGCCATATACCGATGCCCTCAACATAGCCCGCAGTTGGGTCCTAAACAGATCCTTACGGGATAGGCAAAACCTGACTGCCCGCCAACCGAGGATAGGGTTTTTCTCGTCTAAGCCTTCTAAGCCCGGTATAACCTTATCGCCACCGATATCGAGGGTACGCAGAGTAACCCCGCCGTTTCCCTCCATGTCCTGCAGCACTCTTGAATATTCCTCAAACTGGACATCCTCCGAGGGGAACCCCCCCGGCTGTAAGAACAGATATTCGGTCCGGTAAAGCCCGATTCCATCAGCCCCATGGGCAAGTACCGATTCGGTTTCATCGGGAACCTCTATATTACCCTTCAAAAGAATGTGTTTTCCGTCTTTTGTCTCCGCGGCCAATTCATTTAACGACAGAAGCTGCATCTCCCGCCGCTGCCACTCTTTCATTTTATGCTCGTACTTCTTACGGGTTTCATCATCCGGGTTGAGGATTACCGTACCTTCATTCCCGTTGACTATCGCCTCGTCCCCATTACGGGCATGTTTGGTGATGGTCGAAATACCAAGCACAGCCGGTATCTCAAAAGCCCTGGTCAGTATCGCTGTATGGCTTGTTCTCCCGCCCATATCCATAGCAATTGCCCGCACCGCACTCCTATTCAGTGTTAATGCGTCCGAGGGGAGCAAGTTATGGGTTACCAGAACTACATCCTCTTGAATATCCACCAGTGAAATACGTTCACGGTACAACAGGTGATTATGGATTCGTTTGGCCACATCATGAATATCAATGGTCCGCTCTTGTAAATACGTATCCTGCGAAGATTCGAGCATTTTTACCAGCTCTTTTGCAGTTTTATACAGCACCCACTCTACATTCATCTGATCGGAGCGCAGGTTATCTTCAATACGTTTGGTAAACTCCGGATCCTTGAGCATAAGCAAATGTGAGTCTAGCAAGCGGCTTTCTTCCGAACCCATTGAGCTGTTTGCCTGCTGCTGCAGTGCTTGGATCTCATCCCCCGCCTTATCAGCTGCCGAATGAAACCTCTCCAGCTCTGCTTCTACATCTTCGGGTTGAATCTCATACTTGGGAACCTGCGAAATCTCATCGAGATAAAGAAATATTTTACCAATATATATCCCGGGCGAGGCGGATATACCTTTAAACGTTTTCATGTGCCCTTACTATACGAAGTTTTGACTATACTGTCAAATTGCCTGTCGGCATTCCCACAAGTTATGATCAAACTTTCCTAAAAGAATGCCGATACAGAGGATGGAATGGCAAAGAAAAAAAAAGCATCATTAGGCTGTCTGTTTTGGGTTGCATTGATTTTACTCGTGTTAGTGGTTTTCTTATTTAACCGCGAGCGGATAAATACGGTTCTAGACGAGACCGGTTTCAGGGAGTATCTCTTTACACAGGACACCCAAGAACCAGAAGTACAGCGGGTTGAACCGGAAACACAAGAACAGGACAGCTCTGCCTCTTCCGGTGATCAGTCAGAAGCCCCTCGCCCCGAAGAAGCAGAAAGCGAAAGCGAGGAAGAAAAGCAGGTTGAAATTAAGGTTGACACACCTGAAGAGGATGAAACGGCCGCTTCAGATAGTACCTCCGATAGCTCCTCCGAAAGCTCCGAAAAACCGCGCATTGATAAACGCATGCGTAAATCGGCTCTTTACTTTGTAGAGATAACCGATTCCGGGAGTATAAAACTACAGCGGATTGTACGTCCTATCTATTACACCGACGCCCCCCTTACGAAAACTCTACAAGCCTTGCTTGAAGGTCTGACGGCCGATGAACTGAATCAGGGGCTTATTAACCTGATACCTCAGGACAGTAGAATTCGCAAAGTCTGGGTTGAAGATAGTACCGCTTACATCGACTTTAATGAAGCAATAAGATTCAATCAGTTTGGCACTGAAGGCCTACATACCCAGTTGCGACAAATTGTGTACACAGCTACTGAGTTCCAGACGGTAGATTCGGTACAAATACTTATAAACGGGAACAAAATAGACTATTTAGCGAGTGAAGGAATCTTTGTCGGAGAACCGCTCACCCGCGAAGATGTCGCACCGACCTCCGGTGAGTAAAAGCAAAAACTCTCGATTGCCCTTTCGCCCTGAAACTGGAGAGGGAACAACAGCACGAACCTGCAGCCCCTCCTCTTTCAGGTAGTCTGTTACCTCTTGTAGGATTCTATAGGCATCCTCTTCCGCACGTACCACCCCATTAAAAGCCTCTAACTGTTCCGAAGCTGCTTCAAACTGGGGTTTGAGCAGTCCAACCATCCACTGCTCAGTTGTCAAACTGATAATATGTGCAGCCGCACCGCGAAGCGAACGAAAAGAGAGGTCCGCAACAGCCGCATGGGGCGGCGGGCTCAGCTCTTGTACGTGCATAATGTTTGTGCGCTCTAACACACGCACCCGCGGGTCTTTCCGCAATGAGTAATCTATCTGATTGTACCCCACATCAACAGCATGTACCTTCTGCGCACCATACTGCAGCAGACAATCGGTAAAGCCTCCTGTAGAGGCCCCGGCGTCCAAGAAAACCTTCCCTTCAACCGGTAGTTGCCACATCGTTAAGGCAGCTTCAAGCTTCAAGCCTCCCCGGGAAACATACTTACGCTGTTCAAACCTGATTTCCGAATCTAGGGGTACCTTAAACTGAGGATCTCGATGATGTTCGCCGTTCACCGCCACTTCACCACATAATATCCTCGCATACAAAGCTTTCCGGCTAAACTGGGGAAACTTATGATGCAGTAGTTGTAACAGAGGCATTTTTTTCATTTTTAGTGCATTTTTCTATACAAACCTGATGATTAGACTAGTGATCTTTCCGAAATACGTTCTATTTTAGTTGCCTTACCAGTTTTTACGTCAATCACCACTTTGACACCCTGAATTACAGCTGAAGTATCAGAGACTTCCATTTTCAACGGCATCTGACTGAGAGATCGCTGAACTGAAATTTCCTTTGAACTTCCAATCACACTATCATCTGGGCCACACATCCCCATATCGGTTATATAAGCACAGCCCTGGGGCATAATTTTCTCGTCGGCCGTTTGAATATGAGTATGGGTACCTATCAGAGCACTTATCTGTCCGTCTAAATGAAAGGCCAGCGACTCTTTTTCTCCTACCGATTCGGCGTGAAAATCAGTCAAAATTACCTTCGTCTGAGCCTGTAATTTTCGGGCAATTTCCTTCCCGGTACGAAATGGACAGTCAATAGAGCGCATGTCCTGGCGCCCCTGTAGATTTATTACAGCCACAGGCGTAGACTTCACATTCACCACCACCAATCCCTTTCCGGGGGTACCCGGCGGGTAGTTTGCAGGCCGAATAATTGGTCGATCTGAATCGAGCAGCTTCACAATCTCGCGTCGATGCCAAATATGATTTCCTGAAGTAATTACATCTACTCCAAGCGAAAAAAGCTGTTCCGCAATTTCTTCAGTAATTCCAAGACCCTCTGAAGCATTTTCGCCATTCACAATTACAATATCTGCTTTGTGGTCTTTCCGTAAAGATGCTAACCTGGTGAATAATGCCCGAACCCCGGGGGTGCCAAAGACATCCCCGAGGAGCAGAGCAGTAATTTTATCTGGCATATTCGATAACCCGAGTCTCCCTTATTATTGTTACTTTTATTCTTCCGGGATATCGCAGTTCTGCCTCAATTTTTTTGGCTACTTCCTTGGCCAGTTCCTTCGCTTTTTGATCGTCCACCGAGTCGTTGTTTACCATTATACGCAGCTCACGACCGGCCTGAATTGCAAACGCCTTTTCGACGCCCTCAAAGCTCTCAGAAATTTGTTCAAGGTTTTCTAAACGTTTTATATAATTGTTGATGGTCTCTCTTCGCGCACCCGGGCGGGAGGCGGATATCGCATCGGCCACCTGCACAATTATAGATTCGACACAGTTAGGTTCAACATCATTATGATGCGAAAGAATTGAGTTCACCACACGGGCATCTTCACCCATCTGCTTTGCTAGTTCCGCACCTAATTCTGCATGGTTACTGTCACTTTCGGTTTCAATTCCCTTCCCGATATCGTGCAGTAGCCCCCCCCGTTTGGCTATCTCTCTATTCGCACCCACTTCCGCCGCCAACATTCCTGAAAGAATAGCAACCTCTTTTGCATGGGCAAGCACATTTTGGCCGTAGCTGGTTCTATAGTGCAGTCTGCCGAGTGCTCGTATTCCATCCTGGCTGACATTATGGACACCAAGGTCAAAAATCACCTTCTCACCCTCTTCATAGATGATTTGGTTGATTTCCTTTCCAACCTTCTGAACTACCTCTTCAATGCGAGCGGGGTGAATTCGCCCGTCTTGAATGAGCCTTTCTAGGGCCACTTTCGCAATTTCTTTACGAACCGGATCAAAGCAGGATAATACCACTGCTTCCGGAGTGTCATCGATAATAATATCTACACCGGTGAGTGTCTCTAGGGTACGGATATTACGCCCTTCACGGCCGATTATGCGGCCTTTCATCTCGTCATTCGGCAAGCTTACTGAACTTATCGATACATCGCCACTTACTTCGGTCGCTAAGCGCTGAATCGAGGTTACAATGATATCCCGGGCCTTTTTCTCTCCCGCCGCTTGTGCTTCCTGTTCAATCTTATTAATTACAACTTGAGCATCATGCTCGGCTTCCTGTTTCATTGAAGTAATGATGAGTTCTTTCGCTTGGTCTTTGGTAAGTCCGGCGATTTTCTCAAGTTCCTGTTTCC